>URMC01000029.1 GCA_900548735.1 uncultured Eubacteriales bacterium | reverse complement strand
AAATAACTATGAAAAGATTCTTTCGATGTTCAATGATGCCTTGCAGGGCAAAGCGGAAGGGCTTTTGCTGGTCTTGGGGGGCACGCCGCAGTTTTTGGAGGATCCGCGCAGAGGTCTTTTCAGCTACGAGGCACTGCGCAGTCGCCTTTGCGACAGCCGGTTTGCGGACGAGGAGTTTCGCAATCTGATCGGTCCCGTGATCCGTTTACGGCGCCTGTCGGATGATGAACTGTATGCCCTGATCGTGCGTGTAACGGCACTTTACGGGCAGGCGTTTCACTGGGAGCCGCGCATCACGGAGGAGCAACGCACGAGGTTTCTCACGCTTTGCCTTTCCCGCGCGGGGGCGGATCAGTTGATGACCCCGCGTGAGATTTTGCGGGATTATCTGACCGTGCTGGGGATTTTAATGCAGAACGAAAACGTGGATTTTGACACCATTGCCAAGAAGGTGACTGCGGGGAGCGAACCCGTGCCGGAATCGGATGAAAAACCGAATATCCCCCCGGACGGTGTGAAAAAAAGCAACTTTGACCCCAATGATCTGATTCTGTGAGGGGCGCTATGAACGAGCAGGAACGCATTTTTTCCAAATTTCCGCCTTTCATCCGGGAATTTATCTTTTCCCGCTCCTGGGAGTCGCTTCGCGCCGTACAGCTGGCGGCGGCAAAAACGATTTTCGAGACCGACCACCACCTGTTGCTGACCTCCACCACCGCCAGCGGGAAAACGGAGGCGGCATTTTTCCCGATTCTGTCGGAACTCTGGGAGCGCCCGGCGCACAGCGTGGGCGTGCTGTATATCGCCCCGCTCAAAAGCCTGATCAATGACCAGTTTTACCGCATGGAGGATCTGCTGACCGAAAGCGGCATCCCCGTTACGCACTGGCATGGCGACGTTTCGGCATCCCACAAGAAAAAACTGTTGGATCACCCCTCCGGGATTTTGCAGATCACGCCGGAATCGCTGGAATCCATGCTCATCAACCGCTCCAATGACATCGTGCGCCTGTTTGGCGACCTGCGCTTTGTGGTAATTGACGAGGTGCATACCCTGACCGGGGTGGACAGGGGCAATCAGATTCAGTGCCAGCTTTCCCGCATTTCGCGCCTGATCGGGCGGCAGGTGCGCCGTGTGGGGCTTTCCGCCACGGTGGGCGACCCCGAAAAAGCGGCGGCTTGGCTGGCGGGGGACAGCAATATCCCCGTGGACGTGCCGCAAATTCCGCCTGAGGGCATCCGCTGGCGGCTGGGGCTGGAACACTTTTTCTTTCAGAATGACAACCCGGATCAGACCGAACGCGAAAAGGCGACAAAGCCGCAAAAAGGCGCGGAGCTGGACGCAGGCTATGAGTATATGTATGACTGCGTGAAGGATAAAAAAGCGCTGGTGTTTTCCAATTCCCGCGAGGAGACCGAATACCTGACCGCTACCTTCCGGCAGATCGCGGCGCGCCGGGGGGAGCCGGACGTGTTCTTGATCCACCACGGCAACCTTTCCGCGGCACTGAGAGAGGACGCGGAACTGCGCATGAAAAACGACGAGCGCCCTGTGGTTACCTGCGCCACGGTCACGATGGAACTCGGCATTGACATCGGCAGGTTGGAGCGCGTGTTGCAAAACGACGCACCGAACTCCGTCTCCTCCTTTTTACAGCGCCTTGGCAGATCCGGCAGGCGCGGTCAACCCCCGGAAATGATGATGGTTTTCCGGGAGGAAGATCCGCTGCCCAATACCCCGTTGCCGCAGTTGTTCCCATGGGGGTTGTTGCGGGCGATCGCTATTATTCAGCTTTATCTGGAGGAGCGGTTTATCGAGCCGCCGCGCGCCAAAAAAATGCCGGTGAGCCTCCTTTTCCACCAAACGCTGAGTATTCTTGCCGCCGCCGGGGAACTGACGGCAAAAGCGCTTGCCGAGCGGGTGCTGACACTGCCTCCGTTCCGGCAGATTTCCAAAGAGGACTACCGGACATTGCTCATTTCGATGCTGAATCACGATTTTTTGGAAATGACCGAGGAGAAAGGGCTGATTGTGGGGCTTGCCGGCGAGCGGCTGCTGCGCAGTTTTCAGTTTTATGCCGTTTTCAAGGACAGTGAGGACTTTACCGTGCGCGCAGGCGACCCTGAGAAGGGGAGCGCGGAGGAGATCGGCACCATCACCACGCCGCCCCCGGTGGGCGACCGCTTTGCCCTTGCCGGGCGCGTGTGGGAGGTGGAGGAGTTGGATATCCCACGCAAACTGATTTATGTGCACCCCGTGGCGGGAAAAATGGAGGTTTCCTGGCCAGGGGACTCCGGCGCGATCCATACCAAAATATTGGAGCGGATGCGCCGCGTGCTGACGGAAGATACGGTCTACCCATACCTCAAGCCCAACGCCGCTCACCGCTTGGAGGTGGCAAGGCACCTGGCACGCAATACCGGCGTGGGGGAACGGATGCTGATTCATCTCGGCGGCTCTACCTGGTGCCTTTTCCCGTGGCTTGGTACCATCTCTTTCCGTACCCTGCGGCGCTTTCTTGCCAAACACGCCAAAGAACTGGGGATTTCCGGCATCGAATTTGAGGGGTGCTATTACATTCTTTTCCGTATGGAGGGGGACGGAAAGGACTTCTGCCGGGTGCTGGCGCGTCTTGCCGCCGGCGGAATCGACTGCAACGCATTGGTAGCCCCCGGAGAATTGCCGGTGTTTGACAAATATGACGCATATGTGCCGGGCGAACTCCTGCGCGCCGCCTATGCCGCAGATCACCTGCGGGGTGATGAGGCAAAAGCGCGGATTGTCGCGCTGGAAAGCGAAAACAGAATTTCAGGGCAGAAGACCGGCGATTTTAACGAGAATCATCGCTGATACCCGGTTATCGTTTCCTTTCAAAACCGCTATACTTGAAGTAACAAAAGCCCGAGCCGCAGGGGATCTGCGGCAAACAAAAGAACGGGGCACCTGACGGGTGCCCCGTTCTTTTGTTAAAGCAGCGGCGCCAACAGGCGCAACACGCATTGACTCAGTCTCAGAGAGGTCTTTTTAGTGCGGTATTTTTCGCTCACATCGGTTGAAACGCGGAAAAGATCTTCAAAATCCGCTGCCACTTCGCCGACCGCGCGGTATCCGGTAAACAGCACGCCGTTTTCAAAGTGGTGGTAAAGACTGCGATAGTCCAGATTGATGGTGCCTACCGCGGCAAGCGTGTTGTCACACAGCATCTGCTTGGCGTGGATAAACCCCGGTGTGTACTCAAAAATGCGCACCCCGTGGCGCACCAGCCCCGCGTAGTAGGAGCGGGTGACCCGATAGATCATTTTTTTGTCGGGAATGCCGGGCGTTACAATCCGCACATCCACCCCGCGCAGTGCCGCCAGGCACAGCTCGCGGTTCATCTCATCGCTGATAATCAGATAAGGGGTGGTGACATACAGCTTGTCCGTGGCGCTTTTGATCATATTCAGGTACACGTTTTCGGAAAGCGGCTCGTTGTCCATCGGGCGGTCGGCATAGGGTTGTACAAAGCCGTTTTCAGAGGACGTATAGGGGTATATCGGCAAATAACGCTCAAACTGATCGTCGGTATCGCCCATCGCGTTCCACATTTCCAAAAACATTCCCGTCAGGCTTTTCACTGCGTCCCCTTCCAGTCGCACGCCGGTGTCTTTCCAATACCCGTAAGGGTGTTTGAGATTGAAATATTCGTCTGCCAGATTGTATCCGCCCGTAAAACCGACCTTGCCGTCAATCACGGTGATTTTACGGTGGTCGCGGTTGTTCATAAACAGGTTGAGAAAGGGAACGACCGAGTTGAAAACCCGGCAGGCAACGCCGATTTTTTCCATCCGCCCGATAAATCCGGGGTCGATAAAGCCGATACTGCCGATGTCGTCATACAAAATCCGCACTTCCACCCCGGCGCGCGCTTTTTCTGCAAGAATCGCCTGCAGGCGGGCAAAGGACTGCGCCTCCTCAATGGCATGATACTCCAGAAAAATAAAACTTTCCGCTTTTTCCAAATCCCGCAACTGCGCCTCAAACCCCTGCCATGCCTCGGGGTAAAACGTGATATCGGTGTTGGAAAAGACCGGGAACGCGCCGCGATTTGCAATATAACGGCACTGGTTGGCAATGTAGGGGTTTTGTTCTCTCAGCCGCCCGGTCACTGCCGGATCTTCCGTGATTTTTTCACCGAGGGCGCTGTCGATTGCGGCAAAGCGGCGGCGGATTTTGCGCGGCAGTTGCTTGTTGCCGAACAGCAGAAAAATGCTGATCCCGAGGATCGGAAATCCGAGAATCAGAAAAATCCACGGTAATTTGAATGTGGAGACCTCGGTTCTCCCAGACACTTTGAAGCCGATAAACAGGGCGATGACCTGAAACATCAGCATGATCGATGTGGAATACACACTCAGGGCAAACCCCATTCCCACAAAGAACAGGATTTGCAACAGCACCGCCAGCCCGCAGAAAACCAGGCGGTTGACGCTGTTTTTGACGTGTGTTTTTTTCTCCATCAACATTTTCATGGCGTTATCCGATTCCTGCCACCGCGCCGACATCCGGCAGGATATACTTCGGGCGGTAGGGGAAACGTTCAATGTTTTCCATCGTGCTGACGCCGGAGAGCACCAGTACCGTGTCCATTTCGCTCTCGATTCCCGCAATCACGTCGGTGTCCATCCGGTCGCCGATGATGGCGGCGTCGGCACGGTGACAATCCAGCCGTTTGAGGGCATGGCGCATCATCAGGGGGTTTGGTTTGCCCACAAAATAAGCGCTTTTCCCGGTGGTCAGCTCGATTGGGGAGACCAGCGCCCGGCAGGCGGGGATAATGCCGATTTCGGAAGGGGCGGTGAGGTCGGAGTTGGTGCCGATCAGTTTGGCGCCGTTTTGTACCAGTTTCACCGCTTTTTCGATTTTTTCATAGTTGAGGGAGCGTGTTTCCCCGAAAATCACATAATCGGGGTTGACATCGTTCATACTGAAGCCCGCCTCGTACAGCGCGTAGGTAAGACCCGGCTCACCGATCACATAAACCGACCCGCCGGGGCATTGGCTTTGCAGAAAAGAAGCCGTGGCAAGCGCGCTGGTGTAAAAATGATCCTCACTGACCGAAAGCCCCATGCGGGAGAGTTTGAGCGACAGCTCCTTGGGGGAGCGCTCGGAGCTGTTGGTGAGAAACAGAAATTTCTTCTCGTTTTCAAACAGCCATGTCACAAATTCCGCCACATGAGGGATCAGGCGATTGCCGTGATAAATCACGCCGTCCATATCGCAGATAAACGCTTTTTTTGCCTGTAAGGTTTTGATTTTTTCGTCCATATCTCGTCCTCGTTCCTATCTTCTGTCAGGCTGTTTTCCAGTGTCATAACGCAACACGTATGGGGGTATTTTGAATTATTGCCCGCGGTTGCCCCAAATATATACCGTGCCGCAATAAGGGCATTTTCCGTTGCCCCCCTCAAAGGTAAAGCGGGCGGAACAGGCGGGGCACTCCACACTGTGCAGCGTGTTTTCCGGCGTCTCGTCCGAGAGCGGCGTGAGGGTATCCCCATCCCGGATAAAACCGGGGAGGTAACCTTTTTCAAAGCACGCATCCAACTTTCCGCGCGTCACCTCCGGGGGGAGATTCAGGTGCGCCGCAAGCCGCTCCACGGTGTAAAGGCGCTGTACTTCCACGGCAAACACCACGCGCCGCAGTTCCCGCGCGTTGGCATAGGTTATCCACAGAATGGGCATGCCGTAAAAGCACCCTGCCGTAAAAACAATCCCGGCAATGAGAAACAGTCGGTTGACCCCGACCGATCCGAACGCGCCGGAGGCGCCCAGAATAATCATCGGGATTCCGACCACAAACAGCACCGAGGCAATCAGCGCCGCGATGAGAAAAGATCTGACAGTATGTTCCGCTTTTTGCATGATAATCCTCCATAAGGTTATTTTATGCTATTATACCTCATTTTACCGGAAAAGTCAATGCATAAAAAAGAAAAGCCCCGCTCCTTTCGGAGCGGGGCAAAGGGGGGTCGGCGGATCAATACATTCCGCCGCCCATTCCGCCGCCTGCCATGGCAGCCTTTTCGGCAGCCTCAGCGGCAGGATCTTTCTTGTCAGCCACCACGGACTCGGTGGTCAGCACCACAGAGGCAATGGAAGCCGCGTTCTGCAACGCGGAACGCGTGACCTTGGTCGGGTCTACAATCCCGGCGCCGACCATGTCGACGTAGGTTTCGTTGTAAGCGTCAAAGCCGTAGCCGGTCTTGCCGCTGTTCATAATCTTGTCAACCACAACGCCGCCGTCAAAGCCTGCGTTCAGTGCGATCTGACGGACAGGCTCCTCCAGCGCTTTGAGCACGATGCGCACGCCGGTCTTCTCGTCGCCCTCGGTGGTTTCCAACAGTTTGGCAACCTCCGGGATCACGTTGAGGTAAGCCGTGCCGCCGCCGGCAACAATGCCTTCCTCCACAGCCGCCTTGGTGGCGTTGAGCGCGTCCTCGATGCGCAGTTTCTTTTCTTTCATCTCCGCTTCGGTCGCGGCGCCGACTTTGATGACGGCAACACCGCCGGCAAGCTTTGCCAGCCGCTCCTGCAGTTTCTCACGGTCGAAGTCGGACGTGGTGGTCTCAATCGCGTTGCGGATCTGATTGACCCGTGCCTTGATCTCGTCCGGGTTGCCCGCGCCGCCCACGATAATGGTGTTTTCTTTGTTGACTTTGACCTGTCTTGCTCTGCCGAGCTGCGCCATGGTCGCGTCTTTCAGTTCAAGACCAAGCTCGGAAGAGATGACCTCGCCACCGGTCAGCACCGCGATGTCACGCAGCATTTCCTTGCGGCGGTCGCCAAAGCCCGGCGCTTTCACGGCAACGCAGGTAAAGGTGCCGCGCAACTTGTTCAGAACCAGCGTGGTCAGCGCCTCGCCCTCTACGTCCTCGGCGATGATCAGCAGTTTTCTGCCTGCCTGCACCACTTGCTCAAGAAGAGGCAGAATCTCCTGAATGTTGGAGATTTTCTTGTCGGTAATCAGCAACAGCGCGTCGTCAATCACGGCTTCCATTTTATCCATATCGGTCGCCATATAGGGCGAGAGATAGCCGCGGTCAAACTGCATGCCTTCCACCACTTCGGAGTAGGTGTCGGCAGACTTGGATTCCTCCACGGTAATCACGCCGTCCGCAGTGACCTTCTCCATCGCGTCGGCAATCAGTTTACCGATGACCTCGTCGCCGGCGGAAATGGTGCCGACTCTGGCAATATCCTCCGTGCCGTTGACTTTCTTGGAGTTGGCAACCAGGCATTCTACCGCGCGATCCACGGCTTTCTTCATGCCCTTGCGCACGACCATCGGGTTGGCACCCGCGGTCACGTTCTTCATGCCCTCGCGCACGAAAGCCTGAGCCAGCAGCGTTGCGGTTGTGGTGCCGTCGCCTGCCGCGTCATTGGTCTTGGTTGCAACTTCCTTGACCAGCTGTGCGCCCATGTTTTCGGCTTCGTTCTCCAGCTCGATTTCCTTGGCGATGGTCACACCGTCATTGGTGATCAGCGGGGAGCCGTATTTTTTGTCCAGCACCACGTTGCGCCCTTTCGGACCCAGCGTGATCTTGACCGTGTTTGCCAGTTTATCAATGCCGCGGCAGAGTGCGTCGCGTGCTTCAATGCCGTAAAGAATTTCTTTTGCCATTATTATCACTCCTTATTCTACGATTGCCAGAATGTCGCTCTGACGAACGATATTGTATTCCTCACCGTCGCACTTGACTTCGGTGCCGGAGTACTTGCTGGTGATCACGCGGTCGCCGACCTTCACGGTCATGGTAACCTCTTTGCCGTCCACAAGCCCGCCGGGACCTACGGCGATGACTTCCGCTACCTGGGGCTTCTCCTGCGAAGCCGCGGTGAGAAAGATGCCGGATTTTGTTTTTTCTTCCGCTTCCACGAGTTTGACAACCACGCGGTCAGCCAAAGGTCTGATAGTCATGTTTTTTGCCTCCTTGATGCGCCGTGGCGCATAGTTTGTTGAATTTTGGCACTCATAAGGTGTGAGTGCTAACTCATATGATTATTGTACATCAAAAACTGGAAAAATCAAGGGGATTTTCGATTGTTCACACAATATTAACAACTTAAAAGGAGGAGGCAAATGTCCTTCGCGGCTTCGTTGTTTTCCGGCGTGCTGATGCCCGTGGCACTGCTTTTGTGCGGGGGGTATTTTGCCGTGCGGCTGGGGCGGTATTTTTTCGGCAATCCCAAAAGGGTCTTTTGCGGGATCGTCCGTGCCACCGGGGAGGGTGGCACCTCCCCCTGGCGCACACTTTCGGTGGCGCTGGCGGGCACGCTTGGGGTCGGCAATATCACAGGCGTGGCGCTTGCCGTGGCGCTTGGTGGTGCCGGCGCGGTTTTCTGGATGTGGGTGGCGGCTTTTGTGGCAATGTTTCTCAAATACGCGGAGACGCTGTTGGCACTCTCGACAAGGGAACAACAAGGCGGGCAGTTGCACGGCGGCGCCATGTACTATATCCGTGCCGCCGTGCACGGGCGCGCAGGGCGCGTGCTTGCCGCCGCTTTCGCCGCGCTTTGCGTGCTGACCTCGCTGACGCTGGGCGGCGTGATTCAGACCAGCGCGGCGGCGGGGGCGCTTTCGGCGGCGTTTTCCGTTCCTCCGGTCGCGGTGGGGGCGGTATTTGCGCTTGCCGCCGCACTGGTGCTTATCCGGGGGCTCCGCGGGGTGGAGCGGGTCAGCGCCGCGCTGATTCCGTTTCTGTGCCTTGCCTATACCGTGCTGTCGCTGGTGGCGATTTTTCGCGGGCGGGGGATGTTGCCGTCTGCCTTTGCCGCAATTTTCCGCGGGGCATTCTCGGTCAAAAGCGGGCTTTTCGGCGTTGGGGGCTTTCTTGCCTCCGGGGCGCTGCGCTACGGGGTCTCCCGCGGGCTGGTTTCCAACGAGGCGGGGTGCGGCACGTCTCCGATTGCCCATGCCGCCTCCGGTGTGCGCGACCCCGCCGCCGAGGGGCTTTTCGGGGTATTGGAAGTGTTTGTGGACACCGTGCTGCTCTGCACGCTGACCGCGCTGGTTCTGCTGACCTCCGGGGTGGCACCCACGGCGGACGGCACCTATGTGCTTCGCGCCTACTCCGCCTCGCTCGGGGCGTTTGCCGCGCCGGTGCTGGCGGTGTTTATGGCGCTGTTTGCCTTTGCCACGGTGCTTTGCTGGGCGCATTACGGGCAGGAGAGCCTTTGTTACCTGACCGACCGGCACGGGATTGCCACGGCGCACCTGATTGCCGTGTCGCTTTCCGCGTTTCTCGGTGCGGTGGCGGCGCCGGCAGTGTTGTGGGATCTGACCGACCTTGTGCTGGCACTGCTTACCCTGCTCAACCTCCCGGCACTGTATCTTTGCCGCGATACGATCTTCGCGCGCACACGACAATTTTTCAATCGGGAAAAAACGCCCCGGCAAAAATGCCGGGGCGGGGAAACAATCGTATTAAAATAAGACGTTTACAGAAAGACGTTTACAGAAAAAACTTACCGGCATTCGCGGGCGGATATGGAATCCGCCCCTACGAAGTTTGTGCTAACGTCACAAGGGGTGTACCTTGTCCACCGTAGGGGCGGATTTCGATATCCGCCCGCTTCTGACGAAATTTCGCCCACGAAACCTGTGTAATGTGTTCTTCTGTCAAACTAACCTGATCCGGGAAACAAACGGTAACCCCACGGCGCGTGCCGCCGCATCGGCTTCCTTTTCGCTCATTTCTTCACCGATCAGGGAAATATGCCCGTCCGCTGCGAAAAATTCCCGCTTCCCGAACACGGCAAAGAGCGCCGGGGCGTCGCTCTCTCCGCCGGCAAAGGTGAAGCAACTGCGGCAACGGTATGCGGCAAAGTCCGCGTAATCCGCGCCGCTTGCAGGGCGGAACGCGGGGGCGCGCACGGCTTCCCCCCGGTGCGCCACAATGTCAAAGATATCTGCCGCTACCGCGCTTGCCGTGGGCAGTTTTCCGGCACCCCTGCCGTAAAACATCACGTCCCCCGTAAGGTCTGTATGAAGCATAATCCCGTTGAACACATCGGAGATGTGTGCAAGCGGCGAGGAAAAGGGGACAAACCGCGGGCTGACCATGGCAAGTACTTGCCCGCCCTTCTTTTCCGCATGTGCGATCAGCTTCACGGCATAGCCGAAGTGCGCCGCCGCGTGCACGTCTGTGGCGCTGATTTCGGTAATCCCTTCGCAATGGATTTTGGCGGGGTCGGGCAGAGTGCCGAAGGCAAGCCCGGCAAGAATCACGATTTTGCGCGCCGCGTCAAGCCCCTCCACATCGGCGGTGGGGTTCTTTTCGGCGTAGCCCCTTACCTGCGCCTCCCGCAGTGCCGTATCAAAATCCACGCCCCGCGTGATCATCTGCGTTAAAATATAATTGGTGGTGCCGTTGAGAATTCCGTCCACGGCAGTGATCTCATTGGGGGCAAGATCATTAAAAAACCTCCGTATAATCGGAACGCCCCCGCCCACGCTCGCTTCAAAGAGATACCGCACCCCGTGCGCGGCGGCAATTTGCAACAACTCCGCGCCGAAGTTTGCCACCACCTCTTTGTTGGAGGTCACTACGTGTTTGCCTGCTTCCAATAACGCTTTGGTGTATTCATACGCGGGGTGGGAGCCGCCCATGGTCTCTGCCACTACGGAAATGCCGCCGTCATTCAGAATATCGGTAAATTGATGGGTGACCATCGCCCCGAACGGGGAGTCCGGAAAGTCACGCAGATCCAGAATCCTGGTCAGTTTCACGCGCTCCCCCAGCTTTTGCTCTATAACGGAACGGTTTTCGGTCAGTGCCTCGGCGATGCCGCCGCCTACCACGCCGAAGCCGAGTATCGCAATTTCTGTCATAGTATGCCTCACATTTTCTTTTTTCAAAATTATAACATACGCAGCCTTTTTTGTAAAGAAATCTCTTGAAAAAAGACAGCGAATGTGTTAAAATACAAAAAGAATCGGGAGAAGGAGGGGACAATATGGGCTATCATATGGACAGTATCCGCAACATCAAAATCTTTGTGCTGTATCTGATGGAAAATATCCGCCGCCCGCTGGATTTTGTAACCCTGAACGACATCATCATGCAGACCGATTACATCATGTACCTTGACTTTGCCGAGGCATTTCATCAGATGGAGGATGACGGGCTGGTTGCCGTGGTCGGCAAAGAGGGGGAGACCCCGATCTATGACATTACGGACAAAGGCAAGCTGGTGGCGGAAACGCTGCACAGTGACATTCTTTCTTCCATTCTTGACCGCAGTCTTGCCGCGGCGCTCCGGTACCTGGATTTCAGGGAGCTGGGCATCACGGTGAAAAGTCACTCCGAACGACGGAAGGACGGGCGCTATGATGTATATTTTGCGCTCCTTGAGCACGGCGACCCCGTGTTTACCACCACACTGACGGTGGATTCCGCCAACCGTGCGGAACGGATGTGCGAGAATTTCCGTGACCACCCGGAGCATATTTATCGCGGTATTCATGCGCTTTTTGCGGGAAATATGAATTTTCTTTTTGAAAAGTAACGAAACCCGGCGAAAAAAAGCTGTGAATTTTCTAAAAATATCTATTGACAAAGTGTAAAATTCTGTTATAATGGAAGCAAATCCAACCATCTGCCACCGGAGTGTGGCAAGGGTCAGCCCGGAAAGGACATATGATCAAGGATGAGGCGCTGGCGGTTCTTCTGAACCGCATCAGGCAAGAGGACAGTGCGGCGTTTGACGAACTGTATCAGGCATATGAGCCGCTTTTGAAGTCGCTTGTGGCAAGCTATTCCGTCAGTTGCCCCGATACGGATGAGTTGTATCGTGCCGCCCTGCTGGCACTTTATCGTGCCGCCCGCAGTTATCAGACCGAGCGGGCAGGGGTCACCTTCGGGCTTTATGCCAAAATCTGTATAGAAAACGCGCTCAACACCCAATGCAGCGCATATCAGGCAAGGATAAAAAAGGAATTTCCCGTCTCTCCGGAGCATTTGGAGGGGGGGCATTCCGTGGACGATCCTGCCGTGGCAGTGATGAGAGAGGAAGCACTGGAGTCTCTTCTTTCCCGCATCTGCCAGGTTCTTTCTCCGTATGAAAACCGGATCTGGAACCTTCATATGGTGGGCTACCGTAACGGCGAGATCGCCGCAATGCTCGGTCGCTCCCCACGATCAGTTGAAAATGCCGTCTACCGGATCCGCGCGAAGTTGCGCGCGGCACTCGGGCGCTGACGGTGTTCTATATGCCCCGGTAGCTTAATCCAGAGCGTTGAAGTTTTTCTCAAAGGTGTCGGTCAGAATCCGTCTAAGGGCAAAAAATCATCTCTTACTAAAGTGAGGTAAAAGCAATGAACGAAGAAGTCATGACCAACGGCGCCGACGAAGTCTTTGAGGACGAGACCCTGGTTTGCAAAGAGTGCGGGAAAGAATTTGTGTTCACCGCCGGTGAGCAGAAGTTCTACAAAGAAAAGGGCTTCCAGAACAAGCCCCAGAGATGCAAAGCCTGCCGTGACGCGAAGAAGAACGCGGGCAAAGCACAGAGAGAGTATTTCATCACCACCTGCGCCGCTTGCGGTGGCGAGGCAAAGGTGACTTTCCAGCCCTCCAGCGACAGACCTGTATACTGCAGCGCTTGCTTTGAGGCAAGAAAGAACGCACAGTAATCTGCGCAAAAAAGAAAAGGCAGCTTCGGCTGCCTTTTCCTTTTTTTGTCACACAGCCACCTTGTAAAATTCCGGAATTTGTGCTACACTATATAAAAGCATATTAAAATAAAAAAGGAGGGGAGACGGTATGCGTTTTACGGTGGATGCGGCGTATGATGGGGCGCTTTTGCGTTCGTTTTTGAAAAGAGAAGTCGGCATTTCCACGGCATTGCTCTCCCGCCTGAAAAATCATGAGCAGGGGATTCTGCAAAACGGAAAACGCGTTACGGTGCGTGCGGTTTTGCGGCAAGGGGACGTGATCGACCTTGCCGTCGAAGACGAAGCCCCCAACGAAAAGGTGGTGCCTGAGGCGACTGCGGTGGAGGTGCTGTTTGAAAACAGTGACCTTGCCGTGCTCAACAAGCCGCCCTTCATGGCAACACACCCTTCCTCCGGGCATTATACCGGCACGCTGGCAAACGCGCTGGTGCACCGCTACGGCGGCAATTTTCACGCCCGGTTTATCAACCGGCTGGATCGCAACACCTCCGGCGTGGTGCTGGTGGCGAAAAACGCGCTCAGCGCCGGGGCACTTTCGGGCGCGATGGCGGCGGGCGAAATGCAGAAGACTTATTTTGCGGTGGTGGAGGGGGAAGTTTCCGCACCCGGTCGGATTGACGCGGACATCCGCCGCAAGCCCGACAGTATCATGCTACGTGAAACTTGCCCCAAAGGGGAGGGCGACGCGTCGCTGACCCTCTTTGAGCCGGTGTTTGCCGACCGGGAGTATACGTTGTTGCGCCTGACCCCGAAAACCGGGCGCACGCATCAGCTACGGGTGCACCTTGCGTCGATCGGGCACCCGATTTTGGGAGATGAACTCTACGGAATGGGCAGCGCGCTGATTTCGCGGCAGGCTTTGCACGCCGCGGCGCTCTCTTTTCCATTGCCGGGGTCGGGGGAGCTAAAAACCGTGGTTGCCCCTTTCCCGGGCGATCTTCGCGCATTGCTTGAAAGAAAAGGATGGGAGGTGCGGGACTGTGAACCGTGAAGACCCTGCCGCCGCCAAAAAAAGAGCATTGGGGGAGCGCCGGAAATTCCCGCGCTATGTGCCGGTGCTGTTCGGGATTGCGGCGTTTGCGCTGGTGCTGGAAATTCTGAATATCTGTTCCTCCCGTTTTGCGGACGGATTCAACACCACGGTAGGGGCGTTTTTTCGCTCCGTTCTTTACCATATGACCTGTTTTCTGCCGTTTTCGCTGGCGGAATTTCTGCTGTATCTCGTGCCGTTTCTGATTGCCCTGATTGCGGTGATTGCCTATCGCCGCCATTCGGATAGTTGGCGGGAGCTGGGGCTGTATTTTGTGTGCATTCTTTCGTTTTTCAGCATCTTTTTTTCCTTGTTTGTCTTTTCGTTCGGCGCCGGGTATCGCACCACCCCCTTGCCGGAAAAAATGGGATTTGAGACCGGGGAGGTCGGGGTGGAGGAACTGACCGAAACCACCAAATTCTTCATTGAAAAAATGAATACGGCGGCAGACGGTGTGAGTTTCGGCGAGGACGGCTTTGCGGTGATGCCGTATTCGCTTGCCGAAATGAACGAAAAACTGCTTTCGGCATATGATACCGTGTGCACGGATTACCCGTTTATCCAGCGGATGAACAGCCGCGTGAAACCCGTGCTTGCCTCCAAGCTGATGTCCTATACCCACATTACCGGGGTGTACAGTTATTATACCGGTGAGGCAAATCTCAACACGTATTTTCCGGATTACACTCTGCCGTTTACCGCCGCGCATGAGCTGGCGCACCAGCGGGGGATTGCGAGAGAGGAAGAAGCCAATTTTGTGGCGTTTCTCGTCACCTCCGCGTCGGATGACCCGTATCTGCAATACAGTGCGTGGCGCAATCTGTTTGAATATGTGGCAAGCGCGCTCGCCATGGCGGACGCCAACGCGTATCGGGAACTGTATGCCGCGATTGACCCCCGCATTGTGACGGAACTGCGCGCCTATCGGGAGTTTTTCAAGCCCTTTTCCGGCTCCGCCGCCTCCGCCGTGTCGGATAAGTTTAACGACACGTATCTGAAGTTTCACGGCAGTGAAGCGGGCAGCGGCAGTTACGGGTTGGTGGTAGACCTTGCGGTCGCGTATTTCAAAAAATAAGAAGAAAATCGGGGAAAGCCCGCACACGTGGTGAGAAAACCGCGCGTGCGGGCTTTTTACACCAAGGCGCGCGCCCCCTCATATACTGCCGGTGAGAGTGTTTTTGACGGGGGTGGCAGTATGCAGAAAATCGTGGTGCAGGGCGGGGCGCCTTTATCCGGCACGGTAACGGTCGGCGGCAGCAAAAACGCGGCGCTCCCGCTCCTGTTTGCGGGGATTCTGACGGCGGACGAATGTGTTTTCCATCAGCTTCCCCGCGTGAGCGATGTGTTGCGGGCATTGGAAATTCTGAAAAGTCTCGGCGCGAAAATCCGTTTTTTCTCCTCCGGGGAGGTGACGGTGGATTATCGCGGGGTCACGCCGTTGACCCCGCCTGCGGAGGAAACGCTGGCGATTCGCGGCTCCACCTATCTGCTTGGCAGTATGTTGGGCAGATTCGGCGTTGCCACGCTGGCGGGCGCCGGCGGGTGCGATTTCGGCAGTCGCCCGATTGATCAGCATCTGGCGGGCTTTGCCGCGCTGGGCGCCGGAAATGAAGAGGAAAACGGCGTGCTGCGGGTGTCGGCAATCAAAGGCCTGCACCCGGCGGAGTTCCGGCTGGCAATGCCCTCGGTAGGGGCAACGGCAAACCTGATGATGGCAATGACCGCGGTCACGGGGGAAAGCGTCATCCGCAACGCCGCCGCGGAGCCGCACGTGGGCGCGCTTGCCGCTTTTCTGACGGCGGCAGGGGCAAAAATCAAGGGCGCCCCGGGGGAGACGGTGCGCATAGACGGCGGAAAACCCCTGTACGGGTGCGAATTTACCGTAATCCCGGATATGATTGAGGCGGGCACGTATCTTGCCTTCGGGATGGCATGCGGCGGGCGCGTGACCGTGCAGAACACCGCGCCGGAGGATCTTGGCGCGGTGATAGATACCATCCGTAAAATGGGCGGCACGGTGGTTGTTGCCGATCGTGCCGTAACGGTTATTTCCGACGGGAAATACCGGGGCACCGACCTTGTGGCGGCGCCGTATCCGGCTTTTCCGCCCGATCTGCAACCCCAGTTTGCGGCGTTGCTGGCGCTTGGCGGGCATTGCGAAGGGGAATCATGCGTAACGGACACGGTGTTTCCTACCCGGTTCCGCTATGCGGAAGAGTTGTGCCGCATGGGCGCGCGGATGGAGGTGGAGAAAAACACGGTGCATATCCGCCCGGCGGAGCTGACGGCAGGGGAGGTCACCGCGCCGGATCTTCGCGGCGGCGCGGCGCTGTTGCTGGCGGCGCTTGCTACGGAAGGGGAGAGCACTATCCGCCGCGCGGCATTGATCGGCAGGGGCTACGAACACCTTGCCGCCAAACTCGGCGCCCTTGGCGCAAGAATCAGATGTATCTGACCGGCGCGCTACTTTTGTTGTACTTGCCGAACATTCCGGCGTCAGTTGCCGAAAAGTTTTTCGGGGCACCTTGCGGTGCGGCTAATAGGCCGGTACGTTGCTTTAGGTGCACACGCCCGACATCCCGGCGTCAGTTGTTGAAAAGTTTTTGCGGGAGTCAAGAGGGGGCTTTTTTCAAAACCACCTTGCGGTGGGGCGAATAGGCTGGTACGTTACTTTGGGTGCGCTCGCCCAACGCCCGGCGTCAGTTGTTGAAAAGTTTTTGCGGGAGTCAAGAGGGGGCTTTTTTCAAAAAGCCCCCTCTTGTGCTACCTTGCTCAAAAGAAAAAGAAGAATTGTGAAATCTGATAAAATAATGGAAAGAGTTATCTTTGTGTCAGGGCGGGGGCATATGGAATGCCCCCCTACGGAAAAGCAAGGCGCACCCGGAAGGCCCCCTCCCGAAAGGGGGCTTTTTCTTTCCGATTGCCCGCAAAAAGATGAGAAGAAACGTCGCGCACACTTTTTGCATACACTGCATTGAGAAAGAAGGGAGGTATTACCTTGGATCAACAAACCGAGAAAGGCACCGGCTATTTGGTGGTGCAGGTTACAACCGCAAATTCTGCCGTGCCCCTTTCCGGGGCGCACGTGGCGATCAGCGCTGACCTGCCGGGGGATGGCGACGTAATTTATGATCTTCGCACCGGCAGAGGCGGGCGTACCGAACGCGTGGCGCTGGAAACCCTGCCGCGCGCCATGAGCGAAACCCCCGGCGACATGAAACCGTACCTGACCTATCACATTGAGGTCAGCGCGCCGGGCTATGAAAAAGCGATTTATCAGAACGTGCCGATTTTTGACGGGATTACCGCATTTCAGCAGGCAAATCTGATTCCCGCTCCGGAAAACGGATTTCCCGGCTCGTTCACGCGAAACGGCCCCAATATTTATCAGAATGAGGAAAATCAGTTGTAACCAGACAGGATTCTCCTGTCAGGCTAAGGAGGAACTATGCCAACCACAACACCGATCATTCCGGACACGATTACGGTGCACCTCGGAAGGGCGGACGACAACGCAAGGAACGTGACGGTTCCTTTCCTTGATTATATTGCCAACGTTGCCTCCTCCGAGATCTATCCGACCTGGCCGGAAAGCGTCCTTCGCGCCAATATACTGGCGCAGATAACCTTTGCGCTCAATCGTATTTATACCGAGTTTTACCGCTCCCGCGGGTATGATTTTGATATTACCTCCTCCACCGCCGGCGATCAGTCCTATGTGGAGGGGCGCGACGTGTTTGAAAATATCAAAGAACTGGCAGGCGAACTTTACGGCACCTACATCCGCCGCAAGGGGAGCGTGGAACCGCTGTTTGCCGCGTACTGCGACGGGCGGCGGACCAGTTGTGACGGGCTTTCCCAATGGGGCACCGTGGGGCTGGCAGAGGACGGACAAAACGCCATGGACATTCTTCGTTATTATTATGGAGACGATATCGAACTGGTCACCGACGCGCCGATCGGCACCATGACCGAAACCGTGCCGCGCGCCCCCTTGCGGATCGGCTCCATCGGGGATGATGTGCGCGTGGCACAGATACGCCTGAACCGGATTGCCAAAAACTATCCCTCCATCCCCCGCATTGTGGAAGCAGACGGTATCTTTTCCACCGATACCGAGGCGGCGGTGCGGGAGTTTCAGCGCATTTTCGGGCTGACGCAGGACGGCGTGATCGGCAGAGCCACCTGGTACTATATCCGCCGTATTTATAATGGAATCAAACGCATCAGCGAACTGGATTCCGAGGGGATTTCCACCGATGAGGTGACCAAACAGTATCCCGGCGTGCTGCGGGAGGGGGATACCGGGCTTGGCGTGCGGAATCTGCAATACTTCCTGAATTACCTGTCCGGCTTTTACGATTCCATCCCCCCGCTCGCCGTGGACGGCGTGTTCGGCCCCGATACCCGCGCGGCGCTGATCGACGCGCAGAATACTTTCGGACTTACGGCGGACGGCGTTCTCGGCGAGGTGTCGTGGCGGGCAATCTATGACGCATACCTCGGTATCGTTTCCACCATCCCGCTGGAATACACCGAGGGTGTGGTCGTTCCTTTCCCCGGTGTGCCGCTTCGCATCGGTTCCGAATCCGAAAGCGTGAGGCTGTTGCAGGAATATCTGAACTATATTTCAGGAACCTATGAATCGATTCCCGCCGTCAATGTAACTGGCTATTTCGGGGAACGCACAAGGGACGCGGTGATGGCGGTGCAGGCGCTCTCCGGGCTTCCGCAGACCGGCATTGTGCTGGGGCCTACCTGGAGCGCCATCACCGATCTTTACAGTGACCTGTACCACGGGGCAACACTTGGCGAGGGGCAATATCCCGGATTTGAAGTAGGAGGCAACACATGACAAAGCCAAACGAACGGGAAGCTATTTTCAACCTGCAACGCTATCTGCGTCAGCTTTCCTATCATGATACGGCAATTCCCTCCCCGCCGCTCGACGGGGTAATGGATACCGTC
>URMC01000028.1 GCA_900548735.1 uncultured Eubacteriales bacterium | reverse complement strand
CAGGCGCGCGCAAGAGGGGACTTTTTATAAAAAGTCCCCTCTTGACTCCCTCAAAAATTTTTACACGGCATATGCCAGACTTTCGTTGTGTGCACCCAACTGACTCTGAAAGCCCCGCCGCAGGCGGCCGCAGGTGGTGCACCCAAAGCAACGCGTCAGCCTGCAAGCCGCACCGCAGGCGCCCCCCTTTTAAATCCCGCAAAAATTTTTCGGCGACTGGTGCCGGTGATTCGGCGCGGTCGGCAACTATCGCCGGGATATTAAATGTTATTCCTCGCCTTTATCCGCCGTGGAGATCAGGTTTGCCTTTTCCTGCTCCTCCACGTCTTTGACCGTAATCGCATGCTTATGCGCAATCGGTTGCCAATCCACATGAGAGAACAGCGCCACCGCCGAAATCGGAACGTAGGTCAGCATAAAGATCGGGAACGTGAAAAACAGCAAAATCGCCTTGAATTTATTGCAGTGAATCTTCTTCCACTCCGTCACCAAGGCGAAGAACCCGAGGATGAAGAAAATTCCGTATCCGTACGCCAGCGACACGCCGATGTCCTTGAGAATAGACAGTGACCACGCCTGATTGACAATCAGGTTGGCAATCAGAAGCCCCAGCATCGCCATCAGCTGAATCGTGGACAGCACAAACGCCGGCATAATATTCATCGTCATATCAAAACATGACCAGTGTAGCTTCAAACTGCCGGTCAGCAGCTTCTTGCCGTAATTGCGGAACACCTGAAAATACCCTTTTGCCCAGCGTTTTCTCTGCGTCCACGACTGGCGGAAGGTCTCCGGCTGTTCGTCAAACAGCTCTGCCCAGTGGCAGTAGCCGATCTTCTCCCCATGGATGGCACAATCAGCGGTAAATTCAATGTCCTCGGTCAGCAGAAAATGCTTCCAGCCCCCGTTGCGCTCAATGATGGAGGATTCCACCAAAAAGCCCGTGCCCGAAATCGCGGCGTTGGTGCGCAGAATGGAACGCGGATTGTTCAGGTGCCGCGACTCACGCATAAACCACAGCGCGTAGCCCGCGCTGACCCAGTTGGCGCCGTAATTCTTGGAGTTGCGGTAAGACGTCAGCACCGGGTACCCCGCGCAGTGCGCCTTGTCCATCTCCTCTACGTAGTTGGGGCGCAGCAGGTTGTCCGCGTCCAACACGATATATGCCTCAAAAGCACGAAGCCCGTAGTCCTCTTTGATATGGTCAAACAGATACTCCAGCGCGTAGCCCTTGCCCACAAACTCCTTGTTCTGCCGCTCGTAGACCACCGCACCCTCGGCGCGCGCTACGTCCGCCGTGCGGTCGGTACAGTTATCCGCCACCACAAACACGGTCAGCTTCTCCTTGGGGTAGGTCTGCCCCGCCACGGTTTTCAGCAATGCCGGCAAGACATTTTCTTCATTGCGCGCGGCAATCACCACCGCGTAGTGCTTGGACTGATCCGTCTTTTTATAACGCAGGGGGCGGTGGATCAACGCCACAAAGATGTAGAAAAACTGATAGAAATAGAGCACGGTGAACAGCGTGCCGATAATGGCACTGCACCAGGCACCGATCGCCTCTATCGTATTCAGCCCTTCGGCAACAGAGCGAACATACTCAAACATAATTACCTCATTCCGGCGCGCCGGCGCCGTCTGCTTCATGGATTTTTTCGCAGTTCTTTTTCTTTTTGGAAAGGAAAGTCACCGCCCCAAAGACGGCATAATAAGGAACAAACGCCTGCAACAGCCACATTGCCACCGGGAAAGCCCTTCCCGTCAGCGCATACAGCAAATGCACCGGTGTCCCCGGGAAATCGCGGGACATAAACATCAGATTTGCGGTGTCGGTTCCGGTCACGGCGCTGTAAATGTTGTTATAGGCAAGCGCCGCCGCGCACATCGCGCTGACCAGCCCCGCACAGTAACCCACATCCGCCGGGCGCAACCGCACCACTCCCCGCAACAGAAGCAACAGCCCCAAAAAGACCATCAGTCCGTGCAGGAGAAAACTGTGAAAAGAAATAAAATGAAACACCGGGTACCGCGGCAGGGACGTGTCGGGGCAGATCAGGAAACACGCGCCGCCGATCAGCCCCCCCGTTGCGAGAAAGACATCGCCCAGCCGCCGCAAGTGTCCCTTGCCCACCGAGGAAAAAAGCCCCGCGTAAAGCACCAGCGAACAATAGTAAAGCGGAATAAAATCATTGGGATTGCGGGAGCCGGTTTTGAAAAGCACAAACAAAATCTTACCGATCTCCAACGCCCACAACAGCGCGGTGGCAACCCGCACCATGCGGCGCACCTCGCGGGGCTCCCACCCGCGCGCGGCATACAGCCCACCGGCAATAAGCAGCGCGGTCACGCAAAACAGCAACGCGTGCCCCAGGCCGAACAACCCGCAGGGCGTATATTCGTAAGGAAGCGAGAAAAACATATCAGCTCTCGGTGTGCACGCCGTTGTTTACCGGAAAGTTGATCCGTTCCTGCTCGATCACCAGCGGCCGCCTGATGATCTTGGAGCGCAGGGTCAGCACGTACTCACCGAGGATCCCCACGGCAATCAGATTGAGCGACGAGAAGAACGCAATCACCGGGATCAGCCACAGCCCGTGCAACCAGACGTGCACCAGGTGCAGCACCAGGCACGCGATCCCGCCCAGCACCGAAGCCGCGGCAAGACCGATCCCAAGAAAGGTAAACATACGGATCGGCGTTTTGGTGTAGATGGTAAAACTCTGCATCGCCGCGTCATACAGCGTGTTGAAATTGTTGTGCGTTTTGCCCGCGCGGCGCTTTGCCTGGGTGTACTTCACCATCGCAACATTGAAACCCAGTTCCGCAATCACCCCGCGCAAAAACGGTGTCGGATCATCCAGCCCGCGCAGTACGTCCACAAAGGTGTGGTCATAGAGGCCAAAGCCCGTAAAATGCTCGATCTGCTGTACCGAAGACATTTTGCAGATCATTTTATAGTAACATGTGCGAAGGAAGCGCACAAACTTGTTTTCTTCACTCTTGTTTTTGACCGCGCAAACGACCTTGTAGCCTTCCTCCCACTTTTTCACCAGCTGGGGAATGACCTCTACCGGGTCCTGAAAGTCGGCGCAAAGGGTCACGGTGCAATCCCCGTCGGTCTGGCAGATGCCATAATAAGGGGAGTTGAACTGCCCGAAATTGCGCGCATTGAAGATGGCGCGCACCCGCGGATTTTCCGCCGCAAGCCCCCGCAGCAACTCTCTTGTGCGGTCGGTGGAGCAGTTGTCGATAAACAGAATATTATAATCATATTCCGGCAGGGATTTTTCAAACTCGGCGACAATCGCCGCCGTCAGGGGCACTACATTTTCTTCTTCGTTGTATGTAGGCACCATCACGCTGATCTTTTTGCGTATTTCGCTCATATCCATCACTCGATTTCCAGTATTTTCCGAATGCCGTCGGCAAACGGAATTTCGGGCGCAAAACCCGTATCGGCAGTCAGTTCCCCGATGTCAGCCACCAAATACATCGGCTGGTGGGGGTAATACGGTTTCGCGCCGAAGCGGATCTCGCCGCCGGGCGCCACCGCGTCGCGCAGAATCTCCGCATATTCCCGCAAGGGTCTGCCACAGCCGCCGCCAAGAGGATAAACTTTGCCGTCCTTGCCACGGTCGGCAATCGCCGCCAGCGCCCGTGCCGCGTCACCCACATAGATGTAATCCCAGATCTGCTCGCAGGGGGTCAGCTCCGGCACGCCGCCCTCGCGGAGCGTGCGGATGAGATAGGAAATCAGCGTCCCCTCTCCGTCCCCTTTGCCATAAACCGAAAGAATCCGCACCCACGAGTGGCGGATGCCAAGCGCCTTTGCCGCAAGGTAAGAGAGCTTGCCCGCCGCGTATTTCGCAATGCCGTAGCCGCTTTGCGGGTCCACCGGAGAGTCCCCGCGCAAAGGCGCCGTGGCAATGCCGTACTCTGCCTGAGAGCCTGCGCCCACAAACGCCGTACAGCCAAAGCGGGCGGCAAGCCCTACCGCGCTCAGCGTATGGCGGATGTTTGCCTCCTGCGCCGCCGCGTCGTCCCTGCCCCCCACGGCGGTTTTTGCCCATGCAAGGTGCAAAAACACATCTGCGTGCAATGCCGGAACATAATCGGCAAACTCGGCAAGAGCAAGCGGAATACAGGTAAACAACGGAGACTGCGGCAGCCCCGCCGTGCGGCGGCTGCCGGGGTTGACCAGCGCAATCACCCGATCGCCGCGCGAGAGCAGAAGCTCACACAGCGCCCGCCCGATCATACCGGTAGCGCCGCTGATAACATAGGTTTTCATAAAATTCCTTTCCCGCCCTGCGGGCGGTGAAGTTTGTCAGGCAACTGCTTTCCTCTCGCCGAGCCGTGCCCAGCGGAACCCCAGCAGAATTGCCACCGCAAAGCGGACAAGGCTTGCAATGACCATGGCAACGGCAAAACCCCACAAGCCGTAAAGCAGAGTGGCGGGGATACCGAGACCGAAAAACAGCACGCCGAACACGGCGTTGATGATGACCTGATAAGACTTTTTGGCAAACCGGATGAGAATGACCGTAACCGTGCTGGTAACAAAGAACAGCACCTGCCCGAAACTGCCGATCAGCAAAAACGGGCGCACGGCGGCAAGATCCTCCCGGTACAGAATATACAGCACGATCAGCCCGCCCCCCACGCATACGCCGGTAAACAGCAGAAACGCGGCAAAGCAGCCAAGCGTGATATAACGCATCATTTTGCGGGTCAGCTTGCCTTCATAGCGGGCAAGATACCCGATCAGTACCCCGTTGAGCGGCGTGACCACAAGGGATGCGGTCTTGCCCACCAGCGTGGCAAGGTAATAAATCGTTACGGCACCGGCATCCACCAGCAACTTCAGGATCAGCCGGTCGGCGTTGAAGATGAGATTGGAAATCCCCTCCGACACCGTCAGCACCAGAATTCCTTTCAGCACATGGGCAAATGCGGGCGACGGGCGAAACGCCCCTTTCCGGAAGTCACGGTTGCAAAGAAAGGCAAACAGCACGCCCAGCGCCTCACCGGGCAGGAGCGTGAGCGGCCAGATTTTGGTATAGTGAAACAGCACTGCCCCCACGCCGTAGCCTACGGCGATGGCAAAATAATACAGGAAATACCGGCGGTAGTTCAGCGTGATTTTGAAAATGACGTCCGCATAATAGCGGAAAGCCATTGCCACAAACAATAAGTAGTAGGAAATCGCGGTAGGGGTATCCACCTCCACCCCGCCGAAACGGCAGATCAGATAGCAGATCGGGGCGCCGAGCAGAGATACCGCCAGCAAAAAGAGATTATAACTGCCGTTGTCCGAGATCCGGTCTTTTTCCGGCGCGGTCATTCTGGCAAGGTTTGCCGCGCACCCCACGGTCACCGTGATGATGTTGACATACCCCATCAGATACTGTACATCCCCGTAGCCGACCTCACCCAGCACCCGGCGGATCTGAGGAAACAGAAGCACCTGCGCCACCGCGTTCATCAGCACGAGCCCTAAAATGCTCAGTACCGAATCCCCCAGTTGCGCGCGATATTTTTTCAGCAATTTCAACATAAATATTTCTTTCTTTCAGGTTTCTGCCGCCGCCGGCGCGCCGGCGCGTTTTTGCAACAGCCCCCCGAAAAAGCCGATCAGAATCTCCGCGCACAGATACACCGAAAGCACCCCGGTCGCCACATAGACCGTAATCATATTGGTCGAATATTTGGTCAGATTGGGGATCGGCACAAACGGTAAAATCGCCCAGATCAGATACACCCAGTCAGACGCGGTATGCTTTTCGGGGGTCTTTGCCAACAGCAGAAGCGGGATCAGCAAAAAGGTCGCGCTGTACGGCGAGGTCAGGGACGGCACGGTGAGAATCAGCACCGCGCCCATCAGAAAGCACTTCCACCGTTTCTCGCGGAAGACGAACGGGGAAAGCAGAAACGCCGCCAAACAAACGGCACACCACAGGTAAAACACCCGGGAGAGCGCCTTGGCGGGCACGCCCAGTACCCACGCCGTATACGTGGTGAAGTTGGAAAGCACCGCCGGGTCCTGCACGCTGGAAAACCGCAGCACGTTCTGTACCATCGTCAAAAGACACATCGGACCCCCGAAGAAGAAAGACGGAATCAGCAGAAACAGCACTCCGTAGACCGCGCACCGCGCCGCCTCCCGATAGCGTTTATCGGCAATCAGCACCCAGCCGAACAGCGCCGGATAGAGTTTCAGCCCGAACGCCGCCGCAAGGCAAATCAGCCCCAGCTCCCGGTGCATCCGGTTCTCGCTTTGATAGGTCGCGGCGAAAAACAGGGTCAGAATGGCGGAAAGCAGGATAATGTTCCCTCTCTCCACGGCATATACTGCCGGAAAGCTGAATACCGCCGCCAGCGGAAACAGCACCTCAAAAGTTCCTCGGGTGCGCGCGCTGTCGCGAAGCAGAACATACAGCGCCAGCAGCATTGCCGCCGAATACAGAAAAATCAGCAGATACGCCGCAGGCACTTCCCGCCAGCGCAACCGCTCCGCAAACGCGGTGTCGGTATAGGAGGCAGGCAGAAAGCGGGAAAAAATCAGAAACAGCAGGTTTGCCAGCGGAGGATAAATCACCCGGCGCTCGGTATACACGCGGGCAAACTGCGCCGCGTCTCTCACCGAGTTGAAGAAGTCCATAAACATATCTTCCCCGGAGCGGAAAAACAGTTTCTCAAACCCGGCGTTCGGATTGAAAAAGTAGTAAAGAACGCACCAAGCGGCGCCAAACAGCACGCAGAAGGCAAACAGTTTGCCGGGGGTCAGCTCCCGAAAAGCGGATTTCAAGCCGCCTTTTTTCTGTTTTTCATTCCGTTCCAGTTCCGGCCCGTTCATCCCCGTCACTTCCTTTCCCGGCAATCTTACAAGGCAG
Source organism: uncultured Eubacteriales bacterium (assembly GCA_900548735.1). Taxonomy (GTDB): domain Bacteria; phylum Bacillota; class Clostridia; order Oscillospirales; family CAG-272; genus Firm-07. The sequence continues at coordinate 12,946 of URMC01000028.1, read as the reverse complement.
GCTCACTGCGCCGCTACCGCCTCTTTGATGGTCTTTGCCATGTAGTCGATCATTTCATCGGTCATACCGGGGTACACGCCGACCCAGAACGTGCGCTCCATAATCTCGTCCGTCACGTGGAGGTCACCCACCACACGATACCCCGTGCCGCTCTTTCTCAGCTCGTCAAAACAGGGGTGCTTGATCAGGTTTCCGGCAAACAGCATTCTGGTCTGCACGCCGTGCCCCTCGATATAGGAAACCACCTTTTCCCGATCCACCCCGTCGCGGCAGGTCAAGAGAAAGCCGAACCACGAGGGGTTGGCGTTCGGCGCCGCCACCGGCAGAATCAGTTTGTCCTCCACGCACTCAAGCGCTTTGTGCAGCCGCGCAAAGTTCTCGCGGCGGCGCGCCACAAAGGAGGGGAATTTTTTCAGCTGCGCGCACCCCACCGCCGCCTGCATATCGGTGGCTTTGAGGTTGTAGCCGAAGTGAGAATACACATATTTATGGTCGTACCCCAGCGGCAGCTCGCCGTACTGGCGGTCAAACCGGTGCCCGCACATATTGTCCATGCCGGAGGGGCAGATGCAGTCTCTCCCCCAGTCGCGCATCGAGCGGATAATTTTGTGCAGCAGCGGGTTGTTGGTATAAACCGCGCCGCCCTCACCCATCGTCATATGGTGCGGAGGGTAGAAACTGCTGGTACCGATGTCGCCCACCGTGCCGGTGAGATACGTCTTGCCGTCGATGGTGTACTCGGAGCCAAGCGCGTCACAGTTGTCCTCAATCAGCCACAGGTCATATTTGTTGCAGAAAGCCTTCACCGCGGCAAGGTCAAACGGGTTGCCGAGCGTATGAGCCACCATGACCGCGCGGGTCTTGGGGGAAAGCGCCTTCTCCAGCATGGTAACATCAATATTATATTGCGGAATCGTCACATCCACAAACACCGGCACCGCGCCGTATTGCAGAATCGGCGTGACCGTGGTGGGAAAGCCCGCCGCCACGGTGATGATCTCATCCCCGCGGCGCACGCGGCGCTCGCCGAGCAACGGCGAGGTCAGCGTCATGAAGGCAATGAGGTTTGCGGAGGAGCCGGAGTTGACTAAGCTACAATATCTCACACCGAGATATTTTGCAAAATTTTTTTCAAACTCGTCGGTATAGCGCCCTGCCGTCAGCCAGAATTCCAGCGCGCTGTCCACTAAGTTGGTCATTTCCTCGCTGTCATACACGCGGGAGGCATAGGAAATCCGCTTCCCTTCGCTCCATTTATTCTTGTTGTGATACGTGTCGCAGTATTCCTTCACCAATTCCAGAATTTCCGCTTTGGCTTCGTTTTCGCTTTTTCCGTTAAAATTCATATCCATTCCTCTGTTTTATTATGCATTTACAAATGCGTCAATCTGCCGGTCCATCACCGGGCGCACGTCCTCGCCCGCCGCGTACACCCGCGTCCACTCCGTCACCTTTTCAATGGCGGTGGCAAGGTTCCAGGTCGGGTGCCAGCCGAACGTGGTTTTCAGCTTGGAGCAATCCAGCTTCAGGAAGTTTGCCTCGTGCGGTCCGTGGTCGCACCGGTTGACCCAGCGCAATCCGTCCCCCCACGTGCGTACAAACAGATCCACCAGATTTCCGGTGGCAAAGCAGTCCGCGTCGTCGGGACCTACATTATAATAACCCGCATATTTCCCGTCCTCATACTGCCGCGCGGCAATCATCAGGTAGGCAAACAGCGGCTCCAGCACGTGCTGATAGGGGCGCGTGGAGTAGGGGTTGCGCACCACAATCTCCTCCCCTGCCAGTGCGGCGCGCACGCAGTCCGGGATGATGCGGTCGGCGGCAAAATCGCCGCCCCCGATTACGTTACCCGCCCGCGCGGTGGAAATTGCCACCCGCCCGTCCGCAAAAAAGGAGTTTTTGTAGCTGTGCGTCACCAGCTCCGAGCAGGATTTGCTGTTGGAATACGGGTCAAAACCGTCCAGCGGCTCATTTTCCCGGTAGCCCCACTCCCACTCTTTGTTTTCATAAACTTTATCGGTGGTCACGTTCAGAAAGGACCGCACACAGTCGGTTTTCCGCACACATTCGAGAATGTGCACCGTGCCCATCACGTTGGTTTCATAGGTGTAAACCGGCGCGCGGTAACTCTCGCGCACAATCGGCTGTGCCGCCAGATGCAGCACAATCTCCGGCTGCGCCGCGGAAAATGCCGCATACAGCGCGTCAAAATCCCGGATGTCCCCGATCACGGAGGTCATCCCCTCGGCAACCTTCGCCGTTTCAAACAGCGACGGCGTGGTCGGCGGTTCGGTGGAAAAGCCGGTCACCACCGCGCCGTATTTTTGCAGAATCCGGCACAGCCACGCGCCCTTGAACCCGGTGTGCCCGGTCACAAACACGCGCTTCCCGCGGTAAAACGCGGGGTCAAAGCCCGGCGCTAACATCAGTTCTCCCAGCGCTTCCACGGCGCTTTTTTACTGTTCCACAGCCCTTCCAGCCGCTCCTTGTCGCGCAGGGTGTCCATACACTGCCAGAAGCCGCGATGGCGGAATGCCATCAGCTGCCCGTCCGCTACCAGCTTTTCCAGCGGGTCGCGCTCAAATACCGTGCTGTCGCCTTCGATATAATCCAGCACCTTCGGGTCAAGAATCATAAATCCGCCGTTGATCCATCCCACATCGGCGTCGCTCTTCTCCCGGAAAGCCATGATCTGATTGCTCTGAATATCCAGCACCCCGAAACGGGAATCCGGATGCACCGCCGTCAGGGTTGCCAGCTTGCCGTGCTTTTTATGGAACTCCAGCTCCTTGGCAATATCCACGTTGGAAACCCCGTCGCCGTAGGTCATGCAGAACGGCTCGTCGTCCAGATATCTGCCGATCCGTTTGATCCGCCCGCCGGTCATGGTGTTGAGGCCGGTGTCCACCACCGTCACGCGCCAGGGGTCGGATTCGGTGGCGTGCACCGTAATCTTCTCCTTCTTCACAAAGTCAAAGGTCACATCGCTGTGGTTGATGTAGTAATCGGCAAACCATTCCTTGATCACGTTCTGCTTGTAGCCGGCACAGATGATAAACTCATTCAGCCCGAAGGAGGAATAGTATTTCATCACGTGCCAGAGCACCGGCATCCCGCCGACCTCTACCATCGGTTTCGGGCGAAGGTGCGATTCCTCGCTGATTCTCGTGCCGAAACCACCTGCAAGAATGACAACTTTCATAAAAAATCTCCTACATTTTATATATCTGATTTTCGGAATATGCAGTACCGCCGCGGCGGGCAATGCCGCCGCACGCGCGCCCGTGCTTTCCCCGCAAAAACGCCGCAAAGAAAAGACCCGCCGCGCAGAGTTAAAAACATTATAGCACAACTCGGTTCATCTGTCAATGTTTCTCCCGATTTTCAGCACACTTTGTACCAAAAAACAAAACAAGCTGTGTCTTTTTGCAAAAACCACTTGACAAATCGTTTTCGCTGTGATAAAATGACTTTTGCGTTTGGAACCGCAAATCGGGGTGTGGCACAGCTTGGTAGTGCGCTTGGTTCGGGACCAAGAGGCCGCAGGTTCGAATCCTGTCACTCCGACCAAATAAGGACTACTATTTTGATAGAATGGTAGTCCCTATTTTTTGCTTTATGGGCTTTATCGGGTCTTTTTTCGGTGCATTTCCGAAAAACAGGCTTGCTGAACAACCGAAAAACGCCATCGCAGATAATTTTCCGCGGTGGCGCTTTTTCGTTGCCAACAATATTTCGTTGGATTTATGGGTAATCGTTATCTTTGTGGGGGTTATCGTTGGATTTGTGGGTATTTCGTTACCTTGTTATATCATATTATTTCGGAAATTTCAACATAAAAAGGCACGGATTCCCAAAACCGTGCCGAAAGCGGGAGGGCATTATTCCAATGCCCTCCCGCTAAAATTTTACCGCTTACGGTTCCCTCCCGTTTCTTGCAGTGCGACTGTCTTTTCCGATTTTCGCACGAGACCCGCTTGGATTTCGGTTTTTAACTATATCTCTTTGCCGCACGCCCTTAAAAGCAATTTATACAGGTTTAATTCGTAATCGTAAGAATAAGGATTTTCTTTTCCCCGAACCAGTTCGGCAAAGTTTTTCACCATTCCGTCATAACGGTCGTATACGGCTGTCTGCCCCGTGCTCCACGGCTTTGACCAATCTTTGAAATTTCCCGTGGCATCATAGCATTCTGCATAACAAGTGTACTGACCGCCTTTCACACTCACTTCAAGCGGCTTGATCTCCACCGTTCCCTTTTCTCCGCAAATAACAAGCTGGCGTCTCATAAAGCCGCCGCACTCGTTGTCGCAGGTTTTGGCAAAGGAGACCCCGCTCCGATATTTGAATGCCACCATACCGTAATCCTCGGTATGAAGCCCGTCAGGATCCGTTGAGCAGGAAAGGGGAATGATTTCATCCGGTTCTCCCTGAATCTGATATATCAAATCGATAAGATGGCAACCGAGGAAAAACAGCATTCCGCCCTTGAAATTTCCAAGCCACGCCCTGATTGCCTGCGTATGCTTACAGTCCATATGCGCTTCCACCGAATAAATCTTGCCAAGCTTGCCGCTTTTGATATTTTCAAGCACTTCCCTGATTGCGGGATTAAAACGATACATATAGCCTGTGGAAAAGGTCAGATTTTTCGCTTTTAATACACGGATAAGTTCTTCAAAGTCATCAAGTTGAAGCCCTCCCGGCTTTTCCATATGCAAATGCTTGCCTGCCTTTGCGACCATAAGCGCATATTTCGTCAGGTACATTTCTTCGGTCTCTACTGCCACTGCCTCAATCTCACAGTCGTGAAGTATTTCCTCCACCGTCATCTCCCGGTAGCCCTCAAAAGCCTTCACCTGATTCGGAAATTTATCTTTCTCGTTTTCGGGAAACGCATAACCAACCACTTCAAATATGTCCGTTTGCTTCAACAGGCTTTTCCATATCTGGTTTCCGTGGCTGTTTGCACTGGTTCCGATCTGGGCAATCTTGATCTTTTTCATTATTGTGACTTTTCCTCTCTGCTAAACCTTCAGTACGACCTTACCGATATTTTCTCCGCGATAAAGAATATTCTGAGCTTCTTCGGTTTCCGTAATCGGAAGAACTTTATATATGGTAGGTTTTATTTCACCATCCGCAATCTTTTCCCACACCTCGCTGACAAGGTTTGAAAGAATTCCGGCTTTCATTTCCGGGGTTCTGGAACGGAGCGTACTGCCGATAATTCTGATATTTTTTTTATAGATATTCTTCAGGTTCACCGTAGTGCTTTCCCCTGCCAATGCCGCAATCACAATCCAACGGCAACCATACCTTACGTAAGGCAGGCACTCGCCGAGATTTGAACCTCCAAGGCAATCTATTGCAATATCAATTGCTCTTCCTGCGGCTTCCTCGTCTTTCAAAACCGAAGGCAGGCTCTGCGTCCTCGTATCCACTACCAAATCAGCACCCAAAGACTTTATTTCTTCCGGATTGCGAATAACTGTGGTGATAACCCGCAAACCAAACGCCTTTGCCATTGGAATGATAACACTTGCAAGTCCGCTTGCACCTGCCTGCATCAGCAGCGTATTTCCGGCTTTGGCGCGTCCCTCCACAAACAATTGCAGATATGCCGTTGCAAAAGCTTCGGGAATTGCCGCAGCTTCCGCCATCGTACAATTCTCCGGCACCGGCATACACATATCATATTTTACGGAAACATACTCGGCATAGCCTCCGCCGCCAAGCAAGGCGCAAACCTTGTCACCGATCTTATATCCTGATTTTTCTTTTGCTCCGTTGCTCATTTCAACGATTTCACCCGAAACTTCAAGCCCCATCCAATCGGGGCATCCCTCTGGCGGGGGATAATCTCCCTCCCTTTGCATCAGATCCGCGCGGTTCAAAGCGGCATACTCCACTTTAATCAAAACATCGTTTTCGGTAAGAACGGGATTCGGAACCTCGTCCCATCGCAAGCTCTTATCTTCACATACGAGAATAGCCTTCATACATAACCTCCTGCTTAAAGTATTAAAGATTTCTCCAATCAAATAACACCCCTATGGGGAATTTTTTATCGTTTACAAGCCTATCGTATACCGCTTGTGCATCTTCGGGAGAATGAATTTCGCAAATCATATCCTTAAAATTCAACCGTTTTCCTCTGATAAGATTCAAAACGGCTCGCAAATCGTCCTTATCAGTCCAAAGCCCCGGCGATGATTCCGTTTTCGGACGTGCCATTGTATGCGCGCCTATGAGAGAAATTCCCGGTCCGTGTACCTTCCCGTAATAATCAATTTCAAATTTTGAACTCCTGGTACACCCCAAAAGTGCCACTCTGCCAAACCGCTTCATACAGTCGAGTGCCTGGATCAGACCTGCGCCAACCCCTGTGACCTCTATGCAGACATTCGCTCCGCCGTTGGTCATACTTTTTACTTTATCGGCAAAATCAGCCTCTGCAGGGTTCAGAGCAAAATCAGCCCCTACCTTGAGGGCAAACTCCCGGCGTTCTTCCACCGGATCAATCGCAATCACCGGATATGCGCCTGCTGCTTTTAACTCCTGAACTGCAAAAATGCCAAGTATGCCAAGCCCCATTACTATGGCAGATTCTCCGATTTCAAGCTTGGTTTTTCGGATTGCCGCCAACGGAAAGGTGGCGATTAATGCCATAGCCGCTTCCGCAGACGGCACCTCGTCCGGAATTTTCAAAACTTTATTTTCGCTGACGGTGATATTTTTCTTGTGTTTTCCCCAAAAGACAACGACCCTATCACCCACGCAAACGTTTTTTACGGCGCTTCCCGTCTCCGTTACAATACCGGCGGCACTGTATCCTACCGTTCTCGGGAAAACCGCCTCTGCGCCTTCGGAAAGATTGGGGGCGTTTCGCACTCCGATCAGATTTGCTCTTTCCGTACCTGCACTTATTGCGGAATATTCCAGACTTACAGTAACCTCGTTTGCCTTCGGAGGTAAACATTCCGCTTCAAGAAGTCCGACCGTATACGGTGCCGTAAAAACGATTTGTTTTGTTTTCATATTTATACTCCTTTTCACAAAATTTCAATTCCGCCTTTTCGGGCAGAAGCCCGGCAATTATAACAACTTTACTTCTTTTATTATAAAGTATTGCAAAATGCCGTTCAATATGGTATACTGTAAAAAAAGTAATTATTCTGCAACTGTGCCGGCGGAGGTGATAAAAATGCAGGATGGAAAAATTTACGTTTCGGAACTTTCCGCATCACAGCATATATTTTATAATTATCATTTCTGCCGCGGAAACAGCAGCCGCAGGAAAACCCGAATCGGCGTGATCATAAAAGGGTGCGGAACCTACATCTATTTGAATAAAAAAATCAACGTGGCCGAAGGGGACGTCGTGTTCATTCCGGAAAATATTTATTGCTATTCCGAATGGCACGGAACCCCTGATATTAAAGTAATTTATGTCAGTTGTTTTATGCACTATGAGCAATTTCGATATGAGCCTCAAATCATTGAGTGCGATGAAGAAATCAGAAACGACCTCATAGAAATAGCCAATCTGTTGTCAATCGACTATATCAAAGAATTGGAAGCATATTCCTTGTTTTATAAGCTTTTGCAAAAAATTCTTCCGCAAATGGTTCGATCCAAAATTTCATACGATAAAACTTTGCAAAAAGCGATTGAATTTATTACCGACAATTGGAACCATCATTTTTCCATTGGTGATTTGGCAAGAAAATGTTGTGTCAGTGAATCTACTATTTACCATTTGTTTCAGAAAGAATTAGGGCAATCACCGAATAAATTTCAGAATTGCATAAAAATCAACGTCGCTATTGAGTATTTGGAAAAACAGAACTACTCTATTGCTACCATAAGTCGCCTGGCAGGTTTTAATTCCGAAAATCATTTCAGAAAAGTCTTTGTCGGCATTACAGGAACAACACCCCTGAAGTATAAAAAAAAGAAGTAAACCGTAGTCCATCCGGGAAACTCTGATCCTTCCTATTGCATCGTTTGATTTGTTTTATAGCACCCATATTATATTCTGATTCCGCCGATACGCTCTTGGTATCTCCATATGATGATACCACCCCAAGTCAGAGCAGCTGCGATTCCAATTTAGTTTCTATCAATTTCTGCGTTGCAACACACATCGAGTGTTCATAACAGACCTGAAGGTTTGGTATGGACACTCGATTGTTTTTTGCCTGAAATACTGTTTTTGCTATTGCCGTGCAGGTTCTCCGCACGGTTTTTTCTTAATGGGAAGCCTTATCCGACAGGCTGAACAAGAAAAAATACGTTTCCTTTACCGACAGTGAAAAAAGAATACCGCTTTTATTTATCGCCGTTTACATATGTGCCTGTGTTTGCGGCATCGCTTTTATGATCTGAAACAAGGGGAGTGAAAAGACTCATTTTGAGTTTTTTCACTCCCCTTGTTACGCTTCACCTGACAGAAAATACCCCCGTTCGGGATCAAGAGTGCCCTGCAAAGCATCCGATGCAAAAAATGTCAGACCCATTGCAATTTTGTCGATCATGTAGTAAAATAACAGATAATATCAAAGCAGATTTTCTGCACAGCCTGACAGGCTACAATGGAGGTACAAAATGATTGACGTATTGAATGCCGTTTTTTCTTTTGTGGAAATTATAGGGATTATCGTAACATTGGGTTTGACCGTATACACACTCCGTCAGAACACATGCCTTGCTTTAAAAGAACAAAAATCAGAAATTTTGACTCAAAAGCGCAGTCAAAGAATTGATTTGCTTCGCACCTTTTCCAGTACGATTCTGGCGGAGGGTGAGTTGAAGCTGTTGGATAAGGAGATCAATTATTCCTCACTGACCTACGCAACAAACAATTACGCCTCCCTGCTGCAATACATCCATGACTATACCGAGGATATTGAGTTGATCACACTTGCCCATGCCGTGGAACGGGCAATTATTGAACCGACCTGCGACAAAACCGCCTTAAAAGAATTGCTGAACAGATTCTATTTCCGGAATGATCATTACATCGCCGTTGAATACTCCCGGCTGATTCAGGAAGTAGAAAGCAGAACTTTGGATATCAATTCCATTGAAATGCAGAAAAAAGCATTTGAAGAACAGGAAAGAATGTATCAGTCGCTCTATCAAAAAACAGCAACGGACGGAACAGAAGTCATTCTTTAAAGGTGCATCATGGTGCCGCTGTAAAATCTTTTCTAACCCCCCAAGGGTCGGCAAAGCCGACCCTTGGGGGGTCTGTTTATTTATAGAGTTTCAGCGTTTCATTATAACTGCGCACGATGTCGCGCAGGAGGTCAAATTGGGTGAAATCCGCGGGGTAGGCGATGTTGATCTCCCGCATCATACTGAGATTTTCCACGGGCAAGGTGACAATCTTGCCCTTTTTGCATTCATCAAGGCACGCGCTTCGGGCAAGAATAGATACACCGAAATTCCGGCGGATCAGATCTTTGATCGTGGCGATATTGTCCACTTCCAGAATCACATTGAAATCGTTGATGCTCATATTATTGCTTTCCAGATGCGCCATAAACAGGTTTCTGGTGCCGGAGTTGGGCAGGCGCAGGATCATCCGCTCCTTTTTCAGTTCGTTCAGCGTGACCATCCCTTTCTGCGCAAACGGATGGTCTGGCGCGACCGCCAGCACCAGGTAGTCGGTGTCCATCAGCAGATACCGGATGCCGGGGTCGGAAGATCTGCCCTCCACAATCGCAATATCGATCTCATAGGTTTTGAGCATGCTATAAAGATTGCTTATAGTATCCGTAATCATTTTGATGTTGACACCCTGATTCCGGGCACAGTAACTTGCCAGCGCTTCGGCGATCGGGTTGCTTTCCGCCGTGTGCGTGACCCCGATGGTCAGGTGGGTGGAAAGGCTGGTGCCGTCCTGAATATCCTTGATGAGATTTCCGTACAGTCCCACCAGTTTCTTGGCGCACTTGATGACCTCGTTCCCCTGTTTGGTAAGGATCAGCTTGCGCTTTCCGCGCTCAAAGATCGTGACCCCCAACTGTTCCTCCAGCGCCTTGACATGCTGGCTGACCGCGGGTTGGGTAATATTCAGTTCTTTTGCCGCCGCCACAAAGCTGCCGCGCTCGTAGACTTTCAGCAACGTGTATACCTTATCGTCAATCATAGGCACCTCATATATAACGTTTTTTTATACGGATAGACCAAAACATAATTTGACATTATCAAAAATGATGCTATGATTATAATATATTTTCGCAATTCTGTCAAGAGGGGAGGGGATTTCCGGTATGACCAAAGACAGTAAAACGCTGTTGCAGACAACCAATCGCGCCATGCAAAGCGCGTTTGGCATTTACACCAACACCACATATCAGGAAGAAGATGACGACGAGGACGACCTGCCGGAATTTCTCGCCCGCGGGCAGAAAAATCCCGGGGAAAGGGGGAAGAAGAATGTTTGAAAAAATCCGGTATGACCAGCGCTATGCCACGCTTCCGGTAGTCATCCGGTGCCGCAGTTTTGCCGGCGCCGCGCGGGAACTGGCGCTGACGCCCTCCGCCGTGTCCGCTCAGGTGCGGTCGCTGGAGCGGGAATTGGGCGTGCCGCTGTTTACTACCGTTAAAAAAGAACTGGTGCCGACCGACAAATGCCGGTTGGTGGCGGAGTACATCGAAAAAATACAGTCGGTCTGCCGGCGGATGTCCGACGAGGTGGAAAGCGCCCGGTCGGGGATGGAGCGCTTGCAGGTGGGCATTACGCCAAGCGCGGAGAATTTTGTGCTTGCCGGGGTGCTTGACGCAATCACGGCGGCAAACCCCGCCGTACAGGTGCGGGTCACAACCGGCGTTGCCGAAATGCTGTACCCGATGCTGCAAAATCTGGAGATTGACCTTGCGATTGTAGAGGGGGGCGCCACCCCCACGGGGCTGTGCGAGGTGATTTTGGACACCGACCATCTGTCGGTGGCGGTGCCGGTGGACAGCGTCTGGGCACGGCGGGGGATGATTCGCCTTGCGGAATTGAAGAAAGAGCCGCTGATTTTAAGACCGCAGGAGTCCGGCACCGGGCGCCTGTTCCGCTCCGGACTGATCAGCGCCGGAGTTCCGGAAAAGGAGCTACGCGTGATGCTGGAAGCGGAAAGCGTGGACACCATCGTGCGGCTGGTTGCCGGGGGGTACGGGCTTTCCGTCCTTTCCGACAAGGCGTGCGCCGCGTATGTGGCGGCGGGCAAAATCGCCGCAGTGCGGTTGGAGGGGATGAACCTCAGCCGCAGTATCCGTATTCTCTACCGCCCCGGCAGCAAGGAGTTGCAGAGGCTGGTGGGGGCTATTCAGAAAAACTATCACACCGTGCCGGGAGAGTATCCGGGCGGGCAACAAAAGGAGCATGGAGCGCTATGAGATCCGGTGAGAAAGAAAAATATTTGTTTGAGGAAAGTCCGGTGCTGAAATCGATTCTTTCCCTCGCGTTGCCGTCGGTCATCGGACAGATTATTCTGGTGATTTACAATATGGCGGACACGTTTTTTGTGGGGCTGACCGAAAGCGACGTGTCGATTACGGCGGTCACGGTCTGTATGCCGGCGTTTATGTTTCTTTCCGCCATTTCCAACCTGTTTGGCGTGGGCGGCGCCAGCGTGATTTCCCGCTTGTTGGGGTTGGGGCGCGAAAAGGACGCCGGGCGCGCCGCGGCGTTTGCCGTGTGGGGGTGCCTGGCGGTCACGGCGGTGTACTCGCTGGGGGCTTTTCTGCTGATGGAGGTGTTCATCAACCTGCTGGGCGGTTCCGCCTCCGGCGTGCATGAGGAGGCGTGCCGGTATCTGTTGGTCACGGTGGTGATCGGCGGGGGCGTGACGTCGCTGAACACGCTGTTTTCCCATCTGGTGCGGGCGGAGGGGCGCTCGCTTCAGGCAAGCCTTGGCATTGTAATCGGCGGGGTGCTGAACATTGCTCTTGATCCGCTGTTTATGTTTGTGATTCTGAAACCCGGCAACGAGGTGCTGGGCGCGGGGCTTGCCACGATGCTTTCCAACTGCGGGGCGCTCGTTTATTACATCATTTATATCCTCACTCAGAGAAAGAAGATGGTGCTGTCCGTGCGGCCGAGCCTTTCGATGTTCCGCGAGTCCATCCCGAAAAACGTCATCAGCATCGGCATTCCCGCCTGTCTGATGACGCTGTGCGAAAACATTTCCTACGCCGTGCTTGACAACCTGATGTCGGCATTCGGCACTGCCACGCAGGCGGGTATCGGCGTGGCGAAAAAGGTGAATATGCTGGCGCACTGTATCGTGCGCGGGATGGCGCAGGGCGTGCTGCCGCTCATCGGCTATAATTACGCCAAGGGCAACCGCGTGAGGATGAAGCACACGGTTTATATCTCCGCCGCGATGTCGGTCACGGTATCGTTGCTTTGTATGGGAACCTGTTTCCTGGTGCCGGATGTGCTGATCGGCGTGTTTATCCCGAACGGGTCGGAATCTCACGCGTTCGGTACGGTATTTCTGAAAATTATGTGCGTGGGCGCGCCGTTCTCCGCGTGGGCGTATACGGTGATTTCCTTTTTCCAGGCGACGGGGCATATGAGCAAATCGCTGGTGCTGGCGCTGTTGCGCAAAGGCGTGCTGGACATCCCGATGATGTTTATCCTCAATATGATCCGCCCGATTTACGGCATTGTCTGCGCAACTCCGGCGGCGGATATCATCTGCTGTATGGCAGCGCTGGTGCTGTTTGCGGCGTTTATCCGCAAACACGGGAACGACAAGCCGCAGCCGCAGCCGGTTGCCGACCGCCTTACGGCGGAGGTGATCGATTAACGCGCCGCTTTGGGTGCGCTCGCCCAACATTCCGGCGTCAGTCGTCAAAAAGTTTTTGCGGGATTTAAAGGGGGCTTTTTTCAAAAAGCCCCCTTTTCGCGCGCCTGCGGCGGGCAATAGAGTCAGTA
>URMC01000027.1 GCA_900548735.1 uncultured Eubacteriales bacterium | reverse complement strand
CCCCACGATTGCGCCCTCACTGTAGCCCAAAGCCTTCAGCACGCCGTTTTCGGTGCGCTGTTCCCCGACCATGCGGGTCATGGTGGTGATACAGACCAGCGCCGCCACCAAAAAGAAGAAGAGCGGAAACACCTGCGAAACGCCGGAAACAATGGAGGTGTCGCTTTCAAAACTGACGTAACCGACATTTGCCGTACGGTCAAGGGCAAACGTGGTGGCAGGGCTGATTTCGGCAAGGCGGGCTTCCGCCTCCTCTAATTGTGCCTGCCCCTCATTCAGTTCCTGTTGCGCGGCATCCAGTTCCGCCACGCCCGCGTCCAGCTCCGCTTGCTTTTCCGCAAGTTGCGTGACCCCTGCGTTGATTTCCGCCTGCGCCGCTTCCAGTTGCGGCAGCATGACCTCATACTGGGGCGTGCCTTCCAGCGCCGCGCGCTGTGCGTCCAGTTCCTTCTGTTGTGCCGCCAGCGCTTCGCGCTGCGCGTCAAGCGTCGCCTGACCTGCCGTCAGTTCCGCGCGTTTTTCGTCTAACGTAGTCTGACTTTTCGCCAGTTCCGCGCGCTTTTCTTCTATCGTTTTTTTCGGCGCGGTCACCAGATCGTCATAGCGGATTGCCGCGCGCTCGGCAAGCAGGGTCTCCACCCGCTCCCGCACCGCGTCCACGGCGCTCTCATATGCATCGGAATAAATTTCAAAGCCGCCGTCCGGCAGTTTCAGATAGATTTCGGTATAATAATCCATTTGAAACGCTTCGGGCAAAAGGTACAGAAAGCCCGAAACCGAGCCGCTGCCAAGCGCGGTGGAACCGCGCTCAAAATTGATGTAATTCGGGCTGTTAACAAGCCCCACCACCAGAAACGTGTCGGTGGCAAACTGCGCTTTGGTATCCTCCGGGTTGCCGGCGGAAAGATGAAAGGTCTTACCGATCATCGAGGAGGAAAAATAACGCGCGTCAAGCAGGCATTCCCCCGCGTTTTGCGGCATTCTGCCCTCTCGCAGATCGGGCAGATTCATCTTGTCGGACAGGGAATGGGCATGAAACACCTTTTCGGTGCCGCCCTCCTCCGCCACCATCAGGTCGGCGTTATAAGCGCCCTCGGCGCGCTCAATCCCTTCCAACTGCCGGAAAGCCGCCACGTCGTCCTCGGTCAGCCCCAAGGTGCTGATGAGGCGATAGTCATACAGGCAGAGTTCCCGCAGGTACCCGTCCGTGGTGCGCACCATAGCCTCTTTGGTCACGCGCAGCCCCGCAAAAAAGCCCACGCCCAGCGCGATGATGGCAAGAATGGCAAGATAGCGCCCCAGTGACTTGCGGATGGTGCGAAAAACCGATCGTATCAGCATACGCTCACCACTCGATTTCTTCCACGGGGGTTACCGTTTCGTTGCGGTGCTCGTCCACCACCGTGCCGTTTTTCACCGAAATCACCCGATCCGCCATGGCGGTCAGGGCGCTGTTGTGCGTGATGATGATTACGGTCATGCCGGTCTCCCGGCTGGTGTCCTGCAACAGTTTCAAAATCTGTTTGCCGGTCACATAGTCCAACGCGCCCGTCGGCTCGTCACACAGTAGCAGCTTCGGGTTTTTCGCCAGCGCCCGCGCAATGGACACGCGTTGCTGCTCCCCGCCCGAGAGCTGGGAGGGGAAGTTCCCTGCCCGCTCTGCCAGCCCCACCCGCGCAAGAATCTCCTCCGGTTGCAGGGGGTTTTTACAGATTTCGGTTGCCATCTCCACGTTTTCCAGCGCCGTCAGGTTTTGAATCAGATTGTAAAACTGAAACACAAACCCCACGTCATAACGGCGGTAAGCCGTCAGTTGCCGCCCGCTGTAAGCGGAAATCTCCTTGCCGTCAATGCGCACATTCCCCGATGTCAATGTGTCCATGCCGCCGAGAATGTTCAGCAGCGTTGTTTTTCCCGCGCCGGAGGGACCTACAATCACGCAGATTTCCCCCTTATCCACGGTAAAACTGGCGTCCCTCAGGGCGTCAATGCGCACCTCGCCCATCTCGTAAACCTTGCTGACATGGCAAAACTCCACAAAATGTTCCATCGGTTTCTCCTTTGCAATAAACTCGAAAAAGCCCGGCGTTCCGGGCTTTTTCCGAAGGGGCGCTTTATTTTACGATGAAGCGCTCCAGCTGTGCCAGCACCTCGTCCGTGTCGTCCGAGTGGACGGTTAGCGTGATCGGGGAAAGCAGGTCAAGGCTGAAAATACCCATAATGGACTTGCCGTCCACCACATATCTGCCGGACTGCAGGTCAATATCCGCGTCGGTTTTGGCAACGATGTTGACAAAATCGCGCACATCCGCGATGGTCGAAAGCCGGATCTGTACACTTTTCATGATGTTTTTTCGTATGATATGCGCACATATCATACCCTTTCTGAAGATTTACGCTCACATTCAGGGGTCACCGGCGGGGGGGAAGGAACGCAGAAAGCAAGCCTCCGCAGGCCGCAGCCCGACGAAAAATCCGTCCCGCGAGGATCCGCGGTACCGATTACGGCTCCCGCCGAAAATGCCCGCAAGGGCGCCGTGCTGTGCGTGCATAACGTATAATACATAATCATTATAACGGGATTTTGAAAGTTTGTCAAGACTTCCGAAAAAAAGAAACCGCGACCCTTGACAATTTGTGAAATTAAGTGTATAATCATATAGCATATACAATGTCGGAGTATGGCTTTTTGTATATAGATTTTGAGAAAGTGAACAGGAGGAAACCCATGAACATCGGACTTGCGATCGCGCTGATCGCTGTGGCTTTGGTGTTCGGTGCGGGTGCCGGATTCTTGATCCGCCGCCTTGTTGCAGAACGGAAAATCGGTTCTGCCAGAGCGGAAGCAGACAGAGTTGTGGCGGAAGCCGCGAAAAAAGCGGAAGCCGTGAAAAAAGAAAAACTGCTGGAAGCAAAAGAAGAAATCCTGCAAAAGCGCAACGAAGCGGAAGCCGAACTCAAGGAACGCCGTGCGGAAGTATCGCACACTGAACGAAGACTCTCCCAAAAGGAGGACACACTGGATCGGAAATCCGAAGCGCTGGATCGCAAAAACGAACAGCTGGATCAGAAAATCAAGGAAAACGAGGAGCTTCAGGTCAAGATCAACAACGCCTTGGCGGAACAGCAATCGGCACTGGAAAAAGTGGCGGGGCTGACCGCCGAGGAAGCGAAGGAGGAACTGATTGAGCGCGTGGAGGGCGAGGTCAAGCATGAGCTTGCACAACGCCTTGACGAGCTGGATTCCCAGTTTAAAGAAGAAGCCGACGCAAAGGCACGCAACATTTTAGCGCTTGCCATTCAGCGTTGCGCCACCGACCAGGTGGCGGAATCCACGATTTCCGTGGTGCAGATCCCCAGTGAGGAAATGAAGGGGCGCATCATCGGTCGTGAGGGCAGAAACATTCAGAAACTGGAAACCCTCACCGGCGTGGAGCTGATCATCGACGACACCCCGGAGGCGATCACGCTTTCCGGCTTTGACCCCGTGCGCCGCGAGGTGGCACGCCTGACGCTGGAAAAACTGATTGCGGACGGGCGCATTCACCCGGCACGCATTGAGGAGACCGTGGAAAAATGCCGCCGTGAGGTGGATGCGGTCATCAAACAGGCAGGCGAGAGAGCGACCTATGAAGTCGGCATCCCGAACCTGCACCCGGAACTGGTAAAACTGCTCGGCAGACTCCGTTACCGCACCAGTTACGGTCAGAACGTACTGAAGCACTCGATTGAAGTTGCATTTCTTGCCGGGATTATGGCAGAGGAACTGGGCGTAGACGCGGCGACCGCGAAGCGTGCAGGTCTCTTGCACGATATCGGCAAAGCGTTCCCGCACGATGTGGAGGGCACACACGTGGAGCTTGGCGTCAACGTGGCGCGCAAGTATAAGGAAAGCCGTGACGTGATTCACGCAATCGAGGCGCATCACAACGATGTGGAGCCGCAAACCGTGATTGCGATTCTGGTTCAGGCGGCGGACGCGATTTCCGCTTCCCGCCCCGGTGCCCGGCGCGAGGATATGGAAAACTACATCAAACGTCTGGAGAAGCTGGAGGAGATTGCCAAAGGCTTTGAGGGCGTGGAAAAGGCATATGCCATTCAGGCGGGCAGAGAGCTGCGCGTGATGGTGAAGCCGGAGGATGTAAACGACGAAGGGATGAAGCTGATCGCCCGTGAAATGGCGAAAAAGATTCAGGACGAGGTCAAATATCCCGGTCAGATCAAGGTCAATATCATCCGCGAAAGCCGCGCGGTGGATTACGCAAAGTAATCCACCGCCTGCGGCGGGGCTTTCAGGCTGACGCATACCTTTGGGTGTACACACCCATTCTTTTGCAGGGCGACCATTGGTCGCCCGCACGGAGAAGTCACGCACCCAATGCTCGGCATCAGTTGCCCAAAAGTTTTTGTGGGATGAAAAGGGGGCTTTTTGAAAAAAGCCCCCTTTTTTTCTTGCTTTTCTTCAAAAAATGTGTTATACTATAATGAAAAAATCTGCCACGGCGAAGGGAGGGAGCATATGGTTCGCATTTGCGGGGTGGAAGAAAACAGTAGCGCGGCATCCGCCGGGATCCGACCGGGGGATGAATTGCTGCGGGTGAACGGCAATGAAATCACCGATGTGCTGGACTATCGCTTTTATCTTGCCGATGAGCGCGTGACCATAGAACTCACACGGGACGGCGCGCCGTACTCCGTTACCATTCACAAAAGCACGTATGACGACATCGGGCTGGACTTTGAAACGCCCCTGATGGACAAAAAGCACTCCTGTGCCAACAAGTGCATTTTCTGCTTTATCGACCAGTTGCCCAAAGGGCTGCGTTCCTCCCTTTATTTCAAAGACGATGACAGCCGCCTTTCCTTTCTGCACGGCAACTATATCACGCTGACCAACCTGCATGACCGCGACATTGACCGCATCATCAAAATGCACATTTCCCCGGTCAACGTGTCGGTGCACACCACCAACCCGGAACTGCGCTGTGCCATGATGAAAAACAAGCGCGCGGGGGAGGTGCTTTCCTATCTCCGCCGCCTTGCCGATGCCGGCATCCGCCTGTGCGGGCAGATTGTGCTGTGCCGCGGGATCAACGACGGAGAGGAACTGACCCGCACCATGCACGACCTGGCGGCGCTTTACCCCGCAATGGGCAGCGTTTCGGTGGTGCCCGCGGGGCTGACGCGCTACCGCGAGGGGCTCTATCCCCTCTCCCCCTTCACCCCGGAAGAATGCCGCGCGGTCATCGCGCAGGTGACGGACTTCGGCGACAAGTGCCGCGCGGCGCTCGGCGCCCGCATTTTCTGCTGTGCGGACGAGTTCTATCTCAAAGCCGGGCTCCCGATGCCGGAGGAGGAGTATTACGGCGACTATGAGCAGATCGAAAACGGGGTGGGGATGATCCGTTCCCTTATTTCCGAATTTGACGCGGAACTGCCGTTTCTTGACGAATACGTGCCCGACCGCGCCGCGTTTCGCCGTCATATCTCGCTTGCCACCGGCAAGGCGGCGGGGGACACCATGAAACTGCTTGCCGGAAAACTGACGGCGCTTTTGCCGGGGCTTCGCATTGACGTGCACGTGATTGAAAACCGCTTTTTCGGCAGTGAAATCACGGTGGCGGGGCTGTTGACCGGCAAAGACGTGGCGGAACAGCTGGCAGGGCAGAACCTTGGCGAGGAGTTGCTGATCCCCGCCACGATGCTTCGGGCACAGGGCGATTTGTTCCTTTGCGGAATGACCCCGGGGGAGCTCTCCCGGATTCTCGGCGTGAAAGTGACCCCCACCAAAGGGGAAGGCGCGGCATTGCTTGCCGCGTTTCTTGGGGTCGCCGCGCCTGACCTTTGATGTGAGGTGATTGATATGTCAAAACCGGTAATTGCCATTGTCGGCAGACCAAACGTCGGCAAAAGCACACTGTTCAACAAACTGATCGGGGAGCGCCGCTCCATCGTGGAGGATACCCCCGGCGTCACGCGCGACCGGATCTATGGGGAATGCGAGTGGAACGGGCGCAAACTCACGGTCATCGACACCGGCGGGATCGAGCCGAAAAGCGACGACGTGATTCTGTCTCAGATGAAATTTCAGGCAAGCGTGGCAATCGAAAGCGCGGACGTGATCGTGTTTCTCTGTGACGTGAGTACGGGGCTGACCGCCGCCGACCGCGACGTGTGCGTGATGTTGCAGAAAAGCGGCAAGCCGCTGTTGCTGGCGGTCAACAAGTGCGACCGCACGGGTGCGTTGCCGATGGAATTTTACGAGTTTTATGAATTGGGACTTGCCACCGACCCCATTGCCATCTCCTCGGTGCACGGCTCCGGCACGGGGGACCTCTTGGACGCGGTGCTGGAGTTTTTGCCCGAACACGCCGGGGAGGAAGAGGAGGACGACAGCATCAAGGTGGCGGTGATCGGCAAGCCGAACGCGGGCAAATCCTCGATGATCAACCGGTTGCTCGGCACCGAGCGGCTGATTGTTTCCGATATTCCGGGCACGACGAGAGACGCGGTGGACTCCGTGTTTGAAAACGAGTTCGGCAAGTTCACCTTCATCGACACGGCGGGAATCCGGCGGCAATCCAAGGTGAATGACAAAATCGAGAAATACAGCGTCCTGCGCGCGCACATGGCGGTGGAACGCGCCGACGTGTGCCTTTTGGTGGTGGACGCCGCCGAGGGCGTGACCGAGCAGGACGAGCGCATTGCCGGCATCGCGCACGAAGCGGGCAAGGCAACGATCATTCTGGTCAACAAATGGGACAGCGTGGAGAAAGACAACTCCACGGTCAACAATTATACCAAAGACGTGTACCAGGCGCTTTCCTATATGCAGTACGCGCCGTTGCTGTTTGTCTCCGCCAAGACGGGGCAGCGCACCGGGCAGATTTTTGAGCAGATTGTGTACGTGTACGGGCAGAGCCGGATGCGGGTCTCCACCGGGATGCTCAACGACGTGCTGAATGACGCGACTACCAGGGTTCAGCCCCCCTCCGACAAGGGCAGGAGACTGAAAATTTACTATATGACGCAGATTCAGACCGCGCCGCCCACCTTTGTGGTGTTCTGCAACAACGCGGAGCTGTTCCACTTCTCTTATCAGCGGTATCTCGAAAACTGCCTGCGGGAAACCTTCGGCTTCCGCGGCACGCCGATCCGCCTGATCGTGCGCCAGAAGGGCGAGGAGGGTCCGTCATGAATTTCACACCGTTCGGGGGCTTTACGGTAGAGCCGACCCCCGCGCCCCCCGCGGCGTGCGTGGGGGAAAAGGAAGTGCGCGGCGCGTTTTCGCGCACGGGGTTTCTTTACACGTTGCTGTTGCTGTTGCATCTGGGGGTAGCATACGGGGTCTTTTTCCTCCTCCGGCTGATTGCCCCCGCGTTTGCCGCAAACCCCAACGCGGTGTTCTTTTATGACTCTCTGCCGTTTTACCTGATTGTGGTGCCGGTGATTTTTCTCGCGATGAAAAAACTGCCGCAGTACGTACCCGCCAAACAGCAATACGGGGCAGGACGGTATGCGGTTTCCGTCTGTATCGGGTGCCTTTTCATGGTGGCAGGCAGTATGGTCGGCAATGTGGTGACCTCGTTGATTGAAGCGCTGACCGGCAACCCCACCAAGGACGTAACGGACGTAATCGGAGACACCAATATTTTTCTTGCGCTTCTGCTTGTCGGGGTGCTGGCGCCTGTCGCGGAGGAGCTGATTTTCCGCAAGGCGCTGATTGACGGGCTTTCCCGCTACGGAGAGGGCGCGGCGGTGTTTGCCTCGGGGCTTGTGTTCGGGCTGGCGCACGGCAACTTTTCGCAATGTTTTTACGCGTTCGGGCTGGGGCTGGCATTCGGCTATATTTACGTGAAATCGGGGAAGATTCATCTGACCATCCTGCCCCATGCGGCGCTTAACTGCATCAGCGTGCTGATGAGCAAACTGGTACTCCCCCGCGTGCTTCCGCTGATTGAAAAACTCCCGGAGGCGGCGACCCCGGAGGAAACAGAGCAACTGATAACGGGCGAACTGCCGGCGCTGGCGGTGGCAGGGCTTTACTCCTCCCTGCTTTACGGCGCGGCGTTTCTGGGGCTGATTTTCTTCATCGTTTACTACCGCCGGATCCGCCTTGCCCCCGCCAATCTGTTTGTGACAAGCGAGGACGGGATGCCCCCGGTGCCGCTTCGCACAAGACTTTCGGCGCTCGCGTTCGGCAACCCCGGCGTGGCGGTGTTTTTTGCGGCGGTGATATTCACATTCGTGCTTTCGGTGCTTTGAAATAGCCCGACAGGCTATCCTGTCAGGCTATCGGAAAAGGAGACTTTATGTTAATTGATCATGCAAAAATTTACGTCAAAGCGGGGGACGGCGGCAACGGCGCCGTGGCGTTTCACCGCGAGAAATATGTGGCAAAAGGGGGCCCCGACGGCGGGGACGGCGGGCACGGCGGCAACATCGTGTTTGAGGTAGACCCCGGCGCCACCACCCTGCTTTATTATCGCGACCACCGCAAATTTGTCGCCAAAAACGGCGGCAACGGCTCCGGCGATAAGTTTCACGGCGCCACTGCGGACGACGTGGTGCTGAAAGTGCCCGCGGGTACCATCATCCGGGACGCGGCAAGCGGAAAAATCATCCGCGACCTTTCGAACGGCGAGCCGTTTGTCTGCTGTAAGGGCGGACGGGGCGGCTGGGGCAACCGGCATTTTGCCACCCCCACGCGCCAGATCCCGAACTTTGCGAAAAACGGCACCAAGGGCGAGGAGCGGGAACTGATTCTGGAACTGAAAATGCTGGCGGACGTGGGGCTGATCGGGATGCCGAGCGTGGGAAAATCCTCTCTGCTTGCCCGCATCAGCGCGGCACGCCCGAAAATCGCCGCTTACCACTTCACCACGCTGTCGCCCAACCTCGGCGTGGTCAAAACCGGAGAGGGCGCTGGCTTTGTGGCGGCGGACATCCCCGGACTCATTGAGGGCGCGGCGGACGGCGCGGGCCTTGGGCACAAGTTTCTCCGGCACGTGGAGCGTTGCCGGCTGCTGCTGCACGTGGTGGATATTTCCGGCTCCGAGGGGCGCGACCCCGCCGGGGACGTGCGCGTGATCGACGCGGAACTGGCGCGTTACAGCGCGGAACTGGCAAAGCGCCCGCAGGTGATTGTGGCAAACAAGTGCGATATGATCGACGAGGGCGACCCCGCCGTGGCGGCGTTTGTTGCCGAAATGAACCAAACGGGGCGCGAGGTGCTGTTTGTCTCCGCCGCTACGGGCAAAGGGTTGCCGGAGCTGGTTCACCGCGTTTCCGAGTTGCTTGCCACCCTGCCGCCGCTGACGGTCTTTGCGCCGGAGTGGAGCGAAGCGGACGAGGCGGATACCGGCGAGGCGGAAGCGCTGACCGTGCGCGTGGAGGACGGCGTGTACTTTGCCGAGGGCAAATGGCTGTATGACCTGATGGGGCGCATCAATTTTGACGATTATGAGTCGCTCGCGTATTTTCAGAAAATGCTGATCAAAGGCGGCGTTATTGCCAAACTGGAAGAAGCCGGCTGTACCGATGGCGACACCGTGGACATCTACGGTTTTGAATTTGATTTCGTGAAATAACCTTGCGTTAAGGCAGGCGGATCTGAGTTGCCGCTTTGCGGCAACCGCCGCCACCAGCGGAAAGCGGTTACCCACGATGGCTGCCTTTCCCCAAGTCCTGAAGATTTTTATTTTTCATCAAAAAAGAAAGGAACCCGCGTATGAACATCTGGCATGACATGGATCCCAAACAAATCACCCCTACCGATTTTTCCGCTGTCATCGAAATCCCGAAAGGCAGCAACTGCAAGTATGAACTGGACAAATTCACGGGGCTTTTGCGGCTGGATCGCGTGCTGTACACCTCCACGCACTATCCGGCAAATTACGGGTTTATCCCGCGCACCTATGCGGACGACGGAGACCCGCTGGACGTGCTGGTGCTGTGTGCCGAGCCGATCTACCCCATGACATTGATCCGCGTCTATCCCATCGGCGTGATGCGCATGATTGACGGCGGCAGGATTGACGATAAAATCATCGCCATTCCCTTCTCCGACCCCACGTATAATAATATTCATTCCATTGATCAGCTTCCTCCGCACATTTTTGACGAAATTATGCACTTTTTCAAGGTCTACAAACAACTGGAAAACAAGCAGACCGACGTCAAAACCCTCTACGACCGCGAGGAAGCCGAAAAAATCATCCAAGAAGCAATTGATCACTATATCGACAAATTCTGCAAGGGGTAAATCAAATGAAACAGGAAATGAAAAATCTCCCCGCTTTTGAAGGCGCGGAATATTATTATCACGGCGCTTATGAGGGCGAGTTCGGCACGGTGACGCACGGGTTTTTCGGCGTCGGCAAAAAAGAGGCGGAAGCCTATCTTTCCGCCCTTTCGGGCGCGGGCTTTGTCCGCATTGCCGAAAACCGGATCGGCAGCGCCGGTTTTTACACGTTGGAAAAGGAAAACACCCGGGTACGCGTTGCGTTTTACGACAATCTGTACCTTTTGAAACTGGTCGTGACCGAGAACGAATTCTTCCCCCCGGAGCCGGCAGAAACCGAAAAAAAGGTGCCCGCCTCCATTACGCAGATCGCGCGGGAGGGGGCGAAAATCATCGCGCCCGGTATGTGCCTTGTCGTGCAGGCGACGGACGGCAGTTACATTCTCATCGACAGCGGGTGCGCCAATGACGCGGACGCAGATAACCTCTTGAAATTCCTCACAGAGCACAACCCGAACGCGGGCAAGCCCGTGATCCGCACCTGGATGATTACCCATCCGCATATCGACCATATGGGCATGGCTCTGCAATTTCTCGAAAAACACCACGCGGCAGTGGAGCTGGAAAGTATTGCCGCCAACTTCCCGATGATGACCACGGTCAAAGTGAAACACGAGGACGTGATGAAATCCTGCAAGCCGCTGATTGACCGCTTCCGCGAGCTGACCGCCACCCATTTCCCTGCCGCGCGGGAATATATGCTGCACACCGGAGATGTGGTGCGCTATTCCGGCGTGCGAATGGATATTCTTTTCACCCAGGAGGATTTTTACCCCGCGGAATTCGCGTGGGTCAATCACCTCAGTTCGGCGTGGATGATCCGCGGTGCCGCAAAATCCGCCCTCATTCTCGGGGATTGCGAAAAACCGCTCTGCCGCCAGATGGCGGCGGCGTATGGCGAAGCGCTGAAATGCGATGTCCTTCAGCTCTCCCACCACGGCTTCAACGGCGCATGCCTGGAGCTTTACCGCCTTGCCGACCCGGACATTTGCTTTGTCCCCTGCGACAAGGAGCGGTTTCTCACCGACCCGCGCACAAAGGGAGAGGCGTTTGGCTATGACTTCAATGCGTACCTGCGCAACCCCACCATTAAAGAACGCACGCTGTACCACAGTGAAGAAACGGCAACCGTTTTCTTAGCCTGACAGGAGAACTCCTCACCCGGTTCTCGCGGGCGGATTTCTTATTAAGTTGCGTTAAAATACTCGGGAATATAAAGTCTAATCGGTACATCCAAAATAAAAGCGCCCCGCCGGATGGCGGGGCGCTCCTGTTTTCAGAACTCCAGCATTACTGCGGGATCTACGGTTTTTTCAAACGAATGCCACGCCACGGCAAGCCCTCTTTCGGGGGAAAACGCCACGCGCTGCCCGCGCATGCCGCCCTTGGAGAACCACCCGCCGCCGATGTCGTGCAGTTCATATCCCCGCGTGAGCACGGTATGCACCCACTCTTTTGAAATCACGCGCTCCCCCATCCAGTCGCCCTCCCGCAGGTACAGCACGCCCAGTTTCAGCAAATCTTCCGTGCGCAGATACAGCCCCGTGGCGCCCATACAGTACCCCCTCGGGCAAACGCTCCATGCAAACTCCCCGAAGTGCATGGTCTCCATGCAGACCGGGCGCAACAGTTCTGCCGGGTCTTTTCCGCCGGCGGCGTGAATCACACGGGAAAGCAGATAATACGCGGCGTCGGTATAACGATACGCTGTGCCGGGGTCGTAAATCAGCCCGGAACGCAGCACGTATGCCAGGTAATCGGGCGGGAACGCGCGCGCGTCCTCCGCGTCAATGTCCAGTTTCATCCCGATGCCCGCCCGATGCAGCAGCAACTGGTCCAGCGTTACGTCATACCAGCGCGGGTCACACCCTGCGGGAAACTGCGTGCCGAGATAGTCCGCCAGTTTGTCCTCCGGGCGAAGTAACCCGCGGTCTGTCAGCATCCCAAAGGCGGTCACGGTAAACGCCTTTGCCACCGAATAGCAGTTGCAGCATGGGTTTGCGGGCACAATCGCCTCCACACGGGCGTTTCCCTCCCGGTCTCCTTCTGCCACAAAGTGCATCCGGTATCCCGCGGCAACGGCGCGCGCCGCATAATCGGTTTTGGTCAGCATATGCTCCCCTCCTTTTTTGCGATAACTCTATCTTACCGTAACCCACCCGTTTTGTCAAGTCGGTGTTTTTGCCGGAAGGGGTTGAAAATCCGGGTAAAATATGATATAACTAAAGCGATAATCGTTACAGGAGGAAATATCCGATGAAATTCAGTGAAATTCCGTATGAGCGCCCGGATGTGGAGAAAAACCGCACCGTTGCCGCCGATGCCGCAGAAAAAATCCGTTCCGCCGCCACCCCCGAAGAAGCAAAGACGGCGTTTTTGGACTTCCTTGCAGAAGAGGACCGCGTGCAGACCATGATGACGGTCGCCTATATCCGCCACACCATCAACACCAAAGACCCGTTCTATGAAGCGGAACAGACCTTTGCGGACGAGCAGTCGCCCGCGATTGAGGAAGCCATGCAGAACGTCATGCGGGCGCTGCTTGCTTCCCCCCACCGCGCGGATCTTGAAAAAGAGTTCGGCAAACTGCTTTTTGACGGGCTGGAAATGTCGGTACGCAGTTTCTCCCCCGCAATTATGGAGTTGATGAGCGAGGAAAACCGCCTTGCCAGCGAGTATCAGAAACTCTATGGCGGCGCCATCGCCGTGTTTGACGGCAAAGAACTGCCACTGCCGCTGCTTGGCCCTTACAAACTTTCCCCCGACCGCGAGGTGCGCCACCGCGCCTTTCTTGCCGAGGCGGAGTTTTTCGAGAAACACCGGGAGGAGTTTGACACACTATACGACAAACTGGTGAAAAACCGCAACGCGCAGGCACGCGCGCTTGGGCACAAAAACTACCTGGAACTGGGCTATGATCGCCTGGGCAGAAACTGCTACCGCTACAAGGAGCTGGAAGCCTATCGTGAGCAGATCAAGCGGGATGTGGTGCCGGTTGCGGACGCGGTGCACGAGGCGCAGAGACGGCGCATCGGCGTGGACGAAATCATGCTGTGGGACAACTCGCTGATGTTTGCCGACGGCAACGCAAAGCCCGAAGGCACGCCGGATGAAATCCTTGCGGCGGGGCGTAAAATGTACACCGAAATGAGCAAGGAGACCGCCGGGTTTGCCGACGTGCTGTTCGGTGACGAACTGTTTGACGTGCTCTCCCGCCCCGGCAAGGCGCCCGGCGGATACTGCACGGAGTTGCCCACCTACCGCGTGCCCTTTATCTTCTCCAATTTCAA
Organism: uncultured Eubacteriales bacterium; assembly: GCA_900548735.1. Lineage (GTDB taxonomy): Bacteria > Bacillota > Clostridia > Oscillospirales > CAG-272 > Firm-07. Next base: position 7,312 of record URMC01000027.1, on the reverse strand, counting down.
CGGCACGGCGGGCGATGTGGACGTGCTGACGCACGAAGCGGGGCACGCCTTTGCCGGCTACCGCTCGTTTGTCAACAACATTCCGCCCTTTTACAGAAGCCCGTCGATTGACGCGTGCGAGGTACACTCCATGTCCATGGAGTTCCTCACTGAGCCGTGGCATCACCTCTTTTTCGGCAAGCAGACCGAAAAATATGAGCTGGGTCACGCCGCCGACGCGCTGACGTTCCTGCCCTACGGCTGTATGGTAGACGATTTTCAGCACCGGATGTACGAAAACGAAAACCTTACGCCTGACGAGCGCAACAAAATCTGGCTGGAACTGGAAAAGGAATACCGCCCGCACCTGCATTTCGGGGATCTGCCGTTCTATGGCAGAGGCGGCGGCTGGCAGAGACAGTTGCATATCTACCTGCACCCGCTCTACTATATCGACTACTGCATGGCGCAATCGGTGGCGTTCGGCTTCTGGTGTGAGGCGATGAAAGACCACGACGCGGCATTCAAAAAGTATCTTTCCTTTGTCGATCTTGCCGGCACCAAGACCTTTGGGGAGCTGGTCAGGAGCGCGGGGCTGCTGGTGCCCTATGAGGCGGGCAGTATGAAGAAAATTGCCGGTACCATCGGCGCCTGGCTCGCCGAGGCGGAAAAGAATTTTCAGTAAGGAACAGTCCGCCCCGTGCCGTCAGCCTGACAGGAGACGACAAACCCGGTTCTCCCGGTGAGGTTCCTGACAGGTCGGGCACGCCGAAATAAGGAGAACTGCCGCGGCGCGGCAGTTCTTCTGCGTCTTTTGCCGCGCGGCGGCAGTTTTTATTTATGTCTGATAAACTTCTCAAAACCAATACCGGCGGCGCGGGCTTTTATCGCACCGCCCTCAAACTTGCCCTGCCTATCGCGTTTCAGAACCTGCTGACCTCCTGCGGCACGCTGGTGGATACGGTGATGATCGTGGGGCTGGGTAACGCTGCCACTTCCGCCATCGGGGTTGCCGCCAGATTCAGTTTTTTGCTGAACGTGATTTGCTTCGGCTTTGCTTCGGGCTGTTCTGCCCTGCTTTCGCAATACTGGGGGGCAAAAGAGAAAAACAACCTGTTGCGCTGTCTTGGCTTTGCCCTTTCGGTGGCGCTTGGTTTCGGCTTGCTTTACGCCGTGGCGCTGGCGCTGTTTCCTGCCGCGCTTGCCGGCATTTTTACCGATGACCCGCAGATGATCGCCCTTGCCGCATCTTACCTTCGCGTGTACGCCGTTGCGGTGCCGTTTTTGGTCATTTCGCAGATTCTCAGCATTTCGCTGCGTTCGGTGGAGTGCGTTCGTCTGCCGCTGATTTCCTCCGGCATTGCCGTTGCCGTCAATGTGGCGGTCAACTATTGCCTGATCGGCGGGCATTTCGGTTTCCCCGCGCTGGAGCTTCGCGGCGCGGCTTGCGGCACGATTGTCAGTTATGCGGTGCAGGCGGCGTTTCTGGTGACGTGTATGTTGCTTGGAAAAACGCCGTTTCGCGGTACGTTCCGGGGCTTATTTGCCTTTGACCGGGCATTCTGCAAGACGTATCTCCGCACCGCGTCCCCGGTGCTCATCAACGAGGCGCTGTGGGCTTGCGGCACCAATGTGTACGCTATGATTCTTGCCCGGCAGGGGATGGAAAACTACGCGGGGTACACCCTTTATGAGAACGTACAGCAGATTTTCTTTGTGTTTTTCGTCGGCATCTGCGGCGCGTGTGCCGTGATGGTGGGGATGCGCGTGGGTGCGGGAGAGCACGAGGAGGCGTACCGTGCGGCAAAACGCTTTGCCGTGATGACCCCGATCACCGGGGTGGTGCTGGGCGGTTTGCTGGTGCTGTTGCGTGAGCCGTTGTTGTCCCTTTTCCCGATTGAAACGGCGGGCGCGCGGCAGGTTGCTTCCGAGTGCCTGTTGTTTTACGGCTTCTGGATCGGCGTTCATATGATTTCCTATACCATGGTGTGCGGCATTTTCCGCTCCGGCGGGGATACCAAAACCGGGTGCCTGGTGGATATGGCGGGGCTTTATTTCTGCGGCATTCCCGCGCTGTTTTTGGTGGCGCGGTTTCTTCGCCCCACGCATTTTGTTTTTCTGCTTGCCACGATGTTTATCGCGGAGGATATTGTGAAAACCGTGCTGTGCCTGATCCGCTTTCGCAGCCGCAAATGGATCCGGCAGATCACAAGCGCCCCCGAGATTGAGGAATTTCGGATGAACGAGTAAAACTCATAGGGGGATATGAATTTCCCGGAAAGGAGAAACGGGATGAAACGTGCGGTTTCCACGGCGTTGTGGTTGGCTTTGAAGCTGACGACGGAGTTTTGCCTTGGCGGCGGGCTGTATTTTGCCATCGAAACGGTGTTTCGTCTCATTCGCCACCACGCGCCGCCCCTGCCCCATGTGTTTTTCCTTGGTGGCGGAGCGTTTCTCCTCGGCGTGCTGCTTTGCCGTCTCCCGCTCCCGCGTAAGGTTCGGGTTTTGGTACTCCCGCTCTTTGGGTTTGGCGTTCTGACCGCCTATGAGTATTTTTTCGGGCTGTATTTTCTCACCTTTCACGGGCTTCGCATCTGGAATTATACCGGTTGCCCGCATGAATACCGCGGGCTGATTTGCCTGAAATTCTCGCTTTGCTGGGGGGCGCTGATGTGGCTGATTCTCGCCATCGACGCCCTCATCGAGCGCCTGCTTGCCCGCACACCCCTCACGTTTGCCAGCATATTTGCCAAGCGCACAACGTGATTTCTGACGTCATCGCCTTTTTGCTTTTTTAAGAAATTACCCGCCCCTTTCCGGGGCGGGCTTTTTTTGTAAAATCAGGAAAATCTGCCGAAAAACGGAGAGCCGCCTCTCTCATAATTTGCCGCCGCGCTCGGCATAATAACATCAAACGCCGTAATTTTGCGGCAGGAAAGGTGATACCGGTATGAAAAAAAGACTGATTTCTTTACTTTTGGTTCTTTGTCTTTGCACCGCGGCGCTGGTCGGTTGCGGCGGGAAAAAGGAAAAGGCGGACATCTTTTATTACACGTTCAGTGACACGTATATCTCCTCGGTGCGCACTGCACTGAAAAAGGCGCTTTCCGACCGGGGGCTTTCCACCTCGGATTATGACGGTGCCGGCTCTCAGACCACACAGACCGAGCAGGTGCGCACCGCGCTGACCGGGGGTGCCAAGGCGCTGCTGGTCAACATTGTAAACACGGGGTCGGACGATGCGGCAACCGAGATTGTAAATCTTGCGAAAAATGCAGGCGTACCGCTGATATTTTTCAACCGCGAGGTCAGTGACAGCATCATCAGCAGCTACGATCAATGCGCCTTTGTGGGCACCAAAGCCGAGGAGGCAGGGATGCTTCAGGGGGAGATGATCGGTGAGTATCTGCTGGCGCACTATGACGAGCTGGACCTCAACGGGGACGGGCGGATCTCCTATATCCTCTTCAAAGGAGAGGAAGGAAACAACGAGGCAATTTATCGCACCAAATACAGCGTGGAAAAAGCAAACGAAATGCTGATGGCGGCGTGCAAAAAGCCCCTTCGCTTTTATGACGAAAACAACAAAAACGAATATCTGGTAGACAAAAACGGGCAGTGGTCCGCCGCCGCGGCAAACGAATATATGACCACGGCACTGACCACCAACAACACGGCAAACAAGAATATGATCGAGCTGGTAATCTGCAACAATGACGGCATGGCGGAAGGCGCGATTTCCGCATTGAACGCCGCCGGCTACAACACCGGCGCGGGGTCGCCCACCATCCCGGTGTTCGGCGTGGACGCAACCGAGGCGGCAGTAGCACTGATCCGGGACGGCAAAATGACCGGCACCGTGAAGCAGGACGCGGCTGGCATGGCGAAAGCACTTGCCCTGCTTGCCGCCAATGCGGCAGAAGGCAAGGCACTGATGGACGGCACGGACGCGTTTTCGGTAGACGAAAGCGTGCGTAAAATAAGGATCCCTTATGCAAAATATTTCGGAGAATGAAACCCTTTTGGAAATACGGGAGCTGGTCAAAGAGTTCCCGGGGGTCAAGGCGCTGGATCACGTGTCGCTTCGCGTGCGGCGGGGCAGTGTGCATACCCTGATGGGCGAGAACGGGGCGGGCAAATCCACCCTGATGAAATGCCTCTTCGGCATTTACACGGCGGACAGCGGCGAGATCTTTCTGGACGGGGAGAAGGTGTTGTTTGCAAACCCGAAGGAAGCGCTGGTGCACGGCGTTGCCATGGTGCATCAGGAGCTGAATCAGGCGCTGAACCGCAGTGTCAGCGACAACATCTGGCTGGGGCGCTACCCCGGCAGGTGGGGCTTTGTCAACGAAGCCGAAATGCACCGGAAAACCGGAGAGATTTTAGGCGATCTCGGCATCACACTGGACCCGAAGCAAAAGATCGGAAGCCTGTCGGTGGCAAAGCGGCAGATGGTGGAGATTGCAAAGGCGGTCTCCTATCACGCGAAGGTCATCGTGCTGGACGAACCGACCTCTTCCCTCTCGGAGGAAGAGGTGGAGCACCTTTTCCGCATTGTGCGCATGCTGCGTGACCGCGGGTGCGGCATCATTTATATCTCGCACAAAATGGAAGAAATCTTCCGCATTTCGGATGAAATCACCGTGATGCGTGACGGTGCACACATCAAAACAGCCCCTGCCGCCGAGCTGGATATGAACACCATCATCCGGCTGATGGTCGGCAGAGATTTAACACACCGCTTTCCCGCAAAACCGCCCGCCGGCACAGAGATCGTTTTCCGTGCGGAGCATCTTTCCTCCCGCTATACCAAGGTGGAGGATGTCAGTTTTTCTTTGCGCCGGGGAGAGATCCTTGGGCTTGCCGGGCTTGGCGGCGCCGGGCGCAGCGAGCTGCTTGAAAACATTTTCGGGCTTTCGGCACGCTCCGCGGGGCGCCTGTTTCTCGGCGAGCGGGAAATCCGCAACCGCAACCCGCGGGAGGCAATCGGCAACGGCCTTGCCATGCTGACCGAGGAGCGCCGCGCCACCGGTATTTTCGGGATTCTCAACATTCTCGAAAACACCACCATTTCCTCGCTTTCCGCATACCGTTCCTGGGGGTTTTTCCTTTCCGACCGTAAACGGCAGGAGGCAACCGACACCATGATCCGCCGGCTTTCGGTCAAAACCGCGTCACAAAAAACCCAGATCCGCACGCTCTCCGGCGGCAACCAGCAAAAGGTGATTCTTGCCCGCTGGCTGCTCACCGACCCGGAAATTCTGCTTCTGGATGAGCCGACGCGCGGCATCGACGTAGGAGCGAAATACGAAATTTATCAGCTGATGGACGAACTGGCGGCAAAAGGCAGATCCATCGTGATGGTGTCCAGTGAGCTGCCCGAGCTGCTCGGCGTCTGCCACAGGATTCTTGTCATGTCCGGCGGGCGGCTGGCAGGCGAGGTGGATGCCGCCAAAACCACACAGGAAGAAATCATGGCGCTTGCCGCCCAAAACGTCTGATGGATGGAGGCAAAAATGCATCTGAAAATCATAGAACATTATAAAAGTCTGACCGGGGAGGAGCGGCGGCGATACGTCGGCAACCTGCTTTTGGATAATTCCCTGTATATCTTTCTGGTCGCGGCAATCATTCTGATTGCGTGTCTGAATCCCAATTTTCTCTCCGGGCCATCCATCGTCAATATCATTTCCCTCTCGGCGGCAAACCTGCCGCTGGCACTGGGGATCGCCGGGGCGATTATCCTCACCGGCACCGACCTTTCCGCCGGGCGCGTGGTGGGGCTTGTTGCCTGCGTGTCGGCGGCGCTGCTGCAGGCAACCGGATATGCGGGCAAAATGTTCCCGAATCTGAAAACTCCCCCAATCATCGTGGTTTTTCTGCTGGCACTGCTGATCGGCGCCGCGGTGGGGGCGCTGAACGGCTACTGCACCGCCACCTTCCACCTGCACCCCTTTATCGTGACCCTTTCTACACAGCTGATCGTGTACGGGGCGCTGTTGCTCTTTCTGATGACCGGCAACAACAACGGGCAGTCCATTTCAGGGCTGGACGACTCCTATCTCAGCTTCATCAAGGGCAGTATTTTAAAGATCGGCACCACGCCCGTCCCCAATTACGTCTGGTACGTGATCGGGATTACGGTGATCATGTGGTTTGTATGGAACAAGACCGCCTTCGGCAAAAATATGTTTGCCGTGGGCTCCAATCCGGATGCCGCCAACGTGTCGGGGGTCAACGTGCGCCGCACCATTGTGCTGGTATTTCTGCTTGCCGGGGTGCTGTACGGTGTGACCGGATTTATCGAGGCGGCACGGATCGGCTCCAACTCCGCCTCCACGGGGCTGAACTATGAATTGGACGCCATCGCCGCCTGCGTCATCGGCGGGGTATCGTTTGTCGGGGGAACGGGCAAAATCGGCGGGGTCATTCTCGGCGTGGTGCTTCTTCGCCTGATTTTCGTGGGGCTGACCTTCCTCGGCATTGACGCAAATCTGCAGTATATCATCAAGGGGCTGATTATTCTCATTGCCTGCGCGATCGATATGCGAAAATACCTGGTGCGCAAATAAGCGCACGGAAAGAAGTTATTATGAAACAGGATCTGATTACGACCGAAAGCTATTCCAAAGAAGAATTGTTGGACATCATTGACCTTTCCCTGACCATCAAGGACTGTGTGAAAACCGGCTATTATCCGCCGCTGCTGGCGGGTAAGACGCTGGGGATGATCTTTGAGCAGAGCTCCACCCGCACCCGTGTGTCGTTTGAGACCGCGATGGAACAGCTGGGCGGGCACGCCCAATACCTGGCGCCGGGGCAGATTCAGCTCGGCGGGCACGAAACCATGGAGGACACGGCGCGTGTACTCTCGCGCCTGGTCAACATCATCATGGCGCGTGTGGATGAGCACCGGACCGTTGCCAAACTGGCATATTATGCCGACATTCCGGTCATCAACGGCATGTCGGACTACAACCACCCCACGCAGGAGATCGGCGACCTCTGCACGATCATGGAGAACCTTCCGCAGGGGAAAAAGTTAGAGGACTGCAAGGTCGTGTTCGTGGGCGACGCGACGCAGGTGTGCGCGTCGCTCGGCTTTATCACGACGAAGCTCGGCATGCACTTTGTCCAGTACGGCCCCCAGGGCCACCAGCTGAATGAGCAGCACAAGGAGATCATGAAGAAGAACTGCGCGCTCTCCGGCGGCAGCTACCTTGTCACCGATGACCGCGAGAGCGTACGCGGCGCGGACTTCATCTATACCGATGTGTGGTACGGTCTCTACGAAAACGAGATGCCGAAGGAAGAGCGCGTGCGCGTCTTCCAC
>URMC01000026.1 GCA_900548735.1 uncultured Eubacteriales bacterium | reverse complement strand
CGTGGCGTACTCCTGCTGATTTCGGATATTTCACTGGGATACGCCATGCTGCATGGCTTCATTGTCCGAAAACTACTGATGGCGCTGTTTGACCTTTCGGACGATGTACTCAGGGAGGTGCCGAAAACCGGGCGGCAGTATTACGTGATTGCCGTGCCGCTTGCCATGGTGCTGGGCGCCCTGTTTGCTCTTTTTCGCCCGCTTTCCGTGCTGGCGGCGGTGCTATGGCTGGGGATCCTGTTTCTGGAGATCGCCGTGCCGGAGGCCGGGGTGTTTCTTGCCCTGTTATTCATCCCGTTTGCGGGCTTTTTGCCCTCAGGCGATGTGCTGGTTACGGTTGCGGTGCTCTTGCCGCTGGTAGGCTATTTTGTGAAAATTCTGCGGGGCAACCGCTCCTTCCGGCTGGAAATTCAGGATCTGCCGGTGCTACTGATCGCAGTGCTGGTGCTTCTGTCCGGTGCCTCATTTTCGCGCGGCGCCTTTTTGCCGGCATTGCGGATGCTGTTGCTGATCGGCATGTATTTTGTGGTGGTAAACGTGATTGCCACTCCGGGCTGGCTTGCCCGTTGCCGGAACGCCATTCTGTTTTCGGGCACGGTCAGTGCCATGATCGGCATTGTGCAGTTTATTCTGGCGCTGGCGGCAGGGCGCTCTCCCGCCGGGGCGGTGCGCGCCGGCTTTGCGGACTGCAATACTTTCGCGTATTTTCTGATTTTGGCTTATCCGTTTGCCCTGTACCTTTTGTTCCGGGCGCGCAAGCAATATCGGTTGCCGGCGCTTTTTGCGGTACTGCTGATCGCGGCGGGCACGGTGCTTTCCACAGTGGAAAGCGCTATTGCCGCGGTGTTGCTGATGACGCTGGTTGGTTTGTTGGTGTTTGAAAAGCGCTTCCTTTTTGCCGGGCTTTACGGAGGGCTGGTGCTGACCGTGGTGTATGCAATCCTGCCACCTGTCGTTCATACCCGCCTGAACGCGCTGTTTATGGAAGAGGCGGGGTGCACCCCGGTCGCACATGTGTTTTCCGGAAAGGCGGGCATTGGCTCCGGGTTTTCGCGGTTCCTCTTCGGGCTTGGCACTAACGGGGTGGAGAACTTTTCCCACCTGTATCTGCCGGGCTATGCGTTGATCACCGCACAAAACACCAGTTTCTTCGCCTATACACTTTGCACTTACGGCTTCTTCTTTGTGCTTGCATTTGGGTTCTTTTTGCTCTTGCTCTGGCAAAATGCCTTTTCGGTTCTCCTTGGCGGAAAACAGGAGGAAAAGCGCTTTTCGCCGATGCTGGGTATCTGTCTTGTGCCCGGTGTGCTGGTGATCTCGTTTTTCCATTACGCATGGTATGATCCCGCGGCGGCGGTGCTGTTTTTCGCGGTGTGTGCGCTGTTTGCCGCACATATGCGGTATGAGCGCTCCCGTTTTGGGGGGCAGGCGCAGGAGGAAAAGAATGACAGCTTTTCTGCGGAATACGAATATTATATAAATTGAGGTGATCGGAATGAATCAGAATACCGACTATCCGAAGCGGGAACAGGGCGCCCCCGGCAGACCCACCCACTATACGGAGAAAAAGAAAGACGGCAGGCACCGGTGGCTTTTTTTGCTGGTGGACGTGCTTCTGATCCTTGCCATTCTTGCCGCGGTGTTTTTCATCGTGTCGTTGCTCACCCCGTTTTCCTTTTCCAAAAAAGATAAGGCAGAGATCAGAACGGTCTCCTATACGGTGGAACTGACCGGGGTCAGCAGTGCCACGCTGAATGCTCTGCATGTCGGTGACACCGTGACCAACGCCGAAACAGGCGCCGCTATCGGCACAGTGAAGGCGGTGGATGTGCGCCCGTATGAAACCTTCGGGGAGCGGTATGAATATGACTCCGCGGTAGGCAGTAACGTGGTTACCCGCATCACCTATCCTGACACGCTGAATACCGTCTCCGTAACGATTGAAGCCAGCGCGGCATATGTGGCAAACCGCGGCTACACGGCAAACGGTTGTCGGATCGCGGTGGGAATGACCTACACGCTCCTTTTCCCGGAATATACGGGCAGCGGCGTGTGCGTATCGCTTGTAAAGTGAGGTGATCGTTGTGGCAAATAAAGAAAAGGAAACCAAGAAGAGCGGTGCCGGCTGGCATGTCAATTTTTTGGATGTGGTGCTGATTTTGCTGGCGATCCTCTGCATCGTCGGTGTATGGCAACGCAAGAATCTGCAAAAGCTGTTTACCGATGAAGAAGTGATGGAATCCTATACGGTGACCTTTGAGATCAAAAAACTGCGCAGTACCACGGTGGAACTGTTGCAGAAGGGGACAGAGCTGTATCTGACCGAAGGGGAGGAGACCATCACGCTCGGCACGCTTTCGGTGCCGGTTTCCACCGCGGCGGCAACCGAGTATTTTGTGAACGCAGACGGCGATACTGTCAGCGCGGTGTATCCGCAGGATCAGTATGAGTATCTTTTGGATGTGACCGGCACGCTTACCTGCCGCGGCATCCGGCGAGACAACGCCTTCCTTCTGGAAGGTAAGACCTATCTTGCCGTCAACCAGACGGTGCTGGCGCATACCGAAAACGCGGATGTGACCATCCGTATTACCTCTATTACCAAGGATGCCTGAGGCATTTATGGCAAAATTGCATAGATTGAGGGAGACACAGCCTTTTAAAATGCGCCAAAATGCCCATTGATTTTCCGGCGAAATTCTGTTATACTGTTATGGAATCTGAGCGCAGGGTAGCAACAGGTATCCTGTTCGTATAGGCAAGCTCAAAGAAACGGAGTGAATGGTATGATTTCTCGCAACGTGACCGTAACCAACTCGATTGGACTGCATGCACGGCCGGCAACATTTTTCATTCAGAAAGCCAACGGGTATAAAAGTACCATCCAGGTGGAAAAAGAAGATCGTAGGGTCAATGCAAAAAGCCTGCTTGGCGTTCTCTCGCTTGGGGTCAACCCCGGCACCACCATCACGCTGATTGCCGACGGATCGGACGAGACCGAGGCACTGGACGGGCTGGAAGAACTGATCAAAACCGGGTTTGGAGAATAATAAGCCGGTAAACACATATCGGCAATGACCGCGCACTTGCGGGTCAGGCGGTACCGCCTTGACCTTGTGCGCGGTTTTTTAAACTGTTGGAAGGGGGATAAACATGCAAAGCGAAGAAACGCGGCGGCGCCTTTTGGAAAAGGCAGGCAAGTTGCCCCTGACCCCCGGTGTATATCTGATGCGGGACAGCGCCGGGAAGATTATCTATGTGGGGAAATCCCGCAAGCTGAAAAACCGGGTTTCCCAATACTTTCAAAACAGCGCCAAGAATCTGAAAACCGCCCGTATGGTGTCGCTGGTGGCGGACTTTGACTATTTTCTGTGCGATACCGAAATGGAAGCACTGACGCTGGAAAATACGCTGATCAAACAGCACACCCCAAAATATAACATCCGCCTCAAGGATGCCAAATCCTATCCTTATTTAAAAATCACAAACGAGCCGTATCCCCGGCTTCTTTTCACCCGTACAAGAGCCTCGGACAAAGCGCATTATTTCGGACCCTATTCCGGTGTTTCGGTGGCGGGGTCGGTATTGCGCACGCTGGAAAAAATACTATGCCTTCCGACCTGCAACCGTCGCTTCCCGCGGGACATCGGCAAGGAGCGCCCTTGCCTTTACTATCGGATGGGGCAGTGCTGTGGGGTCTGCACCGGGCAGGTCAGCGAAGAGGAATACGGCAAACGGATCGCTCTTGCCGCCGAGATTCTGCGGGGCAACACCGCGGGCGTGCGGCGGGAAGTGCGGGCGGAAATGGACGCGGCGGCAGAAGCGGAACTGTTTGAAAAGGCTGCTTCTCTGCGTGACACCCTGTTTGCGCTGGAAAAGCTCTCCGAAAAGCAGACTGTTGTTGCTTCTCCCGACGTGTCGGAGGATGTGTTCGGCTTCTATCAGGGTGAAAACATCGCCGTGATGGCAGTGTTTTATGTGCGTGGCGGTGCACTGGTGGATAAAAGCGAAACGGTTTTCGGGGAAAACGAGATCCTCGGTGATGAGGCGCTGGTTTCCTATCTTTACGACCATTATTGTGGCAGGGACGATGTGCCCCCGCGGGTGCTGCTTTCCTTTTCGCTGGAAGAAGAGGAAACCGAGTTGTTGTCCTCCACGCTGACCCAGCTGGCGGGGCGCAAGGTCACGTTGCATACACCGGAGCGCGGCGCACTGAAAACACTGTGCGAGCTGGCGGTCAGCAACGCAGCGGAGCGCGCGGCAAGCGTGTTGCGGGAGGAGAAAAAAGAAAACGAAATTCTTTCCCGCCTTGCCTCGGCGCTGGCGCTGGAGACCCTGCCGGAGCGTATTGAAAGCTATGATATTTCCAACTTCGGGGCAGAACACAAGACCTGCGGAATGATCGTGGTGGAAAACGGTAAATTCCGAAAAAGCGATTACCGCACCTTCCGCATCCGGGATGTGGAGGGTACCGACGATTACGCCTCCATGCGGGAGTCCATTCGCCGTCGGTTTGCTCACCTTGACGATGAGGGCGGGGCATTTTCCAACCTCCCTGACCTGATTTTGTTGGACGGTGGCATGACCCACGTGGCAACCGTGCGGCAGGTACTTCGGGAAATGGGGATTGACGTGCCGGTGTTCGGCATGGTCAAGGACGATTTTCATAAAACCCGGGCGCTTTGCGATGAAAATGCGGAAATTTCCATTGCGCGGGATCGGGTGCTGTTTAACTTTATCTACGGAATACAGGAGGAAGTGCACCGCTATTCTATCCGGCGGATGAGCGGCGCCAAAGAGAAAACGCTTCGCACCTCTTCCCTGGAAAAAATCCCCGGTGTGGGTAAGGAAAAGGCGCGGGCGCTCCTGAAGCATTTCGGCGGGCTTTCCGGCGTGAAGAGTGCGGATCGCGCCGCGCTTGCCGGTGCCCCCGGTGTGGGCGCGCATCTGGCAGATACCGTGTATGAGTATTTTCACAGAGAGGACGGAGAAAAATAATGATGCGCATTATTACCGGGAAAGCGCGCGGCGTGCGGCTGGAAACCCTGCCGGGTGACGCAACGCGCCCGACCTCGGAGCGGGCGAAGGAAGCCGTGTTTTCGATCCTGCAATTTGAGCTGGAGGGGCGGAACGTCCTTGACTTATTTGCGGGCTCCGGGCAGTTGGGGCTGGAAGCACTCAGCCGCGGGGCGGCACATGCAGTGCTGATAGATGAGTCAAGGGAGGCGAAAAACATCCTTGACGAGAATGTGCGCCGCACCAAAGCAGAGCAGAACTGCACCGTAATGACCGCGGACGCTTTCCGGTACCTGGAATCCTATCGCGGTGCGCCGTTTGACCTGGTCTTCCTTGACCCCCCGTATGCTCTGGGGGCAATTCCGCGGTGCCTTTCCTTGTTGTTAAAGGGCAAAATGCTCTCCGACCGGGCAATTCTTGTCTGTGAGTCAGGGAAGTCGGAAGATGTTTTCGGGGGCGACGCAGAATTAGAGGGCGCATTTACCGTTCTTCGTGAAAACCGCTACGGCGCGGCATATGTAAAAATCCTGATCCCGGTCAAGGAGGGCGAACAATGAGCGTGGCACTTTTACCAGGCAGCTTTGACCCGATGACGCTGGGGCATTTGGATATTGTGAAGCGCGCCGTGTCTCTTTACGGGGAAGCGGTGGTTGCGGTGATGAATAATGAAAACAAAACCTATACACACACCTTGGAGCAGCGGCTGAAAATGGCAGAGCTGACCACGGCGGGGCTTCCTTGCGTGCGGGTGATTGCAGATACGGGAATGGTGATTGATCTGTTTGACCGCGTAGGTGCCGATGTGATCGTGAAGGGCGTGCGCAACGAAACCGACCGCGCCTATGAAGAGGAAATGGCGGCGTGGAACCTTTCGCACAATCCACGCGCGAAAACCGTGTTGCTTCCGGCGGCGGATGATTTTGAAAAGGTTTCCTCCACGGCGGCGCGGGAATGTATTCGGTGCGGTGTGGCACCGCATGGGATTTTAGCCGAAGCGGTGATTGAATATCTGAGAGAAAACGGGGAGCTCCCGCAAAAGGAGAAATGTCAATGAATACAATGAAACGGTATTATCTGATCCGACTGATCGTGACCACACTGTTCGGCGCGGCGTTCGGTTTGTTTTTCTTCCTGATGGCACCATACGCCTCGGAGTTGTTTGATGTGCTGGTGATCGCCATGGGGCTTCTGACCGCAGTGCTCAATCTCCCCGGTGTGTATCTGTCGCTCCGTCATATCCGGGAGCGCGGGGAGTGGATCAACCTGGTTTTGTCACTCGGCGCGGTGGCGCTGGGTGTGGCACTGATGCTTTTGCAGAGATCCCTTCTGATGGTTCTTCTCGGTATTTACTCGGTGATTTTGCCCGGCGTGCGGATTTTGCTGGTGAGTGACCGCAAGCAGCAGTTCCGGCGGGAGTTGCCTACCATGATTGCCGGCATTACAATGATCGTCATCTTCTTAACGAAAAGCGAACGTCTTGCGGTGCGCATTGTGGCGTTTGCCTGCTTTGCCCTGACAGCGGTTTACCTGATTTCGGGCCTTCTGATGCTTCACTACCGGTTCGGAAAGAAAGCGCAGGGCGAAGTCATCCGCGAAGCAGAATTTGAAGAAAAAGAATGAAAAAGAAAAATAAAAGCCGATATCCGGAAAAACGGAATCGGCTTTTATATTATATTTTGTCATATTTGGAATTTTATAATCAAAAAATACAAAATCAAATATAAAATTTGGAATTGCTAAATAATGGGTTTCAAAACCGTGCAAAGTCCGTCCGCAATGTCGCTTGCCATCAATCCGCGGTTGCCGAACTTTTCCGCCGCCGCGTCGCCTGCCATGGCGTGCGCCAGCACCCCCAGCCGCGCCGCGGTGAGGGAACTTTCACATACCGCGGCAAAGGCGGCAATCACGCCCGCCAGCACATCGCCTGACCCGGCGGTTGCCATTCCGTTGTTGCCGGCGTCATTGAGGAACACCGTTTCGCCGTCGGTGACGACGGTGTGCGCGTCCTTCAGAACCACCACCACGCCGTGCATGCGGGCAAAATCCGCGGCAACCCTTACGGGGTCCGCAAGAATTTCCGCAATGCTGTTTTGGCAAAGGCGTGCCATTTCGCCGGGGTGCGGGGTGAGGATCGCTTTGCGGGCGCGCCCCTTCAGCAGGGCAAGCAGTTCCGGCTTTGCGGCAAGGATGTTCAACGCGTCCGCGTCGATCACCAGCGGCAGGCGCCCCGGTGCCTCCCGCAGGGTGCACGCGGTCAGCCCTACGGCGGCGGGAGCAGTGGAAAGCCCCATCCCGAGTGCCACCGAGGAAGCGCGTGAGAGCACCGCGGAAAGCGCGGCGGCATCCGGCTTTTTTTCGGGGTAAAGATTCAGTACCGCTTCCGGCAGTTGCTTTTGATAGATGGTGCGGTTGCGCGCCGGGGTCAGAATTTCCACCAAGCCCGCCCCCGCCCGGTAAGCGGCTTTGGCGGCAAGATAGCCCGCGCCGCTCATTCCCACACTGCCGCCGACGATAAGGATTCTGCCGAAAGTGCCCTTGTTGGAGCGCACAGGACGGGGCGGGAGCGCGGCAAGATCGCCCGGCACCGAAAGGTAAAACGCGGGGTCCGGGGCGCGGACGCCGATGTCACTCACGCACAGCTTCCCGCAGAATTCCGCGCCGGGAAAGAGCAGGTGCCCGCGCTTGAGATGGGAGATTGCCACAGTGCCGGTAGCTTTCACGGCACAGCCGAGCACTGCGCCGGTGTCGGCGGAGATACCGGTCGGAATGTCCAGCGCCAGCACGGGGATACTGCTTTCGTTCAGCGCCTGCACGCAATCCGCAAAGCGCCCTTCGACCGGGCGGGTAAGCCCCACGCCGAACATCGCGTCCACTGCGGCACTTACCGCCCCTGCCTCGTCGGTTTTCAGAAAATCCGGGGTGAAAAAGACCGGAATTTCAGGCGGGAGTTTTTGATATTCCCGTGCGGCGCCCTCGCTCATCGCGCCAAGGTCAGCCACCGGGCGCGCATTGCTCCCCGATGTTTTTCCGGGATAGCAGACCGCCACCCGCACCCCCGCGCCGAAGAGCAGCCGGGCAAGCAGAAACCCGTCCCCTCCGTTGTTGCCGGGGCCGCAGAATATCGCTACGGTGCCGCCGGTGTCAAATTCCGCCTGCAAAACTTTCATCACGCCGCGCGCCGCGCGTTCCATCAGCACGGGGGAGGGGGTTCCGGCGGCGATTGCCGCGCTGTCCGCCGCCAGCATTTGGCGGGCTGTCAAAACCGGTTTCATCCGTTTCCTTTCCGGTGCGTTGCACCTGATGGTATCTGCCGAAAGTATAACATATCGGAGGGCGTTTGGCAACGGTTTTGTGAAAATCGGGCGTAAATGACCCCAAAAACCGATGTAGCCACGGCTTTTTTCGTATGATACAATGAGGGCAGGCAACTTGCCGAAGGAGGGCTTTGATTGTGAAAAAAGCGGTCTTTATCGAAAATCCCGCTGAGGTGCGGCATATTTATCCGCATCCGTGGAAAAGCGGACTGGAATTTAATGCACCGGGAGAAACGATTCTGCCGGGCGCGGGGCTTGTCACGTTCCGCCGGGATTTTGCTTTGCCCGAGGGCACGGCACGCGTTCTGCTGCGCGCCACCGCGCTTGGCGTGTTTCACCTGTTTCTGAATGGGAAAAAGGTGGGAAATGAGGAAATGAAACCGGGCTGGACGGATTATCACAGCCGGGTGTTTGAATTTGAATATGATGTCACCGCGCTGTGCGGCGCGCAGAACACGCTGATTGTACCGGTTGCCCCCGGCTGGTGGAGCGGCAGAATTTCGGTAGGGGAATACGGCTTCCGCCATGTGGCATTTGCCGGGGAACTGGAATTTCTGGACGCCGCGGGCAATACGCTGGAGCTGATTGCCTCCGATGAAACCTGGCAGCGCGCCATCGGCGGGCAGGTGCGGTTTTCCGATATCTATGACGGCGAATATATTGACGCCACCGTGCCGGACATTGCCGCGTCGCCCGCGGCATATCACTGGCGGGGTGCCGCAAGAGCGGCGGAGCCGCTCCCGGCGATTGTGCCGCAAGTCGGGGAGCCGGTACGCTACCGCCCCGCGCTCTCGCAGGTACCGGTTTTTGCCACCGCATATCGCGAGACGAGAGACAACGGCACCGATTTCGGGGAGATCGTGCCCCTGTTTGAAAAACAAGGGCGCGGCTGTGAGTGCACGGAGTTACACCGGGGCGAGACCCTGATTCTGGATTTGGGGCAGGAAATCGTGGGCAGACCCCGCCTGAGTATCCGTGCCCCGCGCGGAGCGCGGCTGGAGATCTTCTGCGCGGAAATGCGCAACGACTCCGGTTCCCGCGCCAGAGGAAACGACGGCGCGAAAGGAACTTTGTATCTGGAGAACTACCGCAGTGCCCGCTCCCGCACTGTTTATATCGCGGCGGGCGAGGGGGAGGAAACCGTCACCGCCGGGTACTGCTTCTTCGGCTTCCGTTACCTTGCCGTGCGTGCCGACGCGGACGTTTCGGTGCTTGCCGCCGTGGGGGATTTTCTGTCCACGGATATGCCCGAAACCGGATTTGTGGAGACCGACAATGAGGAGGTCAACCGGCTTTTCCGTAATATCCTGTGGGGTCAGCGATGCAACTATCTCTCGGTGCCGACCGACTGCCCGCAACGTGACGAGCGTCTGGGCTGGACGGGCGACACGCAGATTTTCTGCGGTGCAGCCACCTACAATGCGGACGCGGACGGTTTTTTGCGGAAATGGCTGGGCGACGCGCGTGACTCTCAACGTTACTCCCCCGGTTATTCCGATGTTATTCCCGCCATCGGGGCGCTCAGCACCAAAAATCAGGACGGCAACGCCGCCTGGGGAGACGCGCCGGTCATCGTGCCGTATATGCTTTGGCTGAAATACGGGGATACCGAAACCATCCGGGAGCATTTTGACTCGATGGAGTCCTATATGGCGTTTCTCGCCACGCTCACTCCGGCAGGCCCGCGGGAGCGGTTCGGGGATTGGTTGTGTTACGAGGACACACCGAAACCCTATATTTCGCTCTGTCTTTACGCGTGTGACGCAGGGCTGATGGAAAAATACGCCAACATCCTCGGCAAACCCGACCGCGCGGCGCATTATCACGCGCTCTTGGAAGAACTGCGCGCCCGCTTTGCCGTACAATACCTGAAAAACGGAGAGCTGACCGTTCGCTCTCAGACCGCGTGCCTGTTGGCAATCCGCTATGGGCTGGTGCAGGGCAGAGAACTGGAAAATGCCGCCGATCTGCTCAAAGAAAAAATCCTGCAAAATAACTCTACGCTCTCCACCGGTTTTGTCGGCACCGGGATTCTCAATCAGACGCTTTCTCAGGTGGGGCTGGACGCTCTTGCCTACTCGCTCCTGCTTCAGACCAGAGACCCCTCGTGGCTGTACAGCGTGCGGCAGGGCGCGACCACGGTGTGGGAGCGCTGGAACTCCTACACGCTGGAAAAAGGTTTCGGCAACGTGTCGATGAATTCTTTCAATCACTACGCCTACGGCGCGGTGGCGGAATGGATGTACGAAAGCATGGCGGGTATCAAAGCCGACCCCGCGCACCCCGGCTTTACGCACTTTATTCTCGCGCCGAAACCGGATTTCAGAAGCGGGGAGGAAATACCCGCAGGGCAGGAACGCATCCGCCACGTCAAAGCATATTTTGCGGCACGCACCGGGCGCATTGAAAGCGAGTGGGGGTATGAAAACGGACGCTTTACCTACCGTTTTACCATCCCGGAGGGGACAAGTGCAAGGGTAGAATTTCCGCTGATTGACCCGCAACCGCTGACGCTCAACGGCAAGCCCGCCTTGCAGTTTACAAGGATTGGCGGCGTTGCCGTGGCGGAATTGCCCGCCGGGCGCTATGTGTTGCAATAAATCGCGGTTTTTTGCAAAAAAATCAAAAAATCCCTTGACAAAAAGCAAAGCACTTATTATAATATTTAATGTTGCTTTTTATGCAGACGACCAAGATCCATTCGGGAGGCGCGTATGATACTGAACATGGGGCCGATTTTGCGCGGCGAGATCCGGCGGATGGAGATCGGCTATGATCTGATCCCCGACCCTGTGGACGATGTGGTATTTCCCGAAAACGCGCACGTGAAAGGGTATCTGACCGATGAGGCAGGCTATATGCGGTTGCATCTGACTGCCGAAATGCCCTACCGCGGGCACTGCGCGCGGTGTCTGGACGAGGTAACGGGTGTGTTCCGGCTGGATTTTGACCGCACGGTCGCGGCGGAAGGGTCGATCACGGAAGAACAGTTGGAAGAGAATGACGACGAGTATGTGATGATCCGTGACGGAAAACTGGATGTGGACGAGCCGCTTCGCGAGGAGTTGCTGATTTCCTTTCCGATGCGCCTGCTCTGCTCACCCGATTGCCCCGGTCTTTGCCCCAAATGCGGCAAGCCCCGGCGGGAGGGGGATTGCGGGTGCCCGACCAAGGAAATTGACCCGAGACTTGCGGTTTTGCAGAAATGGCTTGACAAAGAGAAAAAAGAATGATATAATAAACAACGCTGTGTATTACACGATTCAGGGGAGGTGTAGGTAGAAATGGCAGTTCCGAAGAAAAAAGTTTCCAGTGCGCGCAGAGACAAGAGACGCTCCAACAATTCCAAACTGGAGATGCCCGGCATGGTGAAGTGCGCAAAATGCGGCGAGTACGTGCTCGCGCATCACGTTTGCAAAGCCTGCGGTTCTTACGACGGCAAAGAAGTTGTTAAGAAAGACGCTTGATCTGGATGAAACGAAAAGAAAAGGGACGAAACGTCCCTTTTCTTTTTTTATTTTCCCGCCGCCCGGCGCTTTCGCCCCCCAAGCGCTGCCAAAGCCGGAACAAGCACCGCCACCGCCAACGTCGGGGCAAGTTTCGGGAGCCACCCGGCACCGCCGGTTGCCCCCGCCGCGGCAAACACCCCGTGCGCGGGGGTAAACTCCGGGCGGCGGAGTGCCAGATACAGCGCGGCAAATACGGCGTTCAGCACCCCGTGCGCGGTCTTTGCCAAAACATACGGCAGGATGCGCAAGTCCGTCCCTTCCGTCACCGAAAACAGTTGCAGGCATACCGAAAGCCCGGCAAAGCCGGAAAGGAATGCCGTCAGCAAAAAGGCGGTTTCAGGCGGCAGGGTGCTTGCCGCAAGGCTGATCCCCGAGGTCATTTCCAGCCCCCCGGCAATCAGCGCGCGGCAGAACGGCGGCAGGGCGCCAAAGCCCGGCAGCGCCGACAGACACCCGATCACCGCCGCGAAAAACAGCAGGAAAGCCGATACCTGCAACAGCGTGGAAAACCCCCGCTTCACACTGCCGGTAAAATCCGTGGGGGAAAGGCTGTTTCGCGGCACGTACCGGGGCTTATTTTCTTTTTTCTCTGTCGCGGCGCCGCAGAAAATGCGCAAAAAAACGCCGATCAGCAAAGAGGAAAGCAACGTGATTCCGTAAAGCGCAACGCCCGCTTTCCGGTTACCGAACAGCGCCTCCCCCACCGCGTCGATCAGAAACCCGGAGCTGGGGTTGTTGGCAAACAGCAAGAGGCGCTGTAATTCTTTTTTGCCGATTTCCCCGTTCCGGTAAAGCGCCACCCCGGTGGTCATCGCGGTGGGAAAGCCGCAAAGCGAGCCGAGCAGTAATGCCGCCGCCGCATTGCCCGAAAGCCCGAAAAGCCGGTATACGGGGCGCGAAAAAAAGCGGGAAAGCACCTCGCCCGCGCGCATGGCTACCAATAACTCCGAGAGCACCAGAAAGGGAAAGAGAGAGGGGAACAGCGTCTCCGTGCAGAGCGACAGCCCGCGCCGCACCCCGTCCATTGCCAGATCCGCGTGCGTGAATAAAAGAACGAGAAAGAAGACCGCCGCGCATAAAAAAGAAGCAAATCGCACACCGTAAAGCGGCTTATTCATTCATATCACACCTCCGTACGGCATAAATTCAGACAGTAGAAACTATGTCGGGGGAGGGGCAGGTATGCGCCAAAAAAAGGATTTTTTCAGCAGGGTCGGAGAACGTTTGGGGCTCCCGCGTGAGGGCTTGCCCGGCGGGTTTTCGGCTTTTCTGTCGGGCGCGGGGGAGGTTACGGTGCGCGGGTGCCGCAAAATTCTCCGATATGAGCCGGAGATCATTTCGCTCTCGGTCGGAAAACAGGAGCTTTCCGTGCACGGCGCGGGGTTGGTTTGCACGGCGTACAGCGCTGAAACCGTAACCGTGACGGGAAATATTGCGGCGCTGACACTTTCCAGTGACGCGAAAAAGCCCCCGCACGGTGTGAAAAATGCGGATTTTCCGTCGGCAGACTCCGAAAAGGAGGAGAAAGCATGATCTTTTCGTTTCTTTGCGGAGAGTACCGCTATTCCGTGCCTGCCGAGCGTGCGGCATTTCTCGCCGATCTTTGCCGTGCCCGGGGGATTCTGCTTTATCACGGGGAGCATGACGGCAAGGGGAATTATCTTTTTTCCTGCCGCGCGTTCGCGGCAAAACGCCTGCTTGCCGCCTGTCGCGCGGTGGGGCTTGCCCCGCGGGAATTGTCTGGCAGCGGTGTGCCGGTTCTGTTTGCCCAAATACTGCGCCGCCCCGGGCTTGTGGCGGGGGCGATCGCGGCGCTACTGTTGCTTTGCCTTTCGCCGCTGTTTCTGTGGGATATCGAAATCACGGGCAACGAAACGCTTTCCGTGGCGGAAATCGAGGAGGAACTGGCGCTAGCCGGGCTTTCCCGCGGGGTGTTTCTGCCTAGGACCGATACCGACCGCGTGGCGGGGGAATTGCGCCTTGCCGACGCGCGCCTTTCGTATGTCAAGGTCAATCTGCGGGGGACCGTGGCGTGCGTGCAGGTACGGGAATCCAAAACCACCCCGCCCGAAACCGCCCCCGTCCCGGCGCACCTGGTGGCGACCAAGGACGGCGTGGTGACCCTGCCGCTGGTGTTTGAAGGGCAGTGTTTGGTGAGGGAAGGCGAGATTGTGCGCGCCGGGCAGCTACTGGCAAGCGGGCTGATCGGCAGTGAGAACAACGGCACCCGCGTGACCCGCGCGGCGGGTCAGGTGCTGGCAAAAACCGAGCACGAAATTACCGCAAATGTGCCGTACCGTTATGAGATTTGCACGCCTCTGCCCCGTGAGGGGCGGGAGGTGACGCTGATTTTTTTCGGAAAGACGCAAAAACTTTTCAAAACTACTGGAAATGCAACGGATAACTGTGATATAATTATAAATAATAATCGGTGGATACTACCGGGCGGGCGCGCGTTGCCGTTCTGCCTTTTCGGCACGAAAACGGTTTTTTACACGCAAACAGAGGCAAAGCGCACCCCCGGGGAAGCATTGGAGCTGGCAAGGGCGGAACTGGCGGCGGCGCTGGCAGAGCTTTCTGTCGGCGGCACCCTGCTTTCCACTGCCACCGAAGTCACGGCGGGCGAGGAGGGGATTACCCTTCACTGTACCGCCGTGCTGGAAGAAAATATCGCCGCCCCCCTGGAGTTTGCCCTGACGGACTGACCGGGGCGGGCGGGGAAATCCTTTGATATGAGGATGTATATGAGCGAAGAAATCATCAGAATGGGAAGCAGTGAAACCACCGCTGCCGTTTTCGGCACGTGTGACGCGCATGCGCGCACGATTGAGGCGGCATTTGACGTGGAACTGCGCAACCGGTCGGAAAGCACGGGCGACGCGGTGCAGGTCACCGGGCGCTCGCCGGAGGCGGTGCGCCTTGCCGCCGAAGTCCTGAAGCGCCTTGCCGAGGAGGCAGGGGACGGGGAGGACATCTCGGAGCAACGCGTGGCATACCTGATCGGCATGATCCGCGACGGGCAGGGGGAAGCGCTGACGGAGCTGGACGACAGCACCCTGTGCCTGACCTCCCGCGGCAAACCCGTAAAGGCGAAAACCGTGGGGCAGAAAAAATATGTGGATGCCATCCGCCAAAACACCGTGGTGTTCGGCGTGGGGCCCGCCGGCACGGGCAAGACCTTTCTTGCCGTGGCAATGGCGGTCAAGGCTCTGCGCGCCAAGGAGGTCAGCCGCATCGTGCTGACCCGCCCGGCGATCGAGGCGGGGGAAAAGCTGGGTTTTCTGCCGGGGGATCTGCAAAGCAAGATCGACCCGTATCTGCGCCCGCTTTACGACGCGCTGTATGAAATGATGGGCGCGGAAAACTACGCAAAGCTGGTGGAAAAGCAGGTGATTGAGGTGGCGCCGCTTGCTTACATGCGCGGGCGCACGCTGGACGACTCTTTTATTATTCTGGACGAGGCGCAGAACGCCACACCGGAGCAGATGAAGATGTTTCTCACGCGCCTTGGCTTCAACTCCAAGGCGGTGATTACCGGGGATCTTACGCAAACCGATTTGCCGGACGGGCAGAAAAGCGGACTTGCCGTGGCGGTGAAAATTCTTGCCGGCGTGCCGGATATTGCGGTGCACACCTTTACGGGGCGTGACGTGGTACGCCACCAACTGGTGCAGAAGATCATCGCGGCTTATGAAAAATACGAGAACGAGCGCGCCAAGGGCGCCCTGAAGCGAGGAAACAGATGAAACTGAAAATTTATTTTGCGGACGAGCAGGAAAAAGTGACCGTGACCTACCGCCTGAAAATGCTGGTGCGCCGCGCGGTGCTGGCAACGCTTGCCTATGAGCACGTGACCGGGCGCGCCGAGGTGTCGGTCACGTTTACCGACAATGAGGGGATTCAGGCACTCAACCGCCGTTTCCGGCAGGTGGACGCCCCGACCGATGTGCTGTCTTTCCCGCTTTTTGAGGACGGAGAGGGCGGCGCGGAGTTTGAACATATGCTTGGCGACATCGTGCTGTCGCTGGAGCGTTGCCGCGCGCAGGCAGAGGAGTTCGGGCACAGTTTTGAGCGAGAATGTGCGTTTCTCACGGTGCATTCCACCCTGCACCTGCTGGGGTATGACCACGTGAACAGCGAGGCGGAAGACCTGGATATGCGCCGCCGCCAGACCGAAATCGTCAACGGCATGGGGCTTGCCGTAAAGGAGAACTGAAATGAAAAAGACCGGATACATCGCGATTGTCGGAAGACCGAACGTAGGGAAAAGCACCCTGCTCAACGCCCTGCTGGGCGAAAAGATTGCCATTGTGTCAAACAAGCCCCAGACCACCCGCAACCGGATTCTGGGGATTCTCACCAAAGGGGAAAATCAGTTTGTGTTTATGGATACCCCCGGCATCCACACCCCGCAAAACGACCTCGGCACCTATATGGTGGAGACGGCAAAATCCTCGCTGCAGGAGGCGGATTGCGTGGTGCTGATGGCGGATGCGGGGCGCGAGATGACTTCGGTGGAGAAAAACGTGATCGACTATCTCAAAAAATCCGGTACCCCCGCGGTGCTGGCGCTCAACAAAACCGACCTTTACCGCGCCGAAACCATTGCCGAAACGATTCAAAAATACGCCGCCGTGCACGATTTTGCCGCCGTGGTGCCGCTTTGTGCCAAAAACGGGCGACAGGTAAACGATGTGCTGGAGGAATGCGGCAAGTGCCTGCCGGAGGGAGAATGGTTCTTCCCGGAGGATATGATCACCGACCAGCCGGAGCGCGCCATGGCGGCGGAAATTATCCGCGAAAAACTGCTCCGCACGCTGGATAAGGAGGTGCCGCACGGCATCGCCGTGGTGATCGAGGAATTCAAGGACGAGGGGACGCTCATCCGCATCCGCGCCGAAATCTTCTGTGAAAAAGCCTCCCATAAGGGGATCATCGTGGGCAAAAACGGGGCGGAGCTGAAACTGGTCGGCTCCTATGCCCGCGCGGATCTGGAAAAACTGTTCGGCACCAAGGTCTACCTCAACCTGTGGGTCAAGGTCAAGGAAAACTGGCGCGAGAGCCGCGCCGCGGTCGGTAATTTCGGCTACAAAGAGGAAAAGTAAATGCAGCATTTCAGCACGGACGCGCTGATTCTGCGCGCCGTTGACCGGGGGGAGAACGATAAACTGCTCACGGTGCTGGCGGCGGATTTCGGAAAGTTTTACGCTATTTCCAAGGGCGCACATTCGATGAAGCGGCATGAACTTGCCGCCGGAGAGCCGTTTGTGTGGAGCAATATGGAGTTTTATGAGCGGGGCGGCGTGAAATGGGTGCGTTCCGCCACCGCGATAGAGACCTTTCCCGGGCTTCGCTACGATATGGACAAGATGTTTCTTGCCGCGTATTTCTGCGAGGTCGCGGCGGAACTGTCTGACGAGCGGGAGCCGGCGGGCGAGATTCTGCCCCTGACGCTCAACGCCCTTTATAAACTCTCCTCTACCGAGGATAACGCCCGCGTGAAAGGCGCATTTGAAATGCGCGCCGCCGCGGTGTCCGGTTTCTGCCCGGAACTGGATTACTGCATCCGGTGCGGGGAGGCGATCGGCGGGCGCGCGTATCTGGACGTGATGGGCGGCGGCGCCGTCTGTGTGCCGTGCCTGCGCCGCGCCGCCGCGATTGCGCCGCCCCCGGAGGTGGACGAGCTGGGTCAGCGCTCGGTGCTTCTGCCGCTTTCCTACTCGGCGCTTCGTGCGCTTTCTTTTGTGACCCATGCCGACGCCAAGCGCATTTTCGCCTTTGAACTCAAAGGCAAGGAGGAAATGGCGGCATTTTCCGCCGCGGCGGAAAAATACCTCCTGCACCATCTGGAGCGCGGCTTTGACACGCTGGAAAACTATAAAAAGCTGCAGGCATTACGCTGCAAACGATAAAACAAAAACTGTAAAACGAGGAAATATGCAACTGCAAGACAGAACCGTTTCCATACTGGAATACGACAAAATCCGCGCCATGCTTGCCTCCCTTGCCCCCACCGCGGGGGCAAAGGAGCAGTGCCTTGCGCTCCTCCCGGCAGAGAACGAGAGCGAGGTGCGCTACCACCTTGCCCGCACGGGCGCGGCAAAGGCATTGCTTTCGGACAAGGGCATGCCGTCCTTCGGGGCGATGCCGGATGTGACCGATCTGCTCACCCGCGCCGGTAAGGGCGCGACCCTTACGGCACGCGAACTGCTGGACGTGGGCAACCTTCTGCGCACCTCCCGCTCGCTTTTGGACTATATCCGGGTTAACCGCCGCTTTGAGACCGTGCTGGACGAGGTCTTTGAGCGCCTTCTGCCCGACCGCAAATTAGAGGACAGAATCTATCGCTCCATTGTTTCGGAGGAGCTGATCGCCGACGAGGCAAGCCCCGCGCTCTCCGACATCCGGCGGAAAATCCGCTCGGAAAACAACCGCATCAAGGAGACATTGCAACACTATATCACCAGCAATACCTACTCCCGCGCCCTGCAGGAAAATATCGTGACCATGCGCAACGGCAGATACGTTATCCCCGTGCGGGCGGAGAGCAAAAACGAGATCAAGGGGCTGATTCATGACACCTCTTCCTCCGGCGCCACGATCTTTGTGGAGCCGATGGCGGTGGTGGACGCCAATAACGAGCTGCGGATGCTGGAAGCAAAGGAACAGCGCGAGATCGAGCGCATTCTTTCGGAACTTTCGGCGGCGGTGGCGGAAAAATCCTCCGCGCTGGCGCTCAATTACTATAATATCACCGATCTTGCGTTTGTCTTTGCCTGCGGCAAACTGGCGGAGAATACCGACGCGGTGGAGCCGATTCTGAATAACGAACACCGCATTGTGCTCAAACGCGCGCGCCATCCGCTGATTGCCAAAGAAAAGGTGGTGCCCATCACCGTGTCGCTGGGCGGGGAATGGGATACCCTGATTATCACGGGACCCAACACCGGCGGCAAAACCGTCACGCTGAAAACGCTGGGGCTGTTTTCCCTCATGGCGGCGGCAGGGCTGTACCTGCCCGCAGGGGAGGGCACGGAGGTCTGCCTGTTTGACAGGATTTTAGTGGATTTGGGGGATGAACAGAGCATCGAGCAGTCGCTCTCTACCTTCTCCTCTCATATGGTGAACATTGTGCGTATCACCAAGGAACTGACCCCCGGCGCGCTGGTGCTGTTTGACGAGCTCGGTGCCGGCACCGACCCCGTGGAGGGCGCGGCGCTGGCGGTGGCGGTCATTTCGGAGGTGCGCCGTCACGGCGCGCTTTGCGCCGCCACCACGCACTATGCGGAGCTGAAAGCCTTTGCGCTGGATACCCCCGGCGTGCAGAACGCTTCCTGCGAGTTTGACGTAACGACCCTGCGCCCCACCTACCGGCTGGTGCTGGGTACCCCCGGCAAATCCAACGCGTTTGCCATTTCCGAAAAACTGGGGCTTGCCCCCCGCGTGATTGAGGAGGCAAAAAGCCTTGTCAGCGCCGATAACCGCCGGTTTGAAAACGTGATTGCGGGTCTGGAAGCCGCACGTGTGGCGGCGGAAAAGGATAAAGAAGCCGCGGCAACCTTGCGCGCGGAACTGGAAAAAGAACGCGCCGCCGCCAAGGCGGAGCGGGAACGCGCGGACGCGAGCGCCAAAAAGGAACTGGAATCGGCACAGGCAAAGGCAGTGGCGCTGGTGGAAAGCGCCAAGGCTTCTTGTGAATTTGTGTTTAAACAACTGGAAGAAGTGCGCCGCGCCAGAGACGCCGCCAATCTCGGCGAAAAGCTGGAAAACACCCGGCGCACCGTGCGCGCCCACCTCAAGGAGAACGAGGAGCGCTATAACCCCGTGGAAAAGCGCGAAAACGAAAATTACGTCCTCCCGCGGGCACTGCGCAAGGGCGACGAGGTTTATCTGGTTGACCTTGACAAAAAGGGCGTGCTGTTGTCCGACCCCGACCGCAAGGGCAGGGTGCAGGTGCAGGTGGGCATTATCCGCATGGAGTCAAAAACCGACAACCTGCGCCTGATTGAGGATGAGCCGACCGTTGGCGCGCCGGGCGAAAAGGCAACCCGCGCGCGGGATTTTCACGCCGCGGTTTCGCGTGATTTCCGTGATGAAATTGATCTGCGCGGGATGACCGGGGATGAGGCGTGGTTTATGGTGGATAAATATTTCGATACCGCGGCGCTGGCGGGCTTTCATACCGTGCGCCTGATTCACGGCAAGGGCACCGGCGCGCTTCGTCAGGCACTCTGGAAATATCTGAAAAACGACCGCCGGGTTGCCGCTTTCCGGATCGGAAAATACGGCGAGGGCGATGGCGGCGTGACCGTGGTGGAACTGAAATAAAGACAGGAGAAAAACGATGAAATCTTTACAGATGCTGGCAATCGACCTCGGCGCTTCCAGCGGGCGCGGGATTGTGGGGAGTTATGACGGCGGGAAACTGACCCTTGACGAGGTGCACCGCTTTTCCAACGATCCGGTCACGGTGTGCGGCACTTTCCGCTGGGACATCCTGCGGATTCTGCACGAGATCAAAACCGCCATCCGTGCTGCAGGGCTTTCCGGTTTTCGCCCGGAGGGGATGGGAATTGACACCTGGGGCGTGGACTTCGGGCTGCTCGATCGGCACGGCGAACTGCTGGCAAACCCCGTGCACTACCGCGATACCCGCACCGTCGGCATTTTTGACGAGGTGGAGGGGGTTCTGCCCGCCGAATATCTTTACAACCTGACCGGCATCCAGCAGATTGCGTTCAACTCCGTGTATCAGCTGGCGGCGCAGAAGCGGGATAACCCGGAACTGTTGGCGGCGGCGGAAAAAATGCTGTTCATCCCGGATTTACTGAATTATTTTCTCACCGGAAAAACCGCAAATGAATATACCATCACCTCCACCGGCGCGCTGGTCAATGCCGCCACCGGCAAGTGCGCCACGGAACTGTTTGACCGCCTCGGTATCAAGCACCTGATCGGCGATCTTGCCCCTGCCGGTACGTGTCTCGGCGGGCTTTCGGATGCCGTTTCGGCGGAACTCGGCGGCACGAAACTGGACGTGTACCACGTGGCGTCGCACGATACGGCAAGCGCGGTCATCTCGGTGCCCGCCACTGAGCCGGATTTTGTCTACATTTCCAGCGGCACCTGGTCGCTGATGGGTACCGAACTGAC
>URMC01000025.1 GCA_900548735.1 uncultured Eubacteriales bacterium | reverse complement strand
GCCGTGCGGCGGTATTGCAAAATGTCAGGGTAGCGCCGTAAAAATCCCGCTCGTCCTTTGTAATGCCGCAGTCAAGGGCGGTGATGTTCAGAAGATCCCGTCCGGTGACAAACACCGGGGCGGTGACGGTATAATTTTTGCCGTTGGTGATGCGGATATAGTAATAATCAAAATCCGGGTCCAGCTCCACCTGCCACACAAAATCACGGCGGGCACCCACGGAGATATGCGCCACCACGATGTTGTCCTCACTGACCAGCTGCAGCAGCCCCAGCCCCTGCTCGTTTTTGGTGTGCGCCTCTACGCTGACGGTCAGCTTTTCCGGCGCGTTCAGAGTGGAGCCCAGCCACTCTCCGTTGACCTTATAATACACCTCGGTGCTGCGGTCATCCGTAGAGTAGGCGCGGCGGCGGCGCATGGCGTCCAAAATATTCTCTCTGGAAAGCGCAGGGGCAAGCACCACGCCGCAACCGTTGGTCGCGCGCGTCCAGTCCGCCTTGTGGTTATCCTCATTGAACACCGGCGCCACGTGCCAGCCCTTGGAGAGCATCAGCGCGTACTGTCGGTCATAGGAGCCGCCGCACAGTTCCGCCAGGCACACGATACGGTCAATCTCCGGGTCGTGCCAGGCGTAATCGTTGAAGTTGCCCCAGGTGTCACCGGGGTGGTTGAACATCGCCACCGACTCCGGGTGTTTTTTCAGTTCTTCATAGAATTTCGGCAGGTCTACGTCATCGATCATCCGCTCATAGAGGTCGGAGCCGAGGACGTTCATATGCCCCCAGTAACCGTTTTTGTTGTTCCACGTCATTTCAAAGCCGTGAATGGAGGCAAACGAACCGGGGCGGTTGCAACGCTCGGAGAGCACGACCTGCGCCGCGTAACGGTCAGGGGTGACAAGGTGGGAGTGGTCGGTCACGGCAAAGAAATCCACCCGCCCCTGCTCTCTGGCAAACCGGATTGCCTCCTCCGGCGTTCCCACGCCGTCCGAATCCCCGGTGTGGCAATGCACCTGCCCGATGAAACAGTGCAGTTTTGCACCCTTTCCGATGGCAAAAAGCGCTTTGCGGTAGGTGCGGTTGCCCAGCATATCGCGCAGGGTCAGTTCAATGGTGTGTTTGCCGAACGCAAGGGGCTTGCGGGGCACAAAACGCACACCGTCCCCCGTCCAATCTGCTTCGGCGGTGACGTTGCGCCCGTCAAGGCAGAGGATGGAAAGCGAAAGATTGACCCCGGAGCGGTCGGAGAAACGCGCGCAGATAGTGGGCAACAGCTCCTTTTCCAGCACCTGCCCGTCCGCAGGGGTCAGTGAGAGCACGCGGGGGCCGGCGCGGTCAAACAGCCGCACCGTCACCGGGTGTTCTGCGGAGCCCATGCGCGCGGTGTAGCAACCGCCGGTCATTTCCGCATAGTATTCCAGCGTTTCCAGCGGCTCCGCCACGGCGGCGGGGAGGGTGACCGTAAAATATCCGTTATGATCGGGGGTGGGGTGATACTCCTCATACGCACCGTCGGCGTTTTTCAACCACAGGCGGGGGTATTCCGTCCGCTCGCCCAGCGCGGCAAAGCTCACCTGAAGCTCACCGCCGCCGTAGGTCGCCTCATGACAGGGCGACACCGGCATCAGTGCGGGGGGCACGGAATCTGCGGCATCGGGGTAGCCCCCCGCAGGGTCGGGGTAGCCGGGGGTGGGGGCGCGGAACGCCTCATACAACACCGCCTTCGACGGATTTTGCGGGTCCGGATACCAAAGTGCCGCGCGGCGGCAGAAAATATCGTGATACGGCAAGTCCACATTGATGGAAAGGCGGTAAAACGCTTCCGCTTCTCCCCCATTGGCAGGCGTCAGAAAATAGGTGACCGCGTGGGAGCGCTGGAAAGGCTCAAAACAGCCGTTTTGCAGCACGTATGCGCCCGTTTCCGGATTTTGGGCGGTCAGGTCGCACTCAAAATACAGCACGTTCCGCAGATCCTGCTCCCCACAGGTGGAGGGGCTCAGTTTTTCCAGCCCTGCAAAAAACGCGTCCTTGCCCGGCTGATAACTCTTATCGTTTTTCACGGCGGGGGTAAGGAACCGCAGAATCGCCGCGGTGTGCGGCGGCAGGCGGTCATCCCCTGCGGGGCGCATCGGGTTGCGGAATTTGCCGACGCCGGGGCGATCCATCAAAAGCGCAAAATCCGAAAGCGCCAGCGTGCGGTCAGTCGTATTATAAATTTCAAAGTAGGCGCACGCGCCCGCCCACAAAAAGGTTTCCGTGATGATCAGCGGCGGCAACTCCGGCAGATTGAGAAGCGGCACGGTATAGCGTGCGCTTTCCTTTCCGCCGGAGGTGAAATGGTAGATCAGGCGCTCGCCGCGCAGTTTTTCCGCAGGAATCTGCACCGAGAAAAGCGTGAAGCTCTCATCGGTCATGATGCCGTCCTCCGGCAACATCCGAAGAGTAAAAATGCCTTCACCGACATCGGCAACCAGCTCCAGCTGGGGGAAAAGCTCTTCCCCATCCTGCATCAGCGCAAGGACGGTCAGCGCACGCCCGCGCGCGGCAAACACGGCAGGGGAATGGTAAAGGTGCAACATTTTCTTCTCCTTTCTTTTGGGCAGGTAATATCTGATTTCAGTATATCATTTCCCCTTTGCATTTTCAAGGGGAAAGCAAAAAAACGAGAAATTCCGTGCCGTAAAAAAGGGGCTGTTAAAACCTCATTCGGTTTTAACAGCCCCTGGCTCAGTTTTTGGCAAGAAACAGCGCGGCGGCGGAAATGTATGCGTCACGCAACGCCCTTTGCCACGCCTCCATGCGCAGAATCAGCAGAATTTCCGGCAACGGTGTGCCCTCCTGCAAATCCTCCCGCAACTGTTCCTCCGGGAAAGGCAGGCGGCATGCCGCCGTGCGGAATGCCGCAAACTCCGGTGCCGCCTCCCCGGCGGTGGCGGTTTCCAGTAATTCAATGATATGCGAAAGGCGTTCGGTCAGCGTGGAGAGAAGCCGCACACGGTCAAAAAGCCCCCATACGCGCAGAGTTTTACCGCGCAACAACCACGCAACACCCAAGGAGGAGGTAACGGTTTCGGAAAGTGCCTCCCCCAATCGCAACAGCTCTGCGCCGCCCGTTTTTCCGTAATTCCCGGCAAGCACCCCGTTCTGTAACAGGGCAAGATCCTCCGCCGTGTCCGCGCGGAGTGCCCGCATTTCCATATCAAAGCGTTCCCTGCCCTTACCGAGCATGGATGTGGCACCGCCCGCGGCGCGCACCGCCCGCCCGGAAAGCGCCTCCGCCAGCGCATAATACAATCTGTGCATCCACACACCTCCTTTTTTAGAAAACCTATGCAGGCGGTGTGCAGAATAGACTATTTATTTTCCGGACTCTCCTGCATGGTGCGGTATTTCCCCGGGGTGATGCCGAAACGCCGCCGGAACAGGAGAATAAAATGTGAAGCGTCCGAAAACCCGCTGTGAAAGGCGGCGGCGGTAACATCGGCACCTGCGGCAAGCAGACGCTTGGCTTCCGCCATGCGCAGATCCTCCAGATACCCATGCGGGGATACGTGAAGGTAGGTGTGGAAAAGCCTGCCGAGCGTGCTCTGACTGATAAAATGCCGCTTGGCAATCTCGGAAAACCGCACCTGCTCCCGGTATTCCTGCCGGATTTCACCGAGAATCGCCCCCAGCGGCTCCGGCAGGTCCGTCGGCTCCGCGCCTGCCGCTTCGCTCTGATCAATCAGTGCCAGCACCCGTAAAAACGCCACCGTCAGCGCCGGGGGGGTTTCTTTTTTGTTCTCCATCGCGGCAAGCAGGCGCAACAGCCGCTCCTTTTCTTCCCCCGAGGGGGAAAGCAGGTTCCCCTCCCCCCGCTCTCTTCCGAAAAAGCGCGCCGCAAAGGGGCTGTCCTCTCTGGCGCGGAACCAGATGCAATAGTGTTCATGCACGGCACCGGGGCGAAACACGGCGTGATGCAGTTCGTTCGGGCGGGTGATGATGATATCCCCTCTGGTGATCGGGTACAGCGCCTTTTCCACCATAAAAGCCCCGTTGCCGGACACGTTGACATAGATTTCACAGCTGTCGTGCAGGTGCATCTCCTCATTTTGCGCGGGGGCGATCATTTCTATGGCAGAGTGCTGAAAGTCAATTCCGCCGCCCTCAAAGGGCAACAACGGAATATTCAGTTGCGGCTCATACGGCAATTTGCTCGCCTCTCTTTCTTCCTGACCATTATATCATATTTTCCGCACGGTTTGTTATAGAAATATAAAAATTCTTTCGCTACAATAAAATCAATCTCACAAAGGAGGCGCGCCATGCAAGTGATTTCCGCAACAAGCGATTTTAAGGATATTTATGTGCATGAGGAAGGGAAAACACGGGTTTTCTGCTACCGTTCCGGGGCTTTTGTCTATGAGGAGTGTCTGGTGGGTGGGCGGCTGGTGACCGGCGGCTACAATGCCGCGGGCTTTCCGCTGAACATTTTAGAGGATTTGCCCACCCGCTTCTCCTTTGCCGACCACCCGGACGCCAACGCATTCTGCCTTTCGGTGGACGGTGTAACTCTGGATTTTGATTTGGCGTTTGTCTCGTTTGAAAAGCGGGAGGAAACACGGGGCGAGAATACAGTTCTGCACGGGATTCTGACGCTGGAAAGTACGCTGTTGCCCTTTGTCGTCAGGGTGCATACGGTATTGGACGGCACGCCGATGATGGAGCGCCGGCTGGAACTGTGCAACAACGGCACGGCACCCGTGCGCATAGGCGACCTTGCGGTATTTGCCGGGAGTGTGGAAGAAGCAAGCGGCACCGCCAACCGCGCGCTGGAAACAAAAGATTTTGAAAACTGGTTTTCGCTTGGCACCATGCAATCCTCCAACTGGGGCTGTGAGGGGCTGTTTCACTGGCAGCCCTTGCCGGAAGGGGCGCTTTGCATCGGCGGCAAGTATGGGCGCGGGCGGCACCGCCACCCGGCATTTTTCCTGCGGAACAATCTGCACGGTTCCCTCTTTTTCGGGCAGCTGGCGAGCGCCGCGGGGTTTGAATTCCGGTTTGACCGCAACACCGAGCCGACCGATAAAGGATGCCGGGCGCGGGTCTCGTTCCGCTTTTCGCTCGCCGCGCCGCACCCACAGCTGGTGCTGGCGGCGGGGGAAGTCTTCTCTGTTCCCGCAATGCACATCGGCATGATTATCGGCGATCTGGACGACGCCGTAAACGCCATGCATGCACACCTGCGCCGCTCGGTGTTCACCCTGCCCACCGCACGCGGGATCAAGGGGCTGGTGGAAGCCGGGATCGGACCGGAGCGCACGATGGACATGGCGGCAATCCGCCACTTTGCCGACACCGCCGCCGAGGTCGGGGCGGAAACGCTGATTATTGACGCGGGCTGGTACTGCCCGCCCGGTGCCGCCACCAAGGAGTGGGGCAAGCGCACGGGTGACTGGCACGTTGACCCCGAACTTTTCCCGAACGGCATTGCCGAAGCGCGGGATTATATTCACAGCAAGGGGCTTTTGTTCGGGCTTTGGATGGAAGCGGAGCGCA
Organism: uncultured Eubacteriales bacterium; assembly: GCA_900548735.1. Classification (GTDB taxonomy): domain Bacteria; phylum Bacillota; class Clostridia; order Oscillospirales; family CAG-272; genus Firm-07. The sequence continues at coordinate 15,694 of URMC01000025.1, read as the reverse complement.
TCGGCGCCGCTTCCCGCGCCGCCGCAGAACACCCGGACTTTTTTGCCCCCTCCTACCTCACAGGAGAGCGCAGTGAATTTCTCGACCTGACCAACGAAAAAGCCCTTGACTTTGTGGAAAGCGAAATCGCCCGCGTGATTGAAGAATACCAACTCGACCTTTTCCGCCTCGACCATAACACATCGGAAACGGCGTGGTTTACCAAAACGGTGCAAAACGGCTTCCCCGCCTGCGGACTTTTGCGGCAGACGCAACTGGTGGAAGAGATGTTCGGGCGGCTCCGCCGGCGCTTTCCTGATGTGGTTTTTGAAAACTGCTCCGCCGGGGGCGGGCGCACCGATGTGGGGATGGTACGCAATTTTGCACACACATGGGTATCCGATTGGAATATCCCGCCCCGCAGTATCGCCGTGACCAACGGCATGACGATGGTGCTGCCGCCGGAATATGTAGACCGGCTTTTCAGCGGGATGTACAGCCATTGCAAGGGCTCGCTTGACACGGAGCTACGCCACGCGCTCTTCGGCAGACCCACCACCAACGACTACAATCCGGTAGGCAGCACCCCGAATCCGGAGCAACTGAAATTTGTCCGCCACACGATTGAAATATACAAGTCGCACATTCGCCCCTTTGCCGGGCGGGATCGGATTTATCACCACACGCCCGAAATCTGCGGCGCCACGCCCCGCGGGGTGTGCATTCTGGAACGGGCGGCGGATGACCGCACCCGCAGTACGATCGGCGTGTTCCGCTTAGCCGGGGACGCGGCGGCGGAACAGCGCGTTTTCCCGCGCGGAACCGACGCGGCGAAAACGTACCTTGTCCGCTTTGACAATTCGGGCGAAACTGCGCACGTATCGGGGTATTCTCTCAAAAACGAGGGCATCCGCGTTCGGTTGGACGGGGCGCTGCAAAGCGAGCTGCTTCTGCTGACGGCGGAAGAATAATCGCCCCGACCTCTTTGATTTGCCCCGCGCCATGGCGCGGGGCTTCTTTTTTGCCGCGGCTTCTTGACAAGCGGGGCGGATTGTGCTATATTATGGTTATTATTGTTATATTTTTCGGAGGAAGATTATGAAACTTACGGCATTGCTGGGTGAGCGCTTTAAAAAAGCCCCCTCCGACTGTGTGGTGGAAAGCCAGGCGCTGATGGTGCGCGGCGGCTACATCAAATCGGTCGGCACGGGCGTATTTTCGCTCTTTATGCCGGCAAAACGGATCACCAAAAAAATCGAAAACATCATGCGGGAGGAAATGGATCGCATCGACGGGCAGGAAGTGATGTTCCCCGTTGTGATGCCCGCCACTCTCTGGCAGGAATCCGGGCGGTTTGAGAGCGTGGGATCCGAATTGCTCCGCTTCAAGGACCGCAACGGCATTGACATGGTGCTGGGGATGACGCTTGAGGAGGCGGCGGTGCAACTTGCCCGTGACGCGGCGCAGAGTTACGCCAAATACCCCTTTATGATTTATCAGATTCAGACCAAATTCCGCGACGAGCCGCGCTCCCGCGGGGGGCTGATCCGCACCCGCGAATTTACGATGAAGGACGCTTATTCCTTCCACACCTCGCAGGAAGATCTGGAACGGTATTATGACATCTGTTACCATGCCTATGAGCGCATTTTTGCCCGTTGCGGCGTGCCGGAAGTGGTGGCGGTGAAATCCGACTCCGGAATGATGGGCGGCAGAGTTTCGCATGAGTTTATGTTGCTGACCGACATCGGAGAGGACACCATCGTGCTCTGCCCTGAGTGCGGTTACCGCTCCAATATGGAAGTTGCCGACTGCATTGTGAAGAACGAGGAGACCCCGGCGGAGCCGCTGGAGCTGGTGGAGACCCCGCATCAGAAAACGATCGAGGAAGTCTGCAACTTCCTGCACGCGCCGACAAAAGCATCCTGCAAGGCGGTGCTGTATCAGAAAAACGCGGACGACGCACTGGTGATTGTCTTTATCCGCGGCGACCTGGAAGTTAACGAGACCAAACTGCGCAACGTGGTGGGCGGCGAGGTTCACGCGGCGACCGTGACCGAGGAAATGGGATTGCACCCCGGCTTTATCGGCCCGAAAGATCTGCCGGAACACGTGACGGTGGTATATGACGAGTCGCTTCGCGGCATCGGCGCGCTGGTTGCCGGCGCAAACAAGGAAAACTACCACTACAAAGGGCTGAATCTCGCGCGCGACATCGGCAATGTGGAATACGTGAGTGTGGCAAAAGCAACCGAGGGCGGCGTTTGCCCGGTGTGCGGCAAGCACTCCATCACCATCAAACGCGGCATCGAGGTGGGCAACATCTTCCAGCTCGGCACCAAGTACACCAAGAGTATGAATATGCAGTATCTCGATCAGGACGGTGTGTTGCAATACCCCATCATGGGTTGCTACGGCATCGGCGTGGGGCGGCTTGTGGCGTCCGTGTGCCAGGTCAGCCGTGACCAGTACGGTCCCATCTGGCCGATGACCATTGCACCCTGGCAGGTGCATCTGTGCGCTCTGCGCGTGGATGACCCCGGCGTGCGCGAGGTGGCGGACAAGCTGTATGAGGAACTGAAAGACCTCGGCGTGGAAGTGATTTACGACGACCGCAACATCAGCGCAGGCGTGATGTTCTCGGATGCGGACCTGCTGGGCGTACCGCTCCGTATCATCGTGAGCCCCCGCACGCTGGAACGCGGCGCGGTGGAACTGACCGCGAGAAACAAGTCCTTTACCTTTGATGCGGCACCCGACGAGGCGGCAGGTGCGGCAAAAGAAAAGATTGCCGCGATGATTGCCGAGATCGAAAGCAAAATTCCCGCAAGAAAGAAATAATTCCGTGCGCCCCGCAAAAGGGGTTGACAGCAAAAAAAATGTATGTTATAATATTTCAGTAGTTTAATAGCCCACGGGGTTTAGAAACGGAGATGTAGTCATGAAAAGAATTGAAACTCTGGAAACCAGAAATCTTTGCAAGAGCGCGGTAAACGGCGGTTGCGGCGAATGCCAGACCTCCTGCCAGTCCGCCTGCAAAACCAGCTGCGGCGTTGCCAATCAGTCCTGCGAGAACAAGACCGAAGAGAAGTAAGGCTGAGAAATACCGCTATAAGTGCCGTCTCAGGACGGCACTTTTTCATCGTAAGGAGGATTTCATGGTACATCAATACAAACTGAACGGATATAACATCGTGCTGGACACCTGCTCCGGCGCCGTGCACGTGGTGGACGACGTGGCGTATGATATGATCGCCGCGTATCAGAACACGGAGCGCGAGGCGCTGGTGGCGGAACTGCTGAAAAAATACGGCGACCGCCCGGATGTGACAAAGGAAGAACTGGAACAGTGCTATGACGATATTGCGGCACTGGAAAAATCCGGTCAGCTGTTCACGCCGGACACTTACCGGGATATGGCGGGCACTTTCAAAGCGCGCTCCGGTAATGTGATCAAGGCGCTGTGCCTGCACGTGGCGCACACCTGCAACCTCAACTGCTCCTATTGCTTTGCAAGCCAGGGCAAGTATCACGGCGAGCGGGCGCTGATGCCGCTTGAAGTGAGCAAACGGGCGATTGATTTTCTGATTGAAAACTCCGGCACGCGCCGGAATCTGGAAGTGGACTTCTTCGGCGGCGAGCCGCTGATGAACTGGGATGTGGTCAAAGAGACGGTTGCCTATGCCCGCAGTGTGGAAAAAGCGCACGGCAAAAACTTCCGCTTTACGCTGACCACCAACGGCGTGCTGATCGACGATGAGGTCATCGACTTCTGCAACCGTGAAATGAGCAACGTGGTGCTGAGCCTTGACGGGCGCAAAGAAATTCACGACGCCACACGCGTGGACCTTGCCGGGCACGGGAGCTATGACAAAATCGTGCCGAAATTTCAGAAGCTGGTAGCGGCACGGGGTGGCAAAAACTATTACATGCGCGGCACCTTTACCCACCGCAACCCGGATTTCACCAAAGACGTGCTCCACATGGCGGACCTTGGCTTTACGGAGCTGAGCATGGAGCCGGTGGTCGCCGCGCCGGACGACCCGATGGCGCTGACCCCCGCCGACATTGAGGTGGTCAAGGAGCAGTATGAGATTCTTGCCACGGAAATGCTCCGCCGTGAAAAGGAAGGCAAAGGCTTTACCTTCTACCACTACATGATCGATCTGACGGCAGGTCCCTGTATTTACAAACGCATTTCGGGGTGCGGCTCCGGCACCGAATATATGGCAGTGACCCCGTGGGGTGACCTTTACCCCTGCCATCAGTTTGTGGGCGAAAGCAATTATAAGCTCGGCGACATCTGGCACGGCGTGACCAATGAGGCGCTGCGCGAGGAGTTCCGCTCCTGCAATGCTTACGCCCGCCCGGAATGTGCGGACTGCTGGGCGAAGCTCTATTGCTCCGGCGGGTGCGCCGCCAACGCGTTTCACGCCTCCGGCACCATCCGCGGTGTATATGCGCCGGGGTGTGAGCTGTTCAAAAAGCGCATTGAATGCGCTATCATGATCAAGGTTGCAGAAAAATCGGAGAAATAAAATGAATACCCCCATATTTGATTTTGTACGTGCCAATGCGATCAAAAACCCGGTTCGGTTTCACATGCCCGGGCACAAGGGAAATCGCTTTCTCGGTGTGGAAAGCTGGGATATTACCGAAATTGCCGGTGCGGACGAGCTGTATGTGGCGGACGGTATCATCGGGGAAAGCGAGCGGAACGCCGCCTCGCTGTTCGGCTCAGGCAAAACGCTTTATTCCACAGAGGGCTCCAGCCAGTGCATCCGCGCAATGCTGTATCTGGCGGCGGTTGCCGCCAAAAGCGAGGGGCGCAAAACCGTGCTTGCCGCGCGCAATGCGCATAAAACATTTTTGTACGCACTGGCACTGTGTGACCTGGATGTGGCATGGCTGACCCCCGAGGACTCGGGCTCCCTTTGCAGTTGCCCGCTCACCGCAAGGGACGTGGAAGCCGCGCTGGAAAGCGCGGAAGCAGCGCCCATCGCCGTATACATCACCACGCCGGACTATCTCGGCGGGCTTCTGCCGGTGCGGGAAATTGCCGGGGTCTGCCACCGCTATGGTGTGCCGCTTTTGGTAGATAACGCGCACGGCGCGTATCTGAAATTCCTGCCGGAAAGCCTGCACCCGATGGACGCAGGCGCCGACCTTTGCTGTGACTCCGCCCACAAGACCCTGCCCGTGCTGACGGGGGGCGCGTATCTGCACATCGGAAAAACCGCACCGCAGGGCTTTGCGGAAAACGCCAAAGTAGCGATGGCGCTGTTCGGCTCCACCAGCCCCTCCTACCTCACGCTCTGCTCGCTGGATCTTTGCAACCGGTATCTGACCGGGCAATTTTGCGCCAAGCTGTACAAGGGCGCGGAACGGACGGACAAAGCGCGTAGCCTGATGACGGAAAACGGCTGGCAGGTGCTGGAAAACACCGAGCCGATGAAGCTGACCCTGCTTGCCCCCGAAGGGCTTGACGGCACCGAAATCGCGGATTTACTGCGCCGTGCAAATATCGAGTGCGAATATGCAGACAAAGAGCACGTGGTGTTGATGCCCTCCTCCGAAACAAAAACCACCGATCTGCAAAAGCTGGTCACGGCACTGGGGAAAAACAAGCTCCCCCTCCGGGAGCCGTTTCCCTTCACCCTGCCCCCGGCAAAGGTCGCTATGACCGTGCGGGAGGCGATCTTCTCCCCCGCGGAAACCGTACCTGTGGAAAAAGCGCTTGGCAGAGTCTGCGCTGCGCCCACGGTTTCCTGCCCTCCCGCCATTCCGATTGCGATATCGGGCGAGATCATCGACCGGGAAAGACTGGAGCTTTTCCGGCACTACGATGTAAAAACCGTGTTGGTGGTGGCAACATAAAAGGAACATTAAGAACACCGGGCTTCGATAGCCTTTCGGTTGAATACCGGGCAATAAAAACCAACAAAAAAGCCTTCTCCCGCAGGAGAAGGCTTTTTTGTTGGTTCAGAATTCGCTCATCAGCGCGGCATGCTCACCGCGCAGATGGTCAATGGACGTGATCTCCTCTGTGGCGGCAATCTCCTCGTCCGAAAGCGGTGCTTTGGTCGCATAGAAGAACACCGATTCCGACGGGTGAAGCGTAAGGCGCAGGTTAGTATAAATTTCGCCCTTGTAGCGGAAGAATTTGCGATGGCGCTCATGACATTCCCCGGTATAAGGATTGCGCTCCTCCACGTCAAACGCGCCGCGCAACAGCACATGGTGATTATATTCCAGCTTGGTGGTATTGGCGAAATAGTAAATATCCGCGTCCCCGCGGTGCTTGTGAATATGCCCCATCATCCCCCCGCCCGGGAAAGAACGGTGCAGCCCGATGGTGCTGAACTCCGGATAGGCGGAATTCAGCCCCCCGGTGCATTCCAGGCGCAGCATCCCCGGCAAATAGACGTCAAACGGAATGTCAAAGGAGTTGAGCGCCTCGTTGACGGTGGAACTTTTGGTCATCTGCGTGCCGTCCGTAGCGGAGAAATTGAAATACAGGAAAAACGATTCCCCTCCCGCCTCGTTTTTGTGGTGGCAATAGTCCTTCATCACATGCCGGTCGCACGCGTCTCTGCCGAAAATTTCCTCGGTCAGGCGCTGCACCATGCGGTCATTCTCCCCGGTTTCGTCATACTCAAACGCCTTAGTCGGCAACACGCCGGTGGCGAGAATTTTGCCGCCCCCGTCAAAAAAGGTTTTGAGGATTTTCAGGTTTTCCAGGCTGATCATATCGGTGCTGGGCAACACCACCACGCGAAAACGCTCATAGTTATGGGCGTTTTTCAGATACAGCACCCCGTCCTCGGCATAGCACCGTGCGTTCAGCACCTCCGGGTGCAGCACCGTGAGGTCATGTCCCGAATAGATGGAAATGGAGTTGATCAGCGTCATGTAATCCGCTGTGGGGGGCGTTACCGGATACTCATACCCGTGGGTGGGCGAGAAATACAGGTTGACCTTGCTGTGCAGGTGGTAAATGGGATACAGCATGGCAATATCCGAAACATGCCGCCCGCCGCGCAGCAGAGTCTGCACACGCGCGGCAAAATCGCCGAAGGTTGCGTCACCCGTCAATGCGTCCGTCAGGTGGAAGGCGGCACAGTTGACCCCGCGTGCAAAGGCGTTCATTGCGTCATTACAAAGCGACCCGGAGCTACACCCGCCGTAATTACGGAAAAGCTCTGCATTCACGCGCTCCTCGTCGAAATTATACGCGGCGCCCGCGGCGATTTTGACGGAATTGACCCCATACATATAGGCTTTATCCAACAGCGCACAGGGGGAATAGATATTGTTGAGCATCGCGTCACCCACCAGCCACGAGCAGGCGGTCAGTTTCGGCTCTGACAGATTGCCGAAGGGCTTCAAGCCGTGCTCCACCGCGAAATCGCGCAGGGCGTGCATGATCCCGTGCTGGATCATGGAGGCGCGCACCGTCATCAGCAACGTTTTGATATGATCGGTTTTTTTGCCGATATAGCCGAACAGCGCGGGATAAACCGGCGCGGGGTCAAAGCCGAAGCGCTTTTCAAACAACTCATTGAACGAAGGGTCCCAGCTTCTCCGGTTTTTGCCGTTGAAACCGATGCCGGAGTAAGCAAGCACCGTCAGCGTGGTGCCGAGGTATGGTACAAACACCGGCTGGAAAAGCGTAAACACCGCGGAAAGGTAGCGATATGAAGCATCATAAGAAAGATAATTTGCCCCTTCGCGCTCCGTATCCTCCGCGGCAAAGTATTCGCGCACGACCCAGTTGCCGTCCGGGGCGTTCCACTGAATTTTTCCGTCCCGCACGAACGGGCGCAGGTCAATAATCTCGCAGGTCTCCTCCGCATATGCCACCACGGAAAGCGGCATCTCGTGGCGGAGCGGGCGGGAAACTTTTTCGTTGCGGGAGCAAATGTATTCCTTGCACTCCAGAATTTTGGCACGCATATCGTTGTTCCCGATCGAACTCATCTCCCGGATGACCGCATGTTCAAAGGCGGGATCCAAGTAAAAGCCGACCTTCAGCCCCTCTTTTTTGGCAAAAGAAAGGAGCTCCGCAAAAATATCGCACACGCGCGCAATGCCGGCGGCATCCAGCTCTGTGCCCAGCGGCAACTGGGGGATGATGGTAGAGCACCCACTGCGCCGGCAGGTCTGCACCGCGTTCATCAGTTGCTCGGAGAGCGTTTCGTCGTCAATGGCGGGCAGTTCAAAATAATACATGGGGCGGCGGTTATCCGCTGGGTGCAGGAATGCTTCTTTCAGGTTTTCGTCAGCCATATGCCCTCCTTAGCCTGTCAGGCTATGCGTCTTTGCCCTCAGTATATCATATTTTCGGCAAAAAGAAAAGCCCCGGCGTGAATTTCGGCATTGACAAGTGATTTTTCATCGCGTATAATGGGGGTAATGAAGCAAAGGAGGGCGCATGATGAAAATTCTGATCGCTTATGCCGGCAAAAGCGGCACCTGTGCGCGGGCGGCGCACGAGCTGAAAGCGCTCTTACCGCAGTTTGATGTAACCGTGGCGGATCTGACCGAAAACACCCCGCCCCCCATGGGGTACGGTTTTGTGGTTCTCGGGGGTGCCGTGCGCTTCGGAAAACTTCACCGCGCAGCACGAGGATACGCAAAAAAATACAGGGACGTGCTGCAAAACACGCCGCATTCCCTTTTTTTGTGTTGCGCCTATCCGGACTTTCTGGAAAGCTATGCCGGGCGCGGCTTCCCTGCCGGAGTGCAGGAGAGTGCAAAGGACCTTTTATATTTTGGCGGAGAGCTGAACGTGGCGGCACAGAAAGGGGTTGACCGCCTGATCGCACGCCGGATGCGTACCGTTATCACCGAGGACGAGGACGGAGACGGAATCTTGCCGGGCTATTTGCCGGAGCACGTGCGGCTTTTTGCGGCGAAATTACAGGAACGACTGCAAGGAAAATAAAAAAATCAGAAAATTTCGCAAATAGGTGTTGACAAAAGTCTTTTCCTGTGGTATGATATACGGGTGCCTGACAAGCCCCTGTAGCTCAGATGGTAGAGCACTTGACTTTTAATCAAGGTGTCCGGAGTTCGAGTCTCCGCAGGAGCACCAAGAGAGTATAATCCGAATCATATCATTGTAACAAGTGATTGGTTCGGATTTACTTTTTATATTGGAAAATAGTAAAAGGCGAAGTCGTTGTTGCGGCTTCGCCTTTTGCGTGTAGTTTTTACAATTCTTGCAAATGCTTACTTATCCCGTTCTTGCCATTTAGGACAAGCGGAAGTCATTGCAGGATTAACATTACCGCTTCCTCTTGCTCCGATTTTACAGGTATGACTTGTGTTTTCGTACTCTACAATACTACCTTTCAACGTAGCCTTCCCACCGAAATGTTTGCAAGTGCAACAATATCTACTTGTTTTTGAAATTGTGCTCATAAATGCACCTCCTAAAAGTTATTATGCACATTCTAACATATACGCTGTCCCAAATATGGGATTACGACCACTCTTGCATAGCTTGCAAATACAAGTCTATATATTTTTTCGTGAAACCGATAAATTGTTCATTCGTTTCGATATTTTCAAAAGTTTTAGAATATCCCACTTGTTTGGGGTGAATATTCTTCCCCTTATGTGAGGTTACTAACCCCTTGCATTCGTATTCGGGAATTGCTTTTATATTGTCAATCAATTTCTGCTGATTTTTTGCTAAATCTTCATCAGATACACCATAGCAAAGAATTCTTGCAAGGGCTTTATTATTACAGCAATCGCGACTTCGTATTTCTAAATATGGAATATTTCTCGTTCCAAATCCTTCCTTTTTTATATAGAGAACAACATAGGGATACTGTCCCGCTTTCCAAGAGCCGAAATGGCACGATGAGCCAAAATCTTTCTTCAATACGGGAATAACAATGTTCTCGAAATATGACTTCCAAGACAAAAAATCCGCTATTGTTTTGCTCTCTTGGGGCTTGCTTTTATTATTAATTGCAATCGCTATTTTATTTACATATTGCGCGTATTGCGACACAATAAGGTTAGTGCACGATTGATATTTTTCCCAAAATGCATTGATTTCGTCAATATCAACGATTCTCCAACCGCTTGCTTTTACGCGCTCTTTTTCGTCATCTTCAAGCCTACTTGTTTTATAAAAAATTTTATATTTTGTATGATCGGACACACCGTCGATATGCGCATTGTATGTAGATAACTGATTGTGTTCATTGGAAAATGTTTTATCTTCAATGCATAATACGATTTTTCGATTGAACGTTGTAGTCATCCAAACTGTAATATCGATTTTGCACCATTGCGCCACAGTTTCAAGGCTATGCACTTTTTCATCTTTTTGAAAATTGCAAAAATTTCCGAGCAAAGCATTGGCAATTTCTCCGAGTTCGGAATCGTCATAATTTTCAAACAACCACATTAAAAATGCGTCTTGCGACAGTTCCTTTGTGGCATAGTTAAATAGATTTTTCATGTAGCATCTCCTTAGTGATATAATATACTTTTTCGTCCGTCCAACCAATATCTTTTATAAATATTGTTTTATGTATGGCAGCTTCGCAAATCAACCCACAACTTTCTACTGTGTTGATAGAAGCAGTATTAACGATAGAGATTCTTGCGCGAACGGCGTTTAATTTTAACACTTTCCTTTTATAGATACACGCTTGTACAGTTTCTATCGGTTCATATATTTTATTATTCAGCGTCATATTGACTAATTTGTTTATGGCTTCTTTGCAATAACCGCGCTTTCGATATTCTTTGAAAATATAGTATTCCAATAGTCCCGTTGCCGACAACTCAAACACATTTATGCCAATATAACCGACGACTTCACTCGTAGACTTTTCTACTATTGTAAAGAACGTCGGAGCAAGCCTATTAGCATACCGTTGTACCCACTTTTTTGTTGTAGGATAGCCTGTAAATATCATAAAATCACCGTCATGTTTGAGATGATACGCTAACAGCTTACAATCATCCTTTGTCATTTTACGCAAAACAAGCCTATCGGTTTCAATCGGATCATTGACGTTTTCTTCATACATAGGATGATCCGAAGCCCTAATTGCCGATTTTATAAATGCAAATTCTTCGGTAGAAAAATCTCTTACACAAAATTTTGTAGTGTTGTTAAAGCTATATACCAAGCTGTTCCATAATGCAATTCTATACTTTTCTTCGCCAGCATTAAATAAAGCCTTAAAACTTTTTAGGTCATTTTCATAATTGATTGGGGATTCCTTTTTATCTCGTGCGGTAATCATAACACTTATATAACTTGGACATAGAATATCATTGCCGTCATAAATTTCGTTAAGTAAAAAGTTGACCGCATTTTGTTTGAGTTGGCTACGTTTTTTATCAATAGCGTTCATAAAATTGCTCCTTCGTATGTTGTATATAAACCTTTCATAATGCGATTATATTCTTTAACCGTTTCAGGGAAAGCCGATTGCAGAATATCAAGTTGAAAACGTTCATCTGCGGCACATAAAGAAAAATACTCTGCAAAAAATTCTTCTGCCGGTAAAACCCTACGGTAATAGGCTTTACCGTGCCCGACACCGTGATAATAGCATATATGCTTTCTGTTTGTTATTGCACCGAAAATATCTAAAACTTCATAGTATAATTCGCTTGCAATTAATCTTGCTTCGAACCACTCCCAATAAGCAACGCTTGCTTATATGGAATGATTTTCAAAGTAACCCGATGAAACACATTGACTATATTTTAGTGATAGATTTGTTTTCTTTTCTAGAAAGAGTTTGAGTTTCTCTATAGTTTTAGCATTTTTGCCCTCAGTAGAAAAAGCATTGATAAAACCTATAAGCATTTCACGATTTAAGTCAAAAATCGCATGTCCGACTTCATGGAAAAGCGATATTGCATCGGTTTTCAAAAGGTAAATTTCTTTTGTTTTATCATAATAGCAGCTTTGACTGCCGTGTGCGCCGGATAAAAGAAACCCGCGAAATCTTGCTTCTTTATTTAGAAAATTTTTTAATATGATTTGATACTTTGGAACGGCTTGCTCGAAAGATACTTGTAAAGAAACTGCTTTATTATGCTTATCGCAAATAATATGCCGTTCCCAGTTAATTTGCGGAGCAATATGCTTGTCATAAATCTTTTTTACCGAACCCGAAGCGTATAACAATTCACCGCATTTTGGACATTTTATTGTAGCCGTACAGGAAAAATCACGAATATTTAAGTCATCAAATTCTACTCGTTCAATTTGATGGCAGTCGTCGATAAACGGTGCGTTTACGATATGGTCAAATTCTACAATGTATTTCACAATACCAAATCCTAATACATATACTCAAAAACAAGTGCTTTTGAGTATAACTATCGTAACATATATGTTGCGACAAAAATGGGATTACCTAAGTAAAATATTTTTCACTTGCCGCTTTTACGTTTTTTACAATACGCTCTCTTAAAGAAGTGGGAGATAATATCTCTACATTATTGAGATATTGCATTGCCCAATATTCCATAGCGTTAAGACTTACTTTTACTGTAACGATTATTTTGTCACCTTGTTGTGTTACCCCAAAATCATACCCGAACCAATCTACGATTTGATCGAGCATCCATTCTCCGTTAATGGAAAAAGAAACCGTTTGTGGCTCGTCGGAAAACATATAGGGGAGAGCCGACGAAAATCGCTTATAATCAATACCATTTTTGTAGCCGTCTATCGTGCGAATATTTGTAGCCGTTTCATTTAGTAACTCAATATTCGTAATTCTATCCATACGTAAATATCGAATGCTTTTCCACTTTTCCTCATACGCCATTAAAAAATAACGCTGATTATGCAATATCATCTGGTACGGGCTTGCAACGTGTATTGCGGCATAATGTAGCTTTTTGTCCGCACCGTATTTGTTATAAATAAATTTGATTTGCTTGCTCTTTTCTATCGCCTCGTCAATAATCTCAATATTATAAAATAGGGCGACGTTTCCCGACTTGTTCCAATCGTTTACAGAGTACACGTTTTTAATATGTGCCTTGAAGTATTTATTAGACAGCAATGCCAACCTTTCTATTATTTCTTTGGAATGACTTGCCGTGATATGCTTACTTGCAAGCACACTATCGGAGAGTAAACGCAGCTCACTATCTTCGAATATACGACTATTAAGATAAACGCCCTGCTTAGTAGTAATAATTTCAAAGCCGGCACTTTCAAGCAAGCGAATATCTCGTCCAATAACCTTGCGCTCCACTGTAATATCATAATCGCTTTCCAGCTTTTTGACAATTTCGCCGTGCGTTAAATGGTGATTGCTATCGGTATAATTCCATAAGATTTGCAATATTCGTATAAGTGAAAGTTTTTTAGGCTCAAATGATTCCATAGCTATACCGCCTTGTAAGTTTGGAACCATTATACCAAATTTGTCGCAATTAGTCAAGAGTGCAATACCTTATAATATCCATTTTTAGGACATGACAAAAGCCCTGCGAACAATCGCAAGGCTTCTGTGCCGTTCTTTGCATTTTCTAACGGCTGTCCCATAATGGGTAATCTTCATTTATATACCGCGCCTCGGCGGTTTCCTTATTTCGTGTATTTCAACGTCTATCCCTATACTCTTTAACGGGATTCTTTACGAAAGAACAAATACGGTTTGGAATCGAGAAGTTCGGAAAATTAGACATAAAAACTTTGGATGGCAAAAAACGGCTTATAGACGGGTTTGTGAACTCAATTTACCTGTTCGACGATAAGTTTACTATTACTTTCAACTTCAAAGACGGCACGAAAACGATATTCTTTTCCGAAATCGAAGCCGCAAAAAATTCGGATATTAAATCACTTGGTGCACCAAAAAAACGCGTTGCGCTTTCTTGAAGCCGCAGCGCGTTTTTTGTATTCTTCATTCCTCATTATTCGTTCCACGCAAAAAGCCCCCGGTCGGGGGCTTTTTGCGTGCTTTTGGCACTCAGTCTTTGATGTCAACGTTGACTTTCTTGTTGCAGGTGGCGCCGGCTGCTTTCATCACCGAGCGGATCGCCTTGGCGATTCTGCCGTGTCTGCCGATGACCATCCCCATGTCGTCCGCATGGACGGCAAGCGTGAGGGTCACCTCATCGCCGGACTCCTCGGAAGTCACCGTCACGTCATCGGGGTGATCCACGATGGCGGCGGCAATGTCCCGCAGAATTTTTTCGAGATTCGGCATATCCATCACCCGAAAATCAGTCAATCACGCCGGCTTTTTTCAGAAGAGCCTTCACAGTGGGGCTGGGCTGAGCGCCGTTGGCAAGCCATTTTTTTGCACCCTCCGCATTTACTACCAGCTCCTTGGAGGTGGGGTTGTAATGACCCAGCTCCTCAATCGGGCGACCGTCACGGCGGTCACGCTGGTCGGCTACCACAATGCGGTAGGAAGCGGAATGGGTCTTGCCGGTGCGGGTAAGTCTGATCTTAACCATGGTTCAAATTCTCCTTTGTTTTTAGAAAAAATTATAAAAATCCGATGATATGGTATCAAAACGGAACTTTCATCTTGCCGAACATCCCGCGTTTGCCCGTGGCAAACTGCTTCATCATTTTGCGGGTGGTGTCAAACTGTTTGAGGAGTTTGTTGACCTCCTCTACGGTGGTGCCGCTCCCTTTCGAGATGCGGATTTTGCGCGACGCGTTGATGATGTCGGGCTTTTCACGCTCTTTTTTGGTCATGGAGCGGATGATTGCTTCGGTACGCGCCAGTTGCTTTTCGTCAATCTTGGCGTCTTTCAGGGCGCCGGGTTTGATGCCGGGCATCATCCCCATCAGGCTTTCGAGATTGCCCATCTTTTTCAGTTGCGCAAACTGTTGCAGATAATCGTCCAGGGTAAAAGTGGACTCACGAATCTTGCGTTCCAGTTCCGCCGCCTGCTTCTGGTCATATGCCTGCTCCGCCTTTTCAATCAGAGACAGCACGTCGCCCATACCGAGAATCCGGCTTGCCATGCGGTCGGGGTAAAACGGTTCAATCGCGTCCAATTTCTCGCCGGTACCGATGAATTTGATCGGCTTGCCGGTCACGTGGCGCACGGAAAGCGCCGCGCCGCCGCGGGTGTCGCCGTCCAGCTTGGTGAGGATCACGCCGGTCACATCCAACTGCTCGTTGAAATGCTCCGCTACCGTTACCGCGTCCTGACCGATCATCGCGTCCACCGTCAGCAGAATCTCGGTGGGTTCCACCGCTTTCTTGATGTCCTGTAACTCGCCCATCAGCGCCTCGTCGATATGCAGGCGCCCGGCGGTGTCGATAAACACCATATCAAAACCGTTTTTCTCGGCGTACTTCACGCCCTCTTTGGCGATCTTGACCGGCTTTTCTTTATCCCCCAGCGTGAAGACCGGAATATCCAGTTTTTCCCCCACGACTTCCAACTGTTTGATCGCGGCGGGGCGGTACACGTCACAGGCGACCAGAAGCGGCTTTTTGCCCTGCTTTTTATACATGCCTGCCAGCTTGCCCGCGTGCGTGGTTTTGCCCGCGCCCTGCAAACCGACCATCATAATGACCGTGGGGGGCTTGGGCGCAATCGTCAGCTTCGCCTGCGAGGTGCCCATCAGCTTGATCAGCTCCTCATTGACGATCTTCACGATCTGCTGTGCCGGGAGAAGCGACTCCATCACCTCGGCGCCCACCGCACGCTCGGAAACCATTTTGACAAAAACATTGAC
>URMC01000024.1 GCA_900548735.1 uncultured Eubacteriales bacterium | reverse complement strand
ATCGAGCTGGTGTGACGAAACGCCGAGGTCGAGCAGGATGCCGTCAAGCGCCGCTATCCCTTCGGCGGTGCATACACGGTCCATATCTGAAAAATTCGATCTTACCACCTTGGCGCGGTCGCCGAGAGGAGCAAGCCTTTCGCTTGCCGCCGCCACAGCCTCCGGGTCGCGGTCAACGGCAATGAGTCGCCCGGCCGTAAGACGCGACGCAATGGCGAACGAATGACCGCCGCCGCCCGCCGTGCCGTCAACATAAATACCGTCGCCACGGATGTTCAGCCCCTCGATGCACTCCTCCAGCAATACCGGCCGGTGAGAAAATTCTGCCATCTTACAGCCCGCTTTCTTCCAGCGCACGAACGATGGCTTCCATATCCATACCGCTCACATGAGCTTCGTAATTCTCTTTTGCCCAGATCTCACTGTAATCGCCACAACCGACAACCACCAGTTCCACATTGCGGTCGGCACAGGTTTCGTCCGGATTGACACCGATAAAGGAAAGAAGCTCCTTGCTGATGCGGATACGCCCGAGGGAATCCGGTGTAGTCTGCATGGCATCGTGATACAGATACCAAAGCGTAGGCTCCGAAATTTTACGGTCCTTATGCTTTAACGGCTCCACATAAGCGTCCCACGCAGGCTTGGAAAAGACCCGCAGACACTGACCGCGCAGGCTTCGCACCACCATAAAGTCAGCGCCAAGCTCTGCACGCATGGAAGCGGGAACGGATACACGGTTTTTATTATCCAAAGTATGATTGAATTCGCCAAGAAGCATATCCTTTCCCCCTTTCCCGTTATTTATAACACTTTATATAAATTCCATAACATTTCTTTCCACAAACCCATTATATCGTGATTTTTTCGACCTGTCAAGAGTCAAAACAAAAAAAATAAAAATTTTTTCCGACAAATTCTGACCGCACGGTCAAAGATTTGCCGGTTTGTTGCAGGCATTTCCAAATAACAACATTTGCATTTTGACATTCAGATTGCCGAAACGACAGCCTTCGAGTATCGTTGGCGCCTTGGATGGCGGTTGCCAACGCGTTTATGAAAATAAAAAAACAAAGAAGCGGGAGGGGAAACCCCTCCCCTACGGAAAAATCCTGAAGATTGGCGGACAGCCTGTTTATTTAATCTCGCCCGGTTGGGTGGTGCGCGACTGAGCAGCGGGCGGATACGAAATCCGCCCCTACGGTGTTTGGTGCAGACATTGCGATGGTGTACTTTACCCGGCGTGTTGAAAATACCCTTGCCGAGCGCTGAAATTTTATGACTGCTTTTCCCTTTCCGCCAAATATGGATATCTCCTGTCAGGCTAACCTCACGCAACAAAAAAACGCAGGAGAAATCCTGCGTTTTTTTGTTGCGGTCAGCGGGTTTCCCCGCTGACCTTGTTTTTTTTACTCTTCTGCGGCGGCGTTGCAGAGCTTTTCAAACTGCTTTCTTTGTGCGGCGGTGTAACGGCTGTATGTGCCGTCACCCACCTCGTAGCAGTATTCGTCTGTGCGCACATCGCTCACATCCAGCATCGCGGAGTACAGAACCTGCACTGCACTACGGCTGACCGCCTTCGTTGCATAGAAGTAAATGTCCTGCCCGTCATGACGGACCTTGATATAAGCAATCGCGGTATAAGTGTCTTTATAGTAGTCGCTCGACATGGTCAGCGCAGAACCGGTAAACCGCAATTTATCGTTTTCCACCTTGACACCGACAAGATTCTCGTCTACCCGGAAGTTTGCGGGGGTGTAATAGGTCTTGCCTGTCAGCACATACTCGCCGTCCTCACATCTTGTGTAAACGCCGTTTTCCAGCACATACAGACCGTTTGCAAGGTCAACCGTTTTCAGACCGGTTACGGCAACATACTCCTCGCCGACCTTTTCATAATAGGTCACACCCGCAACCGCAATGGCATTTTCCTCGCAGGCAACATACACTTCGCCGTTCTTGACATAGTACCCGGCAACACGGCTGACCGTTTTTGCTTTGGGCATTGCCGTAAAGGTGCCATCCGCATTTTCGGTGTAGTAGGTCACGCCGGGCTCGGCATACGCGCCGTCCTCACACGGGGTATACTCCGCTTTCTTTACGATCACGTAGTAAGCCGAAACATCCTCGGGCAGTTCTACCACAGCCTCAACATACTCACCGATTTCATTCTTCTCATAATAAGTTACGCCTGCAACGGCTACGCCGCTTACCGCAGTATAAACTTCTTTCTGAGATCTGGTAAAGTAATCGCCAAGATACGTGTCAGCCGTAATACCGGTTACCTTCACGTAGGTTCTGTCGACCAGTTCGTAGTAGGTTTCATTTTCATCAAACTCGTCATAAATGCCGCAACGGATGTAACGGTCTACCAGTTCTTTGACATAAAGCCCGTTCAAATCTGTTCCGGTATTGACATTCTCCACAGGAACGTACTCGTCGCCCTCCTGCGCGTAGTAGGTGACACCGGCAACCGCCAGCGTTCCTTCCGCACACTTTTCATAGGCATCACGGTAGGACTTCACAAAGTTGTTGCTGTTGAGCACGGTCACTGCCGAAAGCCCGGTTGCGGGCACATATGCACCTGCCAGTTCAAACGCGCGCAGATTTGCGCCGGTCGCAAGCAGAGTATCCACACGGGCAGTGATCATACCAACGCTCACATTTTCCGCGCCGAAGCGGGCTTCCAGTGCGCGCAACACCTCTTCTTCAATCGTCGCACTGAAGGAAACAGTGGTTCCCTCCTCGGTGCGGTCAACCGAAGCACCCAGCATATTCACTGCCACATCCGGCAGATCCTTCTTCACGGTCTTGTATAGGTAAACCTTTGTACCGTCTGCCAAAGAAGCGGCTTCGGTAAAGTTGACGGAAGCCAGCATACCGAGCTGTTCTTCAATCAGGTAGCCCAGCGTGTTCTGTCTCGAACCGACAGACGCAATGTCCAGAATAATTTCGGGAACAAAGTTGGGGGTTTCGCTGGATCTGTTTTCAGAACCTCTGTCGCGCTTAGTCACCTTGGTGGTCTGCAATACGGAACCGATCGACCAGCTTCCGCTTGCCGAAGTACCGTAGACAAAGTTGAATGCCTGGTTCAGACCGTTGTCATTCCCGCTCATCGTCTGAACGTTGGCGTAGAAATACAGGCGATAATATTCCTGATACTCTGCGGAGTAGTAAGTTTTACCCTCCTTTGCGACCTCGTCCTTCGCGCAACGCAGGATGCGTTCTTCCACGGTCTTGGTAAAGTAAGCGGAAACATCATCCGGCAGTTCCACCTCGGCAACGGTGTAGTTATCGCCGTCTTTCCGATAGTAGGTCACACCGGCGGTCACGATACCGGCCGCGCAAGGCGTATACACATCCACCGTCACCATCGTGTAGTAAGCGGAAACCACGGTTTCGCCCACAACGATTTCGGTCACGGCGGTATAGGTGCCGTCCTCATTCTTCTGATAGTACGTGACGCCTTCTTCTGCCACGGCGTTCTCGGCGCACTGCCGATACTCCGTCGTTTCACTCTTCGTGTACAGTCCTTCGGTCAGGCTGCCGGTTTTGACAGCCACTTCGGCGTACACGCCGTCTGCATACGCATAGTAGGTCGTGCCTGCTACTGCGATTGCGCCTGCGGCGCACTGCGTGTAAATATCCATGGGGGTCTTTACAAACAGCCCGTAGGTAGAGTCGCCGGGCATTACGCCGACCGCGGTATAGCTTCAGCCCTCGTGAGTACCGGTTGCACGCGAATAAGCCTTATTGCCGGTCTTGATGAAGTAATCCGCCACACTGATGTTTTCGTTCACCGGAATCGGGAGGTAAGTGCCGTCTTCCTGCAACTCGTAATAGTATTTGCCCTTCTCTGCCACATCCGTGTCACCGCAAAGCGTGAAGTCACGGCAGTTATCGGAGATGTAGTAACCCTTTACGGAGTCACCGGCATTGATGATTTTGCCGAAGTCCACAAGTTCGGCTTCTTCATCCGCCCAGTTGGTCAGGGTAGTGCTGTTCAGGTAAGGATAAGTACTCTTGGTAATCGGCACTCTGCGGACACGCAGGTCAAAAATCACGCTGTGCAGCGGGTTAGTGGTGTAAGACAGCACGTCTGCCGCGCGGACGGAAGCGTTTACGGAAACCGTGCTCTTGCGGCAAATACCGATCGAAGTCGTCCCGTTATTGGCAAGGTTGAAAGAGGGGGTAATGCCACCGTCATTACCGACCACGGTAACGACTTTGACCTTATATTCTTTCACCGTTTCGGTCACGGGGTTGCCATTCGCGTCCAGCACAGGATTGCCGTTTGCGTCAGTTACCGTTTTCTCAACCATTTCATACTGGTTGATCACGGGGTTGCCCTGGCTTTCCCAGAAGTTACGGAAGTCCTCTACCGAGACATAATCCCGTTTCGGCGCAACGTCTGCCAAAACATACGTGTCATTGTAGTAGACCCAAACAACCACCGATTCGCCGGGCTCTACAATGCACTCTTCCGGGTTTTCGATGTATTGCAAACGGTTATACCACTTATGGTTTTTGCCCGCAGGCGTGCCCGCCATCATCGGGTTCATGGTGCTCCACACGCCGGTACAACCGTAAGCCGCCGGGCTTTCGGTCAAAGCGTACTGATACAGATTGACAGGGGTTGTGCCGATGTTGGTGATTTCTACGGATTCAAAGGAGTTTCTGCCGCCGCCGCGGTCGTCCGTGGTGCCGGGGATATACTCGGTAATCACCAGGGAGGCATCCTTTTTATAGCCGTTGTTTTTCAGCTTGCAGAGTTCCTCGAAGGATTTCTGCTGTGCGGCAAGCAGTTTGCCCGCGTTGTAATCGCCCTGAGCGTCCACCGCGGCGGTCCCGGATTTGTAGGTGGTAAACACGCGGTTTTGTCTGCGGCTCATCGCCACGCCAAACTTATAGTGCGCACTGTTGTCGTTGCCGTAGAGATAGTATGCGACCCAACCGTCACCGGAGACCGATCTGCCGCCGGTGCCGTAGTCATCGCCGTTCACAGAACTGTTGTTCTGACCGAAAGTAACGGAAAGGTTGAGATCCATCAGGGATTCAATCTTGCGGTAGTCATGCGTGTAAATATTTTTCCAATCCTCAATACCAAGCTCGTAGGTCGTGCCATCGTAGTAGGTGCCGGTGTTTCTGCCGATCCCGTAAGTAAAGGATTCGGAATTCCACATAGCAAATGCACGGGGCAGATTTACAGGCGCTTCGTCGCCGACCTGCTTGTAGATATTGGAAGCCTGACCGATTACCATAATCTTGGTATTATCCGGCAATTGCAGCCAGGAGCGCGCCGCGGAAATGGTGTCCACCGTTTTTCCTTTTGCATCGGGTTTCGTATAGCAGTCCGCGGTTCCCCCCTCGTTCAGAGTCAGCACGACAATACTCTCGCCCGGTTGCAAAACCGCCTCGTTCTCACTGGGGTTCATCACATAAGCATTGGGGTCTTTGTCGCAGTAAATCTTTGCCTTCTGATCGCCTTTGCCCAGCCAATCGGCAAATCTTGCCACGCGGTCTCCATCCAGCGGATCCCACGTGCGGTTATTCCCAAGGTGAGAATACGTGATGGTGCGGCCGCCCTCAAAACTGCAGGAATTGCGAAGCAACGTGTAGTCCATCAGGCTGACGGGTTGATCCCCACCGTTGGTGACTTCTATATACTCCAACCAACCAAGTCCGGTAGTGGCAGTGGTATTGGGCGTGTAAATCTTAGTACCGCCGTCGAGCAGGACTTCGGTGATATACAGGGACGGAATGTCCATATCGGAAGCGTTGGTGCCCAGCGTGTCAGAGTAGACCATGATGTAGTCGTATGCTACAGAAACGCCGGGGGTGGTTTTCAGCACAAGATCGGTGCCCTCGCTTTCCTCCAGGAAGTATGCCCAGTTGGCAAACACCTCTGAGGAAGCAACCTGTTTGGTTTCGGAAACCTCTTTGTCATTGACGTACACCGTCACGCCGTTGGTATAGCTGACTTCAATGCGCACATTCAGCGTAACCTCGGCAAGCGCTTCACCGCCCTGCAGATTGCCGGAAGCCTCTTTACCGGTCAGCTTTTCATACAGCGTGCCGGAGCCGCTCTTTGCGGACATGGAGGGTGCCCCATGTGCCGTATCCGGTGCGTCCTCCACGGACATCTGCGTACCGTTCAGATACACGCTGTTGGAGCCATAGCCGGAAATCCGGATTACCGGTGCGGCATAGGACATCTTCGCGCCGTCAAAGTGGAACAGAATTGCGCTGTAACCGTTGCAACCGTCTGCGGAATCGGCACTGTACGTCATGGAGTACTCAATGGTGAAGTTGGTTTTGCGGTAGGACTTGAAGATGTCATCCGACATCAGCTTCACATAATCGTCAAAACTGCCGTTGTTCCTGATATACAGCTTGCCGTTTTTGATTTCAAAGAAACTCTCGCCGTCCTTTTCGGTGTCGGCTACGTTGTAGTTATGATTTTCGCCGAGGAAGCGGTTCTCGCTTTCCTCAAAGGTTGCCAGACCCAGCAGCTTTGCAACGGCATCTGCCCCGCTGACCGTGCCAAGCCCCTCAAAATCCTGCATGTACAGCACATACCGTTCGCTGCCCGTGTTCTCGGTCAGCGCGGTCTTCTGCCGGGGCAGAAGCTGACCGGGAGACGCTTTCCACTCCTCCGTCACAACAGAGCCGGTGAAGCAGAATCTATAGTCGTTGGACATCTGCGTCAGTCTTGCATAGGAGTAGTACGCGCCGCACTTGTTGTTGACACCGGGGTTCTTGTTCCAGATATACTGGTAACCGACATCTTCCCCGAGGCCCGGCACGCTGGAGCCGGTTGCAAATACGTTGGCGGCAACCACGAAAGACTCGCAATCCGAGATCGGAATACCCACGTAGTTGACAGAGGAAACGCCGTTGCCGAACACAATCGGTTTCATCACGGGGTTGGATTTATAAACCTCGCCGTAAAAGTCAAGGTCGGCATTTGCCACAAGACCGTAGAGATACGAGCCGCTGTTGCCGAGGTTCTGGCGGAGTGCGCGACCGGAATAGGAGGTGTTGTCCGCGTCCATCGCGATCACTTTAACCGAGCGGTCAAGATTGTAGTAATTATAGAAGTCATCAAACGTAGCGCCTGCAATGGCGGAATCCGAGAAGTAAGACCACAGAAGCACGGTCTCACCCGGCTCCAGCCAGCCGTTCTTATACTCGATGTTGGTAGGCACCACATCGTTATAAACGTAGCCGGGCTCCGCAGACAGAATATTACCCACGTCGCCGGGGATCAGCGGGTTTGCCTTGTTGAAGAACTCATTGGAGCAAGCCATATAAGAAGAACTTCTTGCCACAAAGGTGTAGTCAAAAATATTGATCGTCTGCCCGGAGGTATTGACTACCTCCACGTATTCAAAGAGGTCGGCGCCCTTGCTGTCCGGCATTACTTCCGTAATCGCCAGACGCGGGGCGGAAGTTTTCTGCTTGCCGTTCGGCAGGGTGGCGCGCTGTGCCTCGGTCAGCATACCGGGGGTCACATCAAACGAAGAAACCGTGTATGCCGCACCCTCTTTTGGAGCAAGATCGGAGTCAAATCCATAGAGGAAGTTGGTGCTGGTTCTGTCCAGCTTATGAGAGACAGGAGAGTTGCTGCCGGAAGGTGCATTGTTGGTTTTTGCCAGGTTGATGGTATAGTACTCCATACCATCAATCGCCTTCCCGTTCGCATCCGCGGAAGCGGTGCCTGCCGCAAGCTGTTCAGCCGTGCCGACTTTCGGGATCAGGTAATAGCCGCTCTGCTCATCCTTATAGAAGTAGACAGTGCCGCTTGTGTTGGTCACAACGGTCACACCGGGAACAACGGAAGCACGGGACACAGCCAGGGATTCATTGAAGCCGGCGTAGCAATCCCATCTGACAGAGGAAATCCAGTTGTTGTAAGAGTTGTCGATCGTATTGGTGTAATCCTTGCCGACAATACCGTATCGAACGTGGTTGCCGAGCACGATGTTGAACCCGACCGACGTGTCCAGCGCAAAACCGCTGAGATCTTTCAGGTCATTGGAGTCTACGCAGAGTACCATCGTGTCGCTCATATCCAGGTGGTAAGCCTTGTTTGCGGTCTCATACTCGAAGAACTGACGGAAGTAAGACATTTTTGCGCCGCAGATCTGGTCGATATCGGTATAGAACCACAGAACCGCGCACTGACCCGGTTGCAGGATTGCCGTATCCGGGTTGGTGACAAAGTACGTGCCGTCCTCGCCGAACGTCTGATAGTACTCTACCCCCGCCTCGGCAGTTGCGTTCTCTGCGCAGGGCACAAAGGTTTCGCCGTTTTTGGTATAGTAGCCGTCAAGAGAAGTGCCGACTTCCAGCGCGATGCGCTCAAACCCGTCACGGCGGTAAGAAGATTTCACGGCACCGGGCTTGATCTCGTTGATACGGACGGGATTGGAGGTGTGTCTTTGTTCGTTGTACGTAGAAGAACTATCGTAAGTCAGTTTATAGTCATAGAGGTTGATCGGCTTTGTGCCGGAGTTGTAGACCTCCATGTACTGGAAACTATCATAATACTTTGCGGTGTCATACCGGAAGAAGTAAGATTCACCTGCCACCGCCTTGCTGCCGTTGCTCAGCAACGTAAAGGAAACCACGCCGTT
Organism: uncultured Eubacteriales bacterium; assembly: GCA_900548735.1. GTDB lineage: Bacteria > Bacillota > Clostridia > Oscillospirales > CAG-272 > Firm-07. Next base: position 12,921 of record URMC01000024.1, on the reverse strand, counting down.
CTCATCCACCACTTTTTTGTAGGTGTTGTTCGGCAAAGTGGCGCCCACGGCGTACTCTTTCAGAGAAAGGTAGTACGGCTCACCCGGCTGGGGGGCAGAATAAAATCCCACCTCCGCCGGCCAGTTTTTCAGCCATGCAGCGGCATTCTGGCAATAGTTGATTGCGTTTGCATAAATCTCGGTGATGACCAGCTCCGGGAAGGTTTCTGCCTCGGTCCCGCTGTCGCTCCCATCACCGTTGGCGGCGAGGGAGGAAAGCAGAAACGTGGGGCAGATGCCGATCACCATCAGCACTGCAAGCAGTAACGAAAGAACTTTTTTCATGCTCTTATGCTCCTTTTTTCCGTTGAGGTTTCAAACGTGGCATTACGCGCAGAAGCGTTGCAGGGTCTCCCGCTCCGCATCGGAATAACGGCTGTAGTGGTATGCGTCACCTATGTCGTAGCGGTATACATTGTCCTTCTTGTTGGTATAATCCGCAAGTGCCTTCGTTGCAACATCGCGCACGTTACCGGTTGCGGTTGCGGAAGACCAGTAGGTTTTCGTCGTGCCGTCAGCCAAAGTAATTTCCAGATAACCGACCGCTGTGTAAGAAGTGCCGTAATTGGCGACATCCACTTCCATCGAGCAACCGATTACCGCAAATTCATCGGTGCGGTACAGCGCTCTGCCGACAACTTTCTTGTACGGAACGCCTGCACTCTCCAACGAGGACTGAGTAAATGCGCCACTCGGTGCGCGGGAGCTTTCCACCACCAGTGCGCCAACCTTCAGGTTTTCTGCCCCGTAGGTTGCCGCCAGGGCGTTGTAAACAGAAACCGGAATCGCGTTGTCAAACCGCAACTTAGCGGTTTCACCTACGGTGTTCAGCCCGGCACCGCTCAGCATTGTTACCGAAACAATGGAGTCATTGAAATAATAGTACGTTACGTTTCCATCTGCGTCCGTAACGGGATAGAAAGAGCTTTCCGCAAGCCCCAGCGCCTCTTTCCCTCTCACGGTACCGAGATCGGGAGACTGCATCCCATAACTGGTAACCAGAGTGAGCTTGAACGGGGCGTTGTTGCGATCCTCCTTGACGAAGTAGTTTTTATTGGAGCCGTTGTATGCCCAGTAGAGCACCTTCATGCTCTTTGCCATACCGCTTGCATTCCTGAAGCTGCCAGGAATGTAATGCATACTGCCGTTTGCGGGGATATTCAGATAATCCAGCACCTGGAAAACATAAGTGGTACCGCTGACTTCCTGCTCCTCTTCATGCAGATTATAATAGGTAGAAATCTGCCCGAGGTAAGCCACATTCTGCACATCGTCTGCGGTAATGATATTGGCAAGCACGTTTTCGCTTGCAACTGCAACGCCGTATACTGCAGCGCTGGTGTAGGAGAGATCCAACACCTTTTCGGCATTGTCGCGGTTATAGGTGGCAACCGTGTTTCCGTCCACTGCAACGACTTTGGTCATATATTCGCCGTTTGCATCTCTGACAGCGATCTGAGAATTGCCCATGTTGACCCAGTACTGACGGAAATAGTCTGTTCCGAAGTCCTCGTCGCGTGCATAGGAGGTATACGTATCATGAGTCAGGAACCAAAGCACCGCACTCTCACCGGGGGCAAGAATGCAACTTGCCGGGTTGGAAATGTGTTCATCCACAAAATAGTAATACGCACCGTTGTTCTTCCCTTTGTTAACCGGATTGCCGGAACGCAACTCCACCGCCCGGGTAAAGCCCTTGCCGTAGCTGCAGGCGGCGCCAAGCTCGTTGCGTACGATGGCGTACTGATAAAGGTCAATGCTGTGAGAAGAAGTATTGGTCACTTCCATCGCCGAGAAAGCATTGGAATCTTCGCCTTTGAGGTTCAGCGTTCTCGGTGCGATTTCCGTAATAGCGAGTTCTTCTTTCTTTCCGCTGTAAATCGTATCAAACATAATCTGCTGATACCCGGCAAGAAGCCCCACATGGTTACTGGATTTCACTTTGTTTCTGCCGATGTAAAGGGTGCCCGCGCGGAAATCGCCGGAGGCGTCCGCCCCGTACACATATACACCGGAATAACCGCCCTCGTGCACGCCGACACCACCCAGTGAAGAGGTATCCGTCACATCCGTACCGCCATTGACTTTACCTGCAACCAGCGGAGAAACGTAATCCGCATAGCAGACCACATCGGAAAGGTCCGTCACATAGCGCTCTTTGTAGTTGATTTCTTTACCTGCGTCATCATACGCTTTGGCAACGTAATAGCGGCGGCATTCACTGTCTGCCAGGTTAAAGGTTCTCTCCGCGATCACCTTGACCGCCTGCCCTTCTTTGGTGCCGAGCCCGCGGGTCTTGTAAGTCTGGCGGAAGCTGACCTCCTCGCTGATGGTAATGTCGGAGTTCTGCCCTGCATTCACACCGAACTTCCAGCACTCCAGCTGGCTGTCCAGAATCGTGTAAATCAGCACACAGCAGCCGGGGTTGATCAGAGTATTGTTGTTATAGTTCGTATAAACGGGGTTACCGTTTTCATCATAGTTATTTAACGCGCGATAGCGCTCGTTCCATCTTTCGATGAATTTGATCTTGATCAGATCGCCATTCTCGTCCGCAACATACTTTGTACCGTCTTTTCTGTAGCGGGAGCCTTTTTCCAGATCCGTACCCGTGTCCGCAAATTTAAAGCGGGAAAGATTATCCAACTCGCCTTTTGCGATTTTATCCAGATCATCGTTGTTGCACAGCTTACGAAGTTCATCTGCCGTGTAATAAAACGCGGTACCACTTTCCACCGGCTTTCCGATCACGGTATCCAGGCGCAGGTAGTTGGAAAACTTCGTCATTCTGCCGCCGTCGGAGATCGGATCATCCGCCGTGCCGTCAAAGGTATAATCGGAGTAGCAGATGGAGTAATCTCTCAGATCAATCGGATGATCGGTGGGATTGTAAATTTCAATGTATTCGTTCCACCAGAAGCTGACCTTGTTTACCGTTTCGCCAAGACCGGAGGGGGCGATCTCCGTGATCAGCAGCTCCGGCAGGTCGCGGTTTTCCGCCGCATTCAGGCTGTCGGTGGTGATGGAGATGTTGTCGATATCCGCAACCACGCCGTATTTGGTCAAAAGCGCCACAGAGGAACCGGACGTGCGGGTTACAAAATCGTTCCATGTAGAGGCGTTGGAATACTTGCTTCCGGCATTGCCGGTTGTTTCACTGACAAGAAGGTCGTTCACATATACCTTCACGCCCTCCAGGTAATGGTACTCCAGCCGGATGTTCAGCGTTTCCTCCACAAAAACATCACTGCCGGCAAGCGTGGTATCCGCCGCCTCCTGCCCTGCATCATCCAAAAACAGGCGGGCGTAAAGAGATGGATACTCCCCGGTCTTGCTGTAGCGGTTGCCGAGCGACATCCAGGAACTGCCGGGCGCATCCTCAATCAGCGCCATGGTAGAGCCGCTGGAAACCGGATAATATACGCCGTTGAAGCCGGTGCCGGAAGCACGGATTGCCACAATGCCGTATGTTTCGGCGCCCTCGGTCACGAGGTTGCCGTTTTTACCATTATAATTATAAATGACCGACGAATAGCCGTCCGTGTTGGTGGTTTCGGCACGGTAGGTCAACTGATAGGAAAGCGTAAAGTGCCCCCCACGCACAATCGACATCGGGTCGCCGTCAAAAATCGTCACAAAGCTGTCCGTCTCCAAACCGACAGGGGCTTTCGTGGAAATACGCAACACGCGGTTGGCATCATCGCCCGTTCCCACGGTCACAATGGAATAGTCCGCAATATCATCCTCCGCTTTTCCGGCAGGCACAAACCAGCCGAGCGCTTGCAGAAGGTCTTTTTTGGAGGACGACGGATCCAGAGACTCGAAGTCCTGCCTGTAAATCGAATACGTCGTTCCCGGCGTACTTCCCGATTCACCTGCGGCAAGTGCCACGATCCCGAAAACAGGAACTGCGGCAATTACCATCAGCAGTGCAAGCAGTAACGAAAGTGTTTTTTTCATACCTTGTGTGCTCCTTTGATCTTGGATTTTCGATGTGGTTACAAGATGTTCACAGCTTTATATATATATTAACATATCGCTTACAATCCGTCAAGTGTTCCGCTGTCATGCCGTTTCCCCTGCCAGCTGTTTTCCGCGTAGATTTTTTTGTCTATTTCGTTCAAAACACACAACTTTCTGCGCGTCCACAGGGGTGCAAGAAGGTCATTTCCCGCCCCGTCTCCGGTCAAACGACCAATCACCACATCGGGCGGCAACAATTCCAGAGCGCGCACGACAAGGTCCACGTACCGCTCCTCGGTCAGCGGAAAATACGCACCATCCCGGTACATTTCCGCAAGTTTCGTGTTTTTCAGAACGTAAAGACAATGCAGTTTTACCTCATCCGGATGCAGAGCGGCAACATTTTGCACAGTTTCAACCATCATTTCGTCATTTTCACCAATCAAACCGAGGATCAGGTGCACGCAGATCCGCACATGCGGTGCCTTTTCCCGGATGCGGCGGAAGGTTTCTGTAAAGGTTTTATACGTATGCCCACGGTTGATTTTCCGCGCGGTTTCATCGTGTATGGTCTGCAAGCCCAGCTCCAGCGTGATCACGGTACACCCGGAAAGCGCTTCCAGTGCTTCCGGCAAGCCTTCCCCGATACAGTCCGCCCTTGTGGCGATGTTCAGCCCCACGACACCGGGCAAAGAGAGTGCTTCTTCGTAAAGCGGCAACAGAACATCCAAAGGGGCGTATGTGTTGGTATGCGGTTGAAAATACGCGATACAGCGCTCCGTTGTCCACTTTTTACCCAGTTGCTCACGAATAACGCGGTATTGTTCCCGGATAGGTAACGCCGCAGATGCCGTAAAATCCCCGCTCCCATTCCCGGAGCAATAGATGCACCCGCCGGTGCCGCAACGCCCGTCGATATTCGGGCAGGTAAATCCCCCGTCGAGCGGGATTTTGGCGCATTTTCCGCCAAAGGTACGGCGCAGATAGTAGTCATAGGTGTAGTAGCGCTTATTGGAATCCGAATACGGAAAGGGATTGCACTCTTTTTGCGTTTGCCTCATGATCTTTCCTTTCAAAGAGAAAGAACGGCATTGTGCCGTTCTTTCGGTTTATTTTTCTTCTGCCAGCAGTTTTTCCAGCGTTGCCATCCGCACCGCCAGGGTAAACACGCGCATGGCAATCTCCAGTTCCTCATCCGACGGGTACGTGGGGGCAATGCGGATATTGCTGTCCTCCGGGTCTTTGCGGTAAGGATACGTAGCGCCGACCTGCGTCAGCCGGACGCCGGCATAACCGCAAAGATCAAAGGTGCGTTTGGCACAGCCGGGCTTGGTGTAAAAGCTGACAAAGTAGCCGCCAAGCGGTTTTGTCCACCGGCAACACCCCATGTCGCCAAGGTCTTCTTCAAGGATTCTTTCCACGGTTTCAAACTTCGGGCGGATGAGATCCGCCAGCACCATCATGTGGCGGTGGATGTTTTCGGCATTTTTGAAATAACGCACATGGCGGATCTGATTGATTTTATCAAAGCCGATTGTCTGCACGCCCATAATGGGCTTGATCTGCGAGAGATTGTTGCCGGAGGCGGCAAGAATCGCCACACCGGAACCGGGGAAAGAAATTTTGGAGGTGGAAGCAAAGTAAAACACCATATCTTCTCTGCCCGTTTTGCGGCATTCCTCAAAAATATCCAACAGCTCGTCATGCCGATCCGGATACAGGTCGTGCACGGCGTAGGCGTTGTCCCAAAAGATACGGAAATCGGGTGCCGCAGGGGTCAGGGCGGCAAAACGGCGCACGGTTTCGTCGGAATAAGTGATTCCGTCGGGATTTGAATACTTTGGGTTGCACCAGATCCCTTTGACGGCAGGGTCGTGATTGACCAGCGCTTCCACCGCGTCCATATCGGGTCCGGTCGGCGTCATCGGAACGGTCACCATTTCAAGCCCCAGTGATTCGCAAATGGCAAAATGCCGGTCATAGCCGGGCGCGGGGCAAACGAATTTTACTTTTTCCTCACGGCACCACGGGCGTGCACTGCCCCAAACGCCGTAAAGCATGGCACGTGCCACCGCGTCATACATCAGGTTCAGTGACGAGTTTCCGCACACCATAATATAGGATTCCGGCAAATGCAGAAGCGAGGCAAACATCCGCTTCGCCTCCGGCACGCCGTCCAGCAGCCCATAGTTGCGATAGTCAAAGCCGTTTGCGGAACGGCAATCCTCCGCAGTGGAAATACAGTCCAGCATTCCGGTCAGCAGATCCAACTGTTTGTTGCCCGGCTTTCCGCGCGAGAGATCCAGTGAAAGATTTTTTTTGCAATAGGATTTGTATTCGTGGTGCAGGCGGGCAAGCTCGCCACGCAATTCGCCCTCTGTCAGTGTCAGGTAGTTCATGCGCCCTCCCAAAATGCAATATAACGAAGTTTTGTATATGTATCGCACCCCCGAAAAGCAAAGCATCGCCGTAGAGGGCAAAATGCATTATAGCACATTTTTGCAAGAAAATCAATACCGAATTGCATTTTTACAAATTTTTTGTTTCTTGTCACAGGAATGGCTTTATTTATGTTTTCGCTCCGTCTCCTGCCAAAAAAGCTGAACGCGACGCGCGAGGGACGCGGCATCCCCTGCCGCGCAGATATTCTGCCAATGGGATGGGTACAGATGCAGATACGGCTCTGCGGCATAGCGACTGTCAATCAACACCAGAACGCCGCGATCCTCCTCGGTACGGATCACACGCCCCGCCGCCTGCAGAACGCGGTTCATCCCGGGGTAGGTGTAGGCATACTCATATCCGTGTTCCCGCTTGATTTCAAAGTAATCCCGCAGGAAGTTGCGCTCATTGGAAAGCCCGGGCAATCCCACGCCGATCACAATCGCGCCGATCAGGCGTTTTCCGGGCAGATCGACCCCCTCCGAAAAGCCGCCGCCCAGTACGCAAAAACCGATACGCAATCGCCCCTCATCCTCCTTGAAACGTGCCAAAAACTCATCACGTTGCCGGGGATTCATATTTTTTTGCTGAACGATACACTCCACACGGGGGTACTTTTCGGCAAAGCGCTTCTGCACTTCCTCCAGATAGTCGTAGGAGGGGAAAAACACAAGATAATTTCCCGCCTTGGCGCTGACCGTAGCGGCGATCAGCGTGGCAACCTTACGGTAGGATTTTGCCCGGTTTTCCATCGTGGTGTCTACACCCGGCACCACCGTCACGCAAAGATTTTCCGGCGCATAAGGCGAGGGCAGTTCCACGGTTTCGGCATTAGCGGAGCAACCGCAAAGGTCGGCAAAATAATCCGGCGGGGTCAGGGTTGCGGAAAACAGCACAGAGGAAACCGCCCGCCCCAGCGCACTTTTCAGTACCCCTGAGGGGTCAAGGCAGTAGGTCTGCACCGTAAATTCACCGCGAAACAGTTGCAAATAGGTAAGAAACCGCTCGTCAAAATACTCGTTGACCAGCAGATATTTGCGGACATCCACAAACAAACGATATAGTTCCGTGGCGTGCGGATGCTCCGGTTTGGCTTTCAGAAAAGCGTCCGCCGCTTCTTTGAATTTTGCCGCTTCTTTTGCAAAATTTTCCAGCGGTGCGTGGTTCAAATAATAGCCGTTTTCGCTACCGTCCCCGGACTTATTGCAATTTTCCTTGCACAATTTAGACAGGCGCCGCATGGTCATGATAAAGCCGCCAAGCATCACTTCAAGGTCGGGCTCCTCGCTGGCATTAACCTTTGCGTACAGCGCTTCAAACGCACCGCACTCCAATTTTGCCGAGTACATATCCCGTGCTCTGTCCGGCAGGTTATGCGCCTCGTCAATCAGAAACACATATCTGCCCCGCTCGCCGTCCTCATCAAAATACCGGCGCAGGTACACAAACGGGTCAAATACATAGTTATAATCGCAGATAATAATCTCGCACTGTTCCGACAGATCCAGCGACAATTCGTAGGGGCACACGCGGTGCTTACGGGCAACCTCCAACAGGATACTGCGCGGAAATCCGTTTTGCCGGGAGAGCAATTCCAGCACGGCATCATCCGCCCGGTCATAGTATCCTCTTGCATAAATGCAGTCCCCCGGATTGCAATGTGAGCGGTTGCCTGCCCGGCAGCCCTCCTCACAAAGGCACATCTGTTCCTTGGCGTAAAGAATCACAGTGCGAAGCCTTGCGCCCCGCGCAAACAGCTTTCCTGCCGCGGCATATGCCTCCCGCCGCACGCTTTGTTTTGCCGTCAGGTAAAACACCCGGTCGCAATACCCCTCCCCCAGCGCCTTGATTGCCGGATACAGGGTCGCCATGGTTTTGCCGATCCCGGTCGGCGCCTGGGCAAACAGCGTTTTTTTACGCCGGATGGCGCGGAAAGTGGCTTCCGCAAGTTCTGCCTGCCCCTCCCGCGGGTGCGGGTACGGAAAGGACACGGAAAGGGTGGAGGGGATCAGTTCTTCCCTTCTCAGCACCTCCAACTTGGCAAACGGCTCGATTCTTGTCAGCAAAGAAAGGTAAAAAAGGCTGAGATCCTCCCGCCTTGCCACGCTGTCTGTTTTTTCTTCTTTTCCGGTTTTCCGGTCTATCATGCGCAAGCGAAGGGTGACTTCGGCAAGTTCTTTAATCTCGGTCAGAAAATACGCATAGCAACGCAGTTGAGAGTATGCGTCCGTGCGACGGGGGGCGGAAAGGCGACCGCTGTCCGTGGTTTTGATCTCCTCGACGATCCATTTGCCGTTTTCGTTCAAAACCCCGTCCGCGCGCCCCTCTACTGTATAGGTAATGCCGTGGCAGGTGGTTGTGTTGCAAAGCGGCACCTCTGCCTGATAGTTCTCCCCGCCCTTTTTCTGCAACTCACGGTGCAATGCGGCGCCGGCGTTCAGTTTTTCCGGGGAGCGGCGCGGGCGCCCGGTATCCAGGCTACCGCTCTTGTGTGCGCGCTCGCAAAGTTCGCGCACCGACAATTCCATGGTACAGGTATCGGTATGATAAACCATTGCGGCAACCCTCCTCTTTGAAATCTCTGCTTATTATCTTACCACATTTCGCCCCGAATGTCAAAGGAACGCCGCAAAATTACCAGAATTTTAGGGGTAGCGGAAAACCCGGTTTGAGACTATAATAGGAATACAGAAAGGTGGCGACGTGATGGAATGGATACGGATCAGTGATAACAAACTGAAGATTATGCTGACGGCTGAGGACGCAAAACGCTATGCACTTCGTTGCGAGACAATGGATCTTGCGGACAGTTTTACCAGAAAAGCTTTTCGGGAAATCCTTTCAGACATCCGTTCCGACACCGGGTTTGACGCAACAAAGGATAAAGTGTACATACAAATGTACCCCTCCAAAGAAGGGGGCTGCGAGCTGTTTGTGACAAAAATGGGGTTGTTGTACAGCGAATCGGAGCCCTGTATTTCCGAAAAGGAAGAAACCAATCGCCCGTCGCGCTCAATGCGGCGGGCGTTGCCCAAAAGCGAAATCTACTCCTTCCCTGACCTCTCTTCTCTGCTTTCCGCGTGCCTGCGGCTTCTGAGAGCGGATTTTCCGGGCGAGAGCGCCGCTTGGAGGGATAGCGGCGGCACTTACTGGCTTCAACTGACGGAACGCGCGGAAAACGCCAAAAAAGCCCCTTGCAGGATTCCCCCGTGGCGCGGAATGCTGACCGAATACGGCAGGCGGGAAAACGCGGAGCACGCAAAGCTGTATCTCTCGGAACACGGGCACTGCGTATGCCCGGTCTCCGCGGTGGAAATTCTCGGAATGCTGAACTGAAAAATGCCCTTGGCTTTTGCCAAGGGCATTTTTGGAAAATTTCAGCGCTCCTCACGGAAGTAGGAAAGCCCAAGGCTTGCCGGAGGTTGATTTTCACGTTTTTTGCGCACGCTGGTCAGCACCAGCGCCACAATGGTAACTACATACGGGATCATCTGAATGATCGGCAACAGTTGCATTTTGGCGTTGATGTAATTGAAAAGAATATACAAAGCGCCAAAGAGGTAAGAGGCAAAAATCGCCAGATTCGGGCGCCAGATGGCGAAGATAACGATTGCGATAGCAAGCCAGCCGCGATCCCCGAAACCGTTGTTTGACCAGATGCCGCCGGAGTAGTCCATGATGAAGTAAAGCCCGCCAAGCCCGGCGACCATACCGCCGATGCAGGTGGCAAAATACTTGTACCCGGTCACGTTGATACCTGCAGCGTCCGCAGTGGCGGGGTTTTCCCCTACCGCGCGCAGGTGCAACCCGATGCGGGTCTTTTTCAACACTACCGTGGCGACGATCGCCAAAATCACGGCAAGGTAAACCAAGAACCCGTAAGAGAAAAACATGGTGCCAAACCAACCCAGTTTTGAGGCAAAGGGCAGGCTCATATGATAATATTTTGCGATTTTACCCAACGCCAGAAAAGGCACTTCACTCTTGGTAATCTTAATCAGCGACCCGCCGAAAAAGTTGCCGAAACCCACGCCAAACGTGGTCAGCGCAAGACCGGTCACGTTCTGATTGGCATGCAGGGTGATCGTGAGGAAGCAGTAAATGAGAGACGCCAGCAAAGAACCTATCAGACAGGAAAGGAGAGGAATCAGAATTGCCAGAAACGGACTGACGCTTTTGACCGAAGTCTGATAGAAAAACCCGCCGATGACGCCGGAAATCGCACCGACATACATAATACCGGGGATACCGAGGTTCAGGTTGCCGGATTTTTCGGTAATAATCTCCCCCGTTGCGCCGAAAAGAAGCGGGGTGCCCTGCAAAATGGCGCGTTGCAGAAACTGTGCAATAAAATTCATCTTACTTTTCCTCCTTTACAGTGCCATCGGTCGCTTCCTTGGCAAAGGGACGGCGGTCAAAATGAATCTGATAATTGATAAAGAACTCACAACCGATGATAAAGAACAGGATCACACCCGTAATAATGTCGGAGAAAGAGGAGTTAAGCCCGAAGATGGTGGAAATTTCATCCGCGCCACGCCCAAGGAAAACCAAAAGCAGTGTGGTCAGAACCATATAAAGCGGATTGAATTTGGCAAGCCAAGATACCATAATTGCCGTAAAACCGCGCCCGTCCACGATATTGGAACTGATGGAGTGCGAAGCACCGCCCACGATCAGAAGCCCCGCAATGCCGCAAATGGCACCGGAGAGAATCATGGTGCGGATAATGACGCGCTTGACGTTGATACCGATATATTTTGCGGTGTTTTCGCTCTCGCCCACTACCGAGATTTCATATCCGTGCTTGCTGTACTGCAGATATACATACAGAAGCCCTGTCAGCACTGCCACCACAACGATGTTCAGCAAATACTGCACGCCAAACAGGTTCGGGATGCCGGTGCCAAGCAGTTTCGGACCCACGGTATTGGAGCCGGTCTTGTCCGCAATTTTCAGGAAATATTCAACCAGTTGCATGGCAACATAGTTCATCATCAGGGTGAAAAGGGTCTCGTTAGTGTTCCAATGTGCCTTGAAAAATGCCGGAATGAAGCCCCATGCGGCGCCGGCAACCACTGCCGCCACCAACATCAGAAGCACCAGCACCGCCGTGGGCACCTTATCGTGGAAGTTCAGCATCACAATTGCCGTGGCAAGACCGCCCATCAGGGTCTGCCCCTCGGCGCCGGTATTCCAGAAGCGCATCCGAAACGCGGGGGTCACGGCAAGCGAAATGCAAAGCAGAATCGCAATATCATGGATCGTTACCAGCAGTCTTCCCTTTCCGAAAGCGCCCTGCACCATGGTTTTGAACACCGCCAGCGGGTTATCCCCCGTGCAAAGGATCGTAATGACCGCACAGACAATCAGCGCCGCAAAAATCGCGATGGCACGGATGCCGATTGATTTTTGCCAGCCGATCTGCGCCCGTTTGGTCACATGAAAGAGCGGGGTTTTCGGTTTCTTTTCCGCTACCGGCTCTGCCGCCGCGGAAGCAGACCCTGTCATGGGTTCCTTTTCTTCCATATCAGACGCTCCTTTCGTTTTTGGTCATCAAAAGTCCGATTTCTTCTTTTTTCGCGGTTCTGCCGTCCACCACGCCGGAGACCTTTCCGCCGCACATCACAAGAATGCGGTCGCAAAGCCCGATCAGCACGTCCAGATCCTCGCCCACAAAGATTACGGCAACGCCGTTTTCCTTCTGCTCATTGAGCAGGTGGTAGATCATATACGAGGAGTTGATGTCAAGCCCGCGCACGGGATATGCCGCCATCAGCACTTTCGGCGCGGCGGCGATTTCTCTGCCCACCAGCACCTTTTGCACGTTCCCGCCCGAAAGCCGCCGCACCGGCGTATGAGCCGACGGGGTTGCCACCTCCAGGTCGTGAATCACTTTATCGGCAAGGTTGCCGGGTTTGGTGCGATCCACAAAAATGGACTTGCCCTTGCGGTAACTGCGCAACATCATATTGTCCACAATATCCATATTGCCGACAAGCCCCATCCCAAGGCGATCCTCCGGCACAAAGGAAAGTCGGATTCCGAGTTCCCGGATCTGAAGCGGGGTCTTGTCCTTGAGGTCGATGATCTCGTCCTCTTTGAACAGCACCTTGCCCTCGTTGACAAGTTCCCTGATCTCCTTATCGGTTTTGCCGGTAAAGTCCACCGTTTCGCCGTTTTCGTAGCGGAATTTCCCTTCTGCCGCCAACTGCTTAACCCGGTGTAAATCCTTGTGGAAGAAGGTCACGGGCTGATCTTTTTTCGGGTTGCGGAAAATCATATCGCCGCTCTCCAGGTGCTGGAGCCCGGCAATCGCCTCCAACAGCTCTTTCTGCCCGCTCCCTGCAATCCCGGCAATGCCGAGGATTTCACCGGAACGCGCGGTAAAGGAGACCCCGTCCAGAATCTGCGTGCCCTCGCTGTTTTTCAGGTTGAGGTTTTCAATCATCAGGCGGTCGGCACCGTTTTTCGGTT
>URMC01000023.1 GCA_900548735.1 uncultured Eubacteriales bacterium | reverse complement strand
CCCCAAAAACCCCCCCGCCCCCGTTGGGGCCCCTCCTTATGGGGGGGGGGCGCGCCGCGGCGGCCGCCCCCCCGCCGGTGCAAGCCCTTACATGCGGATTTCTTCAAAGGCGGTCAGCGGCTTCAACAGTGCCGCCTCACGATGGTGACAGGTAAACAAAAGGCACTGCCCGCCACTGCCGGTGACCCCGGCAAGCGCCGCCAGCAACGCGGCGGCGCGGCGGTCATCCAGCCTTGCCGCAGGCTCGTCCAGAAGCAGCGGCACCGGCTCCCTGGTGATCATCCCCGCAAGGGCAATGCGAAGCGAAAGGTATGCCGCATCCCGGCATCCGGCGGAAAAGCAGGAAAGCGGGTGGCGGTCCCCCTCCGCGTCCAGCATGACCGAAAAATCCGCCCCCATGTGCAACTCTTCATGCCCGGTGTCCTCTCCGCATATTTCGCGGAACAGCCCGCCCGCCGCACGGCAGAGCGCGGGGGCAATGTCCTGCCGGAGTTCGGTTTCTGCCGTCAGCAGGGCGCTTTGCGCCATGTCCAGCGCCGCGAGCGATTCTCTCGCCGCGGCAAGCCGCGCGCTGACCTCCGCCCGCCGGCGGGCAAGCTCCGCAGGGTCCTTTGCCGTTGCCAGAAGCCCCGCTTCTTCTCTTGTCAGCGCGCTCAGCCGTGCTTCCGTATCGCCGATCCGCTCCGAGAGTGCGGCGCGGTGCGCCGCCGTTTCCTCCGGCGTTCCGGTCAGTTCCGGCACCGACGCAAGCGCGGCAAGCCGCGCTTCTACCGCCGCGGTATTCAGGGCTCCCACACGCCCGCGGAGCAACGCCGCCTGATGCTCGGCATAGGTCTGCACGCCACGCTTTGCGGCAAGCTCTTCGGAAAGCGCCCTCCGCTCCCGCGCGTATTCCCGCAGGACCGCGTCAGGATCGGCGGAGGGCACCGGCGATGCCCCGCATGTTTTTTTCCACTCCGTTTCAAGGCTTTTCTGCACGTCAAGGAAGTTTTCAAGTGCCCTTGAGTAGGTTGCTCTTGCTTCCAGCCGCTCCGGGGAGAGCGGAAGCGGCTTTGCCCGTTTGCCGGCAAGCACCGCAAAGATCAGTGCCACCGCCGCCGCGCCGCCCGCCGCACCGAAAAGGGCGGCGGCGGGCAGCGGCAGGGAAAGCGGCAGCAGCGCCGCCGTCAGCGCGCCCACCGCAAGCAGGGCAAAAAGCGCGCACAGTGTAAGAAACCCCGTCGCTTTGCGGCGCGGCGCTTTTGAAAATGCGGTTTCCGCGTTGTTTGCGGTGCTGCCCTCCCATTGGCGGGCGGCAGTTGCTTCTTCCGCAGGAGTGCGGGTGCCACTCCCGTTCTTATTGGGTGCGACAACAGAATGAATTTCCGCAGACGGTGTGAAATCCGCTGTCGCGCGCGCTCCCCCTGCCGCGCTCCGCGCGCCACCCCCCTCCCGGAGGGGGGCTTTCGGAAATGCGGAGAGCGCGGGGGGTTCGGCGATATTGGTCTCGCGCGCGGGGGCTTTCGGAAATGCGGTCGCGGGGCGTACGACCGGGGCGTATTCCGGCGTGTCTGTTTGCCGGTTAGGGCGCGGGGGCACCGTCTCAAACTGCGCCAGCGCCGCTTCGGCGCGGGAAAGCGCCTGTTCCCTGTCCTTTTTCTCGGCAAGCAGGTGCGCAAGGCGCGCAAGCGCCCCCTCGTCGGGCAGGCTCTCCCCCGCCTTGAGCAACTCCTGCACCCGGATTGCCGCGCCGCGTGCATCCTCTTCGGCGTGGCAAAGATCGCGGTATTGCTCCAGCGCCGCCGTAAGGCGCGCCTTTTCGGCGGCGGCATCCAACAGCTTCAGCTCATTTTTCGCGCGGGAGAGCACCGCCCGCGCCTGGTTTTCCTCTTCCGTAAGGGCGGCAAGCCGGGCGGCACTCTCGGTCGCCTCGGAGATCTCGCGCGCCAGCGTCCCGTCCTCGTCCTCCAGTTCCGCAATTTTTCCGCCCCTGCCCTTGCGGTAGCTGAGCGTGCGGCGGGCGTTTTCCAACAGCTTACCGGCGCGTGCCGCGCCGCCCGTAGCGGCAAGCAGATCCCCTACTCTGCCGCTCACGTCTCCCTCGCCCACGCGTTCGATTTCCGATTGGCGCACGCAAAGGCTACTGTCATACAGCTCCGCCGGGATGCCGAGGAAAAACTCGCCCGGCGTTTTGCCCGCAAGCTCCGTTTCGGCACCCTCCGGCTCCTCGGTGACGGACAGGGTTTCGGTAGTTTCCCGCTCGTTTTTCGCCGTAACGGCGCGGAAAACGCGGTAAGTCTCCCCCCGACAGGTGAACGTCAGGCTCCCCGCCGCGCGGCGGGTACGGAAGGAAAGGCGCTTGTCGCGCTCGTCCCCTCCGGCGGCGTTCCTGCGGGGAAAGCCGTAGAATATAAACCGGAAAAAGGCAAGCAGTGTGCTTTTGCCGGATTCGTTTTCCCCCTCGATGAGGTTCATTCCCT
Organism: uncultured Eubacteriales bacterium; assembly: GCA_900548735.1. Taxonomy (GTDB): domain Bacteria; phylum Bacillota; class Clostridia; order Oscillospirales; family CAG-272; genus Firm-07. The sequence goes on along the minus strand of URMC01000023.1, from coordinate 19,879 downwards.
CGCCGAACGTAAAGCGGCGGTGCTCCAGCTTTCCGAATTCTTCTATCTCGGCTACCAAAAATTTCACAGCTCCGCCTCCCTTCCGTCCAGCGCTGCAAGCCCGGCGCGAAGCGCCTTTGCCGCAGTGCGCCGCACGCGCTCGTCCCCGCTTTGCAGCAGGGGCACCAGCGCGCGGTAAAACGCACCGCGAAGCGACACGTCACCGGCAAGCGCCGTGTCGGAAAGCGCGGGCAGGGTCTCGTCCGTACATTCAAACAGGGCAAACCGGTCGCCCTGCGGCAACAGCTCCCCCACGCGGGGGGTGCAGTCCGCTTCCACCTCCCCCACAAGGCGCAACCGCACGGCGGAAAGCGACGGGATGTTTGCCGAAGAAAGATATTCCGCCACCCGCTCCCGCACCTCGGCGGCATCCGCGGCGCCGGTGCAATCCAGCATGGGGGCAAGGAACCTGGGGGCGGTGGTTTCCAGCGGTTCCGCCTCTACCGTGCCGTCGTCCCGCGCGGTGCAAAACAAAGCGTGCCCGGCGCCAAGCTCATCAAACCCGCGCCCGCCGAAAAACCCGCCGTACGCGGCAAGCGTGCGCCCGAAGCGCGCCGGCGGGGGCGGATTGTGGATATGCCCCAGCGCGATGTAGGAAAAGCCCGAGGCGGCAAGCGCCCCGGTCGGGAGCGGGGCGTAAGGCGAGAGCGGCGCCGTGATGTCGCTGTGCGCCAGCAGAACCGACACCCGCCCGTCAGGGCGGTCGGCGGCGACCCCCAGCGCCGGCGCTTTGGCGCAGGCGGCGCGGAAGGCAAAGCCATAGACCGTAATGCCCGGCTCCGGAAAATCAAAAAAACCCAGCTCACGCTCGGTAAAAAGGCAGAGGTTCTCCGGCGGGGGTGCCGCGTGCCAGGTACCCTCCGGGGTATAAAAGTCGTGATTGCCCGGCGCCACGACCGCCGGCACGCCCGCGCGGGCGAGAATATCATAAAAACGCGCCACATCCTCGCGCGGGGCGCGCGGGGTGTCAAACACGTCGCCGGAGAACAGGAGCAGTGAAGCGCCCGCGCCCACGGCGCGGGAGAGCAACTCCTCCAACGCGGCAAACTGCGCCCCGCGCCAGCGCTCCGCCACGCCGGACGAAAACGCCGCCAAGGGGGAGGACAAATGCAAGTCGGCAAGGTGTAAAAAGCGGAACATAGCGGCTCCTTTCCTGATTTTGACAGTGTGCCGGAGAGACTATCGGATTTCTGATTTCATTATAGCAAAAGAGGAAACGTTTTGCAAGGCGCACGACGGCGGTCGGCGAAAAGTTTTCGGGGGGCTTTCAGGGGGATTTTTTCAAAAATCCCCCTGAAACTCAACGACAAAGGGCGTTGCCCTTTGTCGTGCAAGCAGAGACGCGCAAGAGGGGGCTTTTTGAAAAAAGCCCCCTCTTGACTCCCGCAAAAACTTTCCGGCAACCGATGCGGCACATTGGGCGTGTGCACCCAAAGTAACGCGTCAGCCGACCGGCCGCGCCGCAGGCGCCGCCGTTTTGGTGCGGATCATGTGCCGGATGACGATCATACAGCACGTAAAATGCACCAGCGCCGTCAACGTCCACGACAGCGGGTAGGAAATGTAAATCGATTCCAGCGTGCCGACCGCGCGGAACACCGTATAAATCCACACAATGCGCAGCAGGCAGGACCCCACCAGCGACACCGCAGTGGAGGTGACGGAACGCCCAAGACCGCGCAGTACCCCGGAGCCGACTTCCATAAACGCCAGCGTAAAATACGGGATAAACATAATCATCATCCGGGTCACGGCGGCGTTATACTCAATCGCTTCCAGCGACCCTTCCGCCCCCGGCACCACACCGTAAAGCGCCAGCAACGGCTGCCGCAACAAGAGGATAATCCCGCCTACCACCACGGCAATGCAGAATGTGACCCCGTAACAGCACGCCATCACGCGATGCACGCGCCGATATTCCGCCGCGCCCACGTTCTGCCCCGTAAAAGTGATGGACGCCTGATAGACCGAGTTGGTGGCAGTATACACAAACCCCTCCAGGTTTGCCGCCGCGCCGTTGCCGCCCACTACCGGGCGATATGCCGCGTCGGGCGGGCAGGACGCCGCGTCCACTTTGAGAATGGAAGAGGTAATCAGCATATTGGAAATCGAAAACAGCGCCCCCTGAATCCCGGCGGGAATGCCGATCCCCAAAATCGCGCGGAACGCGCGGGGGTCAATGCGCAACCGCTTTACCGAAAACCGACACGCCGCCCTGTCGCGCGACAGCACGATCAACAGCACCACCGCCGATACGGCGTTGGAAATCGACGTGGCAATCGCCACCCCGTCCACCGACATCCGGCACACCAGCACGAAAAAGAAGTTCAGCCCCACATTGAGAAGCCCGGTGGCGGTCAGCACCAGCAACGGCGTGCGGGTGTCCCCTTTCGCGCGCAGAATGGCGATGCAGTAATTGGTGATTGAAAGAACCGGCACGCCCAAAAAGTAGATAAACGTATAGGTCATGGCGAGATCCAGCAGGTTTTCCGCCACGCCCATCAGTTCCAGCACCGGGCGGGAAACCATAATGCCGATACCGCTGCCAAACACGCCGAAAATCACGCTCATGAGCAGCGAGGTATGCACCGCGCGCTCCACTCCGTCGTCATCCTTGGCGCCGATCTGCCGCGCCACCACCACGTTGGCGCCCACCGAAAAGCCGATAAACACGTTCAGCACCAGGTTGATAAACGCGCCGGTTGTGCTGATTGCCCCCACCGAGTTCGGCTCATGCGAGAGGCTGACCACCATCATATCCGCCGCATTGTAAAGCACCTGCAGGAGGTTTGTCAGCCTCAGGGGCAGGACAAACAAAATAATTTTGCCCAGCAACGGGCCGTGCGTCATATCCAGCTCCGTACGGAGGCGTTTTGCCGATTTCACCATGAAAGCCTCTTTCTGCCCGCTACCGCGCAGGCGGGGTTCTCCGGCTCCCTTCCGCGGCAGCCGGGTCGTTTGCAAAAGGACTGCGCGGCGCCGGAACGGGCGCTTTTTCAAACGCGTCTTCTGCATTATAGCGCGCCGCCTGCGCTTTGTCAAGCAGGCGGCGCGCGGTGTCTTCCGATTCAGAAAATATTCAGCGACGGAACGGACGGCAACGGGTCTGCCGCGAACGCGAGAATTTCAAAATATGTCCGCGCGGCGGGCTCGCCCCCCTCCGGGCTTTCCGCCGTACACCGCACGGCAACGATGCGGAACCCGCCCGCCGTCAGCGACACGGCGCAGGGCTGTTCCCCGTTCTTGCCAAAGGAGACCCCGCGGAACGCCAACGCTTCCGCTTCCGGCTGTTCCAACACGCGCCAGAGCAACACCGCGGTCTCGGCAAGGGTGGTGCTTCCCACCTCGCCGGTAATGCCGGAAAACACCGTGTTTCTCACACCAAGTACCGCCATTCTGCCATTCAGTCGCCCGGCAAACGCGGTCTCGTTGCCGGAAAGACGTTCCGCCAGCGCGGCAACCGCCACGTCGGCGCCGGAGTCCCCTTCCAGGCACAGTTTCACCAATTCCCGCACGCTCACGGAAACGCCTTCCTCCAAGCCCCCGTGTTCACGCCCGGCAAGGTGCGCCGCGGTGATGGTGATGCGCTCCTCCGGGGAAAGCTCCCCGGTTCCCACCGCTTCCGCCGCAACCAGCGCGGTAGCAAGGTAAAGCGCCGGGCGCGCACTGACCGCCAGCGTGGGATTTTGCGCACCGCGCACAGTGATTCCGCCGGTATCCCCCCGGACGGTATTGAAAAAGAGCTGTGCCGTCAGCCCCTCGGCTAGAATCAGATTTTCCTCCGGCAACGGCAAAGCATACCGCGCAGGCACGATGTCGGTGCGCTCCACCACATAGCCGCACAGGCGGCACACGCGGCGGGTAAAGCCATCCAGTGCCTCGGTCGGCGGGGTGACGGTATCCTCAAACGTGTGTTGCCGCGCGGCGATGTCGGTGGCTACGGGGATTTTTTCGGTATAACTTTCCCCGCAGATTTTGCAATAGCAGACGTGCTCCCCATCGTCCAGGCAGTTGACGGGCGTTACGTCGTACCATTCGCCGTATACGTGCACGTGTCCCCCGTCCCCAAAGAGGTAGGTCTCCCCTTTGCCGGAACAGGAGGAAAGCAACAAAAGCCCTGCCGTCAGCAAAGCCAAAAAACCGGTTTTTCTCATCCCGTTCCCCTCCTGAATCATTTTAATATATCTTTCCGGCAGCCGGCGCCGCCACCTGCGGTGGGGCAAAAAACCGATGCAACGCTTTGGTGCAGCACACCGAAAGTTTGGCGTACGCTGTGTAAAAGTTTCCTGAGGTATGGAATCTGATGACACAATGGGTAAAGCAACTTTGTGTCAGGTGCGGGCGCAAAGTTACCCTTTCCTTTGTCTTGTCAACTTCCTTAGCCGTTTTTCTTTGCAGATGTAGGCGCAAAGAAAAACTATCAAAAGAAACGCCGTTTTCCAAAGGAAACTTTTTGAAAAAAGTTTCCTCTGGACTTCTTCAAAAACTTTTCGGCAGCCGGCGCCGGAATGTCGGTGCGGTTCAGGGGTGTTTTGCGGTGAGGGAAATCAGCAATTTCAGGTCGTCCGGCTGGATTTTCACACCGTATGCCGCCTTATTACGGTGGCTCTCCCCGCATTTGGTGCATCGATAGAGGATGATATACCCCTTTCGCGGGTCGGTCACGGCGCCGACCGGCTCCATTTGCCCGCCGCAATCGTTTGCGCGGTCGCCCGGGTTTTTATCCACGTGCAGGCTCCACAGGCAAAACGGGCAATGATCGCGGGAGCTGACCCCCATCGGCAACACCTCCCGCCCGCAGTGCGCGCAGGTAAAGCCGCCGTCGTTTTTCGTGAATCGTTTTTCTTCCATCGTTTAAAAAAGGGCTGCCCCGGAAAACCGGGGCAGCCCGTCCTTTTCCGCTCAGTGCTTCAGGGCAACGGCGGCTTTCGCCTTCGCCACGATGTTGGCGGGGGTGAGACCGTATGCCTCCAACAGCGCCGGCACCGTGCCGGAACGCCCGAACACGTCCTCTACGCCCACGCGCAGTACGGGCACCGGGCACCCTTCGCTGACCACTTCCGCCACGGCGGAGCCAAGCCCGCCGATGATGTTATGCTCCTCTGCGGTGACAATGGCGCCGGTCGCCTTTGCCGCTTCCAGAACCAGCGCGCGGTCAATCGGCTTGATGGTGTGCATGTTGATCACGCGTGCCGAAATGCCCTCGTTTGCCAGCTGTTCCGCCGCGGTCAGTGCCATATCCACCATGATACCGGTGGCAATGATGGTCACATCCGTGCCCTCTTTCATCTGCACGCCCTTGCCCATCTCAAATTTGTAGGTGTCCTTGTCGTAAATCACCGGCACGGCATGTCTGCCGAAGCGCAGGTATACGGGACCCTGATACAGGATCGCCGCTTCCACGGCGGCTCTCGCCTCCACGGCGTCTGCCGGGTTGATGACCACCATGCCGGGCAGGGTGCGCATCAGCGCCAGGTCCTCCAGGCACTGGTGGGTCGCGCCGTCCTCGCCCACGGTGATGCCGGCGTGCGTTGCGCCGATTTTCACGTTCAGGTGCGGGTAGGCAATGCTGTTGCGGATCTGCTCAAAGGCTCTCCCCGCCGCAAACATCGCGAAAGAGGAGGCAAAGGGCATAATGCCCGCCGCGGCAAGACCTGCCGCCACGCACATCATGTTGCCCTCGGCAATGCCGCATTCAATGTGCCGTTTGGGGAATTTTTTCTTGAAAATACCGGTTTTGGTAGCGGCGGCAAGGTCGGCGTCCAATACCACAAAGTTATATTTATCGCCAAACTCGGCAAGCGCGTTGCCGTAGGCTTCTCTGGTTGCAATTTTCTCTGCCATTGTTTCGCCCCTCCTTATTTCTTTGCCGTCAGTTCACGCACGGCGGCGGCGTACTGCTCGTCATTCGGCGCGGTGCCATGCCAGCCGACCTGATTTTCCATAAACGAAACGCCCTTGCCCTTCACCGATTTCAGGATAATGGCGGTGGGCTTGCCGGTCACGGCTTTTGCCTTAGTGAACGCTTTTTCCAGCGAGTCAAAGTTGTGCGCGTCCGCGGTGAAAACCTCAAAGCCGAACGCCTCAAACTTCTTGTCGTGGGGGGTGGGGTTCATGACCTCGGTCACGGGGCCATCGATCTGCAAGCCGTTGAAGTCCAGCAGGACGCACAGGTTGTCCAGCTTGTAGTGCGCGGCAAACATTGCCGCCTCCCAGACCTGCCCCTCCTCGCTCTCGCCGTCACCCACGATGGTGTACACGCGATAGGAGTTGCCGTTCAGTTTTGCCGCCAGCGCCATGCCGCACGCGGCGGAAATGCCAAGCCCCAGGGACCCGGTGGACATATCCACGCCGGGCGTGTGCTTCATATCCGGGTGCCCCTGCAGGAAAGAGTCAATCCGGCGGAGCTTGGGCAGTTCCTCACGGGGGAAGTAGCCTTTTTCCGCCAGTGCGGCGTACAGTGCGGGGGCGGTGTGCCCCTTGGAGAGCACCAGCCGGTCGCGGTCGGGCTTCTGCGGGTTTGCGGGGTCGATATTCATTTCCTCAAAATACAGATATGTGATGACATCCGCAATCGAAAGCGACCCGCCCGGGTGCCCCGATTTTGCGGCGTGAACCTCCTCCAAAATGTCAAGCCGGATCTGGTTTGCCATCTGGGTCAGCTGTTGTTTCTTCGCCTTATCCATTGTTTCCTCCTTAATCCCCCGCGCAACGGCGGCGGAATTTGATACAGATATATTATATAACAATCCCCCGCCCCTGTCAAGTTGCTTTTTATTTATTTACAAGGGCACCTGCGGTGCCCTTGCAGGCTGACGCGCCGCTTTGGGTGCACACGCTCACCTTTATTGCAGGGGCGACCGTTGGTCAGAAGTCGCGCACCCAATGTTCGGCATCAGCGCCGAAAAGTTTTTCGGGGATTTTAAGGGGGCTTTTTTCAAAAAGCCCCCTTAACGCATCTCCTTTACGGCGTTTCTTTTTGATAGCTTTTTCTTTGCGCCTACATCTGCAAAGAAAAAGCGGCTATGGAATCTGCTGAAACAACGGAAAGAGTATCTTTTTTGTAGGGGCGACCATTGGTCGCCCGCATGGTCAACAAAGCGATCCGCCAAATAAGCGGGGCGCTGAAAACACCCCGTTTTCTTTTCCGTTATCGGAAAACCTGTCCGGAAAACCGGAATTTCCCACGTTTCCACCGCCGCCCCTGTGGAAAAGTGCAAAGGGCTGTGGAAAACCCTGTGGAAACTGTGTAAAACTCGGAAAAAACGGCAGAGTCGGGTTTTGCACCCGGCTGTGGAAAACCCGCGCGAACCGAATGCAGGAAAACAAATCGCCCTTTTCCAGCATTTTCCGATTTTTCCGCACGCGGAAGCAAAAATCGGGCAAATCGCGGTGCCACAACGCCCCGGTTGTTTGGCATGCCGCTCTACTGACCGTAAGGGGGGCATTCCATATGCCCCCGCCCGGACGCAATGTCACTCTTTCCGTTGTTTCATCAGATTTCATAGCCCTTCTTTTTCTTTTGAGCAGGTAGGCACAAAAGAAAAAGAAGCAAAAAGAAAATGCCGAAAAGGAGACGCGAAAAGGGGGCTTTTTGGAAAAAGCCCCCTTTAAATCCCCGAAAAACTTTTGGGCAACTGGTGCCGAGTGTTCGGCGAGTGCATCCAAGGCAACGCGTGAGCCTATCAGCCGCACCGCAGGTGCCCCCCGCCGCAGGCGGCGACCAGTGGTCGCCCGCTTGCGGGTTGGTTATTCTTCTTTCCCCCCTGCGATGAGGTCTTTCACCACGGTGGAAGCAAGCAACAACCCTGCCGCGCCGGGCACAAACGGCGCACTGCCGGGGGCGTGCCTGCCATGCTCCGGCGGGAGGGTGCCCCGCGTCGGAATCTCGGTGGAATACACCACCCGCACGCCGCGGATGCCCTCTTTTTTGCAAAGATTGCGCAACACCCGCGCCAGGGGGCAACCGGTCGTTTTCTCCAGTTTCTCCACGCGCAATTTGGTTAAATCCAGCTTGTTGCCCGTCCCGCAGGCGGAAATAATCGGCACGCCCGCCGCGCGGGCGCGGCGAATCAACTCCATCTTCCCCGCCACGGTGTCAATCGCGTCCACCACGTAATCCCATTTGGAAAAATCAAATTCCCCCGCCGTCTCCGGCAGGAAAAAGGTATCATACGTGGTGAGTTTCAGCCCCGGATTGATGTCAAGCAGGCGCGCCGCCGCCACCTCGGTTTTCTTTTTGCCCAACGTGCTTTCCAGCGCCAGCAACTGGCGGTTGCGGTTGCTCTCGCTCACGGTGTCGTTGTCACAGAGATCCAGCGCGCCGACCCCGGCGCGGGCAAGCGCTTCGGCGACAAAGCCGCCCACGCCCCCAAGACCGAATACCGCCACACGTGCCGAGAAAAGCCGCTCCATCGCCTCATCGCCGAGCAGAAGCGCGGTGCGTGAAAACTGCTCTTTCATCCCTCTGCTTCCAACTCCGTGAGCAGCTTTTCCAGCCGTTCTACCGCGGTGGCGGTGCGGTCTCTGTCCCCGAATGCCGTAAGGCGGAACCACCCTTCGCCGTTCTCTCCGAACCCGGCGCCGGGCGTGCCCACCACGTTGGCGCGCTCCAATACCACGTCAAAAAACTCCCAGGAGCGCATGCCGCCGGGGCATTTCATCCAGATATAGGGCGAGTTTTTGCCCCCTGTAAACACGATCCCGCGGCGCGTGAGCATATCGGCGATCATGCGCGCGTTTTCTTTGTAATAGGCGATGTTTTCACGGCACGCCTCCACCCCTTCCGCCGAGAGCGCCGCCGCCGCGGCGCGCTGCACGGGGTAGGAAACGCCGTTGAATTTGGTTGTCTGCCGGCGCAGCCACATCCGCCGCAACTGCACCCCGCCGCGCACCAGTTCGTCCGGCACCACGGTATAACCGCAACGCGTGCCGGTAAAGCCCGCGGTTTTGGAGAGCGAGCAGAACTCGATCGCGCAGGTGCGCGCCCCCTCAATCTCAAAAACAGAGCGGGGCAGATCCCCCTCGCTCACAAACGCTTCATATGCCGCGTCAAACAGGATCACCGCATCGTTTTTGTTGGCAAAATCGACCCACTCCTTCAGCTGTGCGCGGTTATATACCGCGCCGGTGGGGTTGTTGGGGGAGCAGAGATAGATGATATCCCCCACCATATCCTCGTGCGGCATGGGCAAAAACCCGTTCTCCTCATTGCCCTGCAGGTAGACGATGCGCCTGCCCGCCATCAGGTTGGTGTCCACATACACGGGGTACACGGGGTCGGGCACCAGCGCCACGTTGTCCTCCCCGAAAATGTCCAGGATATTGCCGAGGTCGCTTTTCGCGCCATCGGAAATGAGAATTTCATCCACCCCGACCCGCACGCCGAAGGAGGCGTAATACAGCGCCACCTCCTGCCGCAGGAAGTCATACCCCTGCTCGGGTCCGTACCCGCGGAAGGTACCGGCGTTGCCCATCTCCTCTGCCGCCCTGACCATCGCCTCCACCACCACGGGCGGCAGGGGGCGGGTCACATCCCCGATACTCAGGCGGATGACGTCCGCCTCCGGGTGCTCCTCACTGTACGCGCGCGCCTTTGCCGCCACGTTGGTAAAGAGGTAGGTTTCTTTGATGTTCTGATAATTCCGGTTGATTTGCATAGCGTTCCTTTCAGGTGAAAATACAGCTTTGGGGCTGTGACCAGCCCCAAATCCGTTTGAATCAGTGCAGTTTCAGCGTGCCCTTTGCTTCCAGCAGTTTGATAAACAAGCCGCCCTGAACCGTGCGGTTCTGGAAGCCGTTGGCAAGTTTGCCGTCTCTTTCGGGGTCGCGGTGCTGACGGTAGGTGTGGTTGCCCGTGCGCTGGTCACCCGACACCGTCCAATACCAGTCGGTCATCGGCACGCGGCGGGGCATACTGTTGAAGGCACACCACAGCGGCTCTACCATTGCCTCAAAGTCATCGCGGGAGCCCGCCAGCGTGGCGGACCAGACCAGCCAGTCGCTCTTGGAATACGGCAGGCGGCTGTCCAACGGCAATCCGTACCGGTTGGAGCGGCGGCGGTAGGAAGCCACCTCGGATTCGATCACTTCCACCGGCATAATGCCGGTGCCGAAGAGTTTATCCCACACGATGTTATACTTCATCGAGAAGGTGCCGGGGCGGTCAAACGCGAGGCGGTAGCTGCCGTCCCCATTGGCGGCGCGGCGCGCCCAGTCTTTTGCCATATCGCGCGCCATGGCAAGGTATTTGTTCTCCTCGCGCTTTTTGCCCATCATCCCGCGCAGAATCCCGTAGCAGGCAAGCCCCATAATCGCTTTGAGCGTCAGGTTACAGTTGTGCGCCAGGTGCCCGGCAAAGTCGTCGGTGCAGAGCTGGTTTTCGGGGTCGGTGCCGTTGGCGATGAGGTATTTCACCCACTGTTCCAGCACATCCATATGAGAAGCGGCAAAGGACACGTCCTTTTCGGCAATGGCGACCGCCGCCTCCATAATCAGCATATTGCCGCATTCCTCCACGGGCATCTGCTTGTCATAAAGCAGTTCGCCGTTTTTAAGTCCGTACACCTGCCCGTTGAGCAACGGGTAGCAGCCGGCGTCATGCGGGGCAAAGTCGTATTTCCACAGCGGGTGTTCCAGCTCGCGGTAAATCGGGCGCATCATACCCTTCACCAGTTCCGGGTTGTACAGGAGGAACAGCGGGATAGAGGGGTAACTGACGTCCACCGTGGCGGCACAGCCGTTGGAGTAGCACTCCTTGGAGATAAAGAGAATGTTGCCGTTCTCGTCCAGCACCAGTTTATGCGCGGCAATGGTCTGGCGGTACGCCAGCTCCAGCAGTTCCGCATATTTCTCTCCCCCGGCGCGCACCGCGTCCAGGAACAGCTTGTCGGAGAACGCCGTGCAACGCGCGAGCACGCGCTTGTAGTCGGCATGCGCCTTGGCAATCTCGTCGGTGATTTTGGCACCCTCGCGGTTCCAGTAGGAGCGCAGGTTCTTGCCGAAATACTGGATGGAATAAATATCGTCATACGCGAAGGTGATCAGCGTGGAGGCACCAAGGGGTGCGTCCAGCGTGACAAAGGTCATCTCCATCTCGCGGTCGGTCAGTTTGTGCGTGGCGTCATCCGGGATGTCGGCGGTGGTAACGGTCATTTTCTCCACGCCGAGTTTTGCCTCCGGCGCGTCGGTGGAAAGGTAGAAATACCCCCAGTTGATGCGCAGGTCGTCGCCTGCCACGGTCAGCATATTCTGTTTGACGGAGCCCATTTTTGCGCTCTTGATTTTGCCGTTTTCCAGAATCTCGGTGGTCACGGCGTCCTCGCCCGCCACGTCAAGGCAGATCTGCTCCGAAACGGCGAGATGCAGGGATACGGTGTGCTTTTTGCGGTCGGTAAACTCGCGGCGTACCTCCAGGTAACTGACCGGGCGGGTCAGCAGGTACAGGTCGTCCAGCAACAGGGGCGTGGTAAAGAGAAGCGTCAGGCGCACGCCGCCTTCCTCGAATACGTAGGTGGTGGTCAGCGCGTTGACATCGCGCTTGACCTGGGGCATGGAGCGCACCTCGGCGGAGCGTTTTCTGCCCATCAGGCGCACGGTCTTACCGTCAATCTCGGCGGTGGCAAGAATCGTGTTGGGCATTTCGGTCCAGTGTACGGTGTCAGCCCCGTGCAGGGTGTCGGCAGGGGACCAGACATTGAAATAAGGGTCAACCGTAATCAGCGGTACGGCAGGCGGACGAAGTCTCATAAATTGTTCTCCTTTTTCTTCCGCAAAATGCGGATATTCATCTTATTTTATCATAAGCGGTACGCACTGTCAAGCGGAAAAACGGCTTTTTTTACCGGGGGCTTGACAGCGCCCGCGCGGGAAAGTATAATAAAGTTATCAAGCAAATCCGGAGGGATCGTCATGTATCATAACATCGGCAAAAAGATCCATTTGTTGGCAATCATCCTCGCCGCGCTGTTTGCGGTGGGTTTTTTGGCGGCGGCAGTTGTGTTTCTGCTTGCCGCGCTGAGGGCAGAGGGCGGCTCCGCCTCGCGTGCCGCGGGCTTTGAGGGCGCAGGGGTGTTCCTTGTGCTGGCGGCGCTCTCCCCGCTGTGCTCCTGGGTGCTGTACGGGTTCGGCTCTCTGGTGGACGCCGCCGAGCGGCAGGCGGAAGCGCAGAAGGACGTGCGCGACATCGTGAAAAAGGCGCTGTCCGACGGGGCGCTTTCGGATGAAGTGGCGCGTAAACTCGGTAACTCGCTCTCCAAGCTCACCGTTGCGGCGGCGCCCGCGCCCCGCTCCGGCGTTGCGCCCACGCGCCCTGTGGTGCGCGGAAGCGTAAAACCGGCGGAGGCGGCAAAACCGGCAGCCCCGGCACCCGTACAGACCGCGGAAGCGGCACCCGTGCAAAAGCAGGAGGATGCCCCCGCACCCGTGGCGGAAAAGGAGCCGGAAAAGCCGGCAATCCGTTTCACCGCGCCGAGCGACGCGCCGGCAAAGCCGGCGCCAGCCCCCATGACGGAGGAAGGCACGGTCAGCCCGATCAAGCCGTTGCATTCGGATACCACGTATTAAGGCATCACCGCGTAATTCCGACGGTGCAATTGCGCGGTAATGTCTTAAAACACGCACGAACCTTTCCGGCAACAACCGCCTGAAAGTTTTTGCGGGATTCAAAAGGGGGCTTTTTTCAAAAAGCCCCCTTTTGCGCGCCTGCGGCGGGCAATAGAGTCAGTATGTTCGCCGCCGGAATGTTTGTATGGCATTTTCTTTTTGCCGACAAGGGGTATTGCCCCTTGTCCATTTTCTTTTGTGCCGGAGCACCCGGTAAACCAAAGCCCATCCGCCGTGGGGGCATATGGAATGCCCCCTACGATAAGGTTTGAGCGTGTGCGCCCAAAGTATTGCGTCAGCCGACCAGCCCCACCGCAGGTGGCGCGAGGTGCCGACCAATGGTCGCCCCTGCAAAAAGTGCACCCAAAGCGGCGCGCCAGCTTATCAGCCCCGTTGGAGACGGTGCGGGGTAGCTTATCGTTGGCAGAAAAACACGGATTAAAGCTGGTGGAGGAACGCGAAAACGCGGTCGTCCGCCCCTTTGAGACCCTCGTGGCCGAAATCGGGGTAGATGTCCATGCTCTTTTCACAGGTCATCTTGTTGTACGCCGCAAACTGAGTGGAGGCGGGGCAGGTTTTATCCATCAGCCCGGTGGACATCAGCACTTTCGCCTTGATTCTCGGTGCGAGGTTCTGAATATCGATATACCCCAGTTTGGTGAAAATTTCTTCCTCGCGCTCATGGCGGGGGTCAAAGTGGCGGAAATAGTATTTGATGCCCTCGTATGCGCCGGTGGCAAGGTCCATCTCCCACACGCGCTTGTAGTCGCTCATGTACGGATAGGTGGGCGCGCAGAGCTTGATTTCCGGCACCAGCGCCGCGCAGGCAACCGAAAGCCCACCGCCCTGAGAGCCGCCGTAGCAACCCACGCGGGTTTCATCCACATACGGCAGATTCATCACAATGCGGGCAAGCATGGCGGTGTCCAGAAACAGGTCACGCACCAGCAATCCTTCCGGATCCCCGTCAAGACCTCTTGTGAAGGGCGTGGTGAACGTGGTACCGGCAACGCCACCCACATCCTCGGAGTCACCGCCCTGCCCGCGGCAGTCCATACTGACGGCACAGTATCCCTCTTCTACCCAGCGCATCAGGTGGGAGAACGGCGACCCCTCTCCGGAAAGCCCGTGGAAGGCCAGCACCGCGGGCACTTTGCCGCTGATTTCTTTGGGGCGCACGAAATTGCAGTGAATTTTTGCCCCTTTGGTGGAGGTAAAGGTCAGATCATAGCACTCCGCGTGCGCGGCGGGCAGATCGTGCTTCTCAAATACCGGCGCGGGGTCAATGGCGCGCAGTTCGGCAAGGGATTTGTCCCAGAATTCGTCAAAATCCGCGGGGCGCGGGTTTCTCCCCTGATAAACTTTCAGTTTTTCCAGGGGCATATCAACGATCGGCATGATTTTCTCTCCTTTTTATCTCTTAGTCTTCAATCGCCGCTTTGCGGGCGTTGATGGTTTTGAAGTAGTCCATATCGTCAAATTTCGGCTCACGGTCATAGGTGTAAAGCCCGTTCTGCTCCTGCTCTACATCGTAAAGCTGGGTGTAGCAGAAGGCAAAGATTTCCGGGTTGTCCAGCAGCGCGTCGGTCAGCCCTTTATAACGCTCTTTGAACTCCGCCTCGGTGGTGGGGGCGTTGCCGTAGCCCCAGCCGCCCTCTTTGTTTGTCCACCGGATGCCGCCGTATTCCGACATGAACATCGGGATTTTGCCGTTCCACGAAAGCGGCTGTTTGCGCTGGGCATTGGGGTCCCACACCTCGCCGGCAGAGAGCTTATCCAGCTCGGTTTTGAACCACTCCACGTCCTGCTTGTAGTTGTGCAGGTCGTAAATGTCGGTCTCCACGTGGTAGTTGCCGCTGGTGTCAATCACCGGGCGGGTGGCGTCCAGTGCTTTGGTCATGCGGTATGCCGAGGCAATCACGGCATCACGCTGTGCGCGGTGGTCGAGATCCCACGTTTCGTTGAACGGGCACCAGCCGATGATGGCGGGGTGGTTGAAATCGCGCGCGATCTCCTCTGCCCATTCGGGCGCGAAGGAGAAGAAGGATTCATACTCGGTGTGATTCAGCCCCCAGCTGGGAAACTCACCCCACACCAGGTACCCCAGCCGGTCGGCATGATAGAGGAACAGCGGCTCAAAAATCTTCTGGTGCAACCGCGCGCCGTTGAAGCCCGCGGCAAGCGAGATTTCGATGTCTTTGACCAGCGCCGCTTCGTCCGGCGCGGTGTAGACGCCGTCCGGATACAGCCCCTGGTCCAGCACCAGCCGCTGATAGACCGACTTGCCGTTGAGCAGCACTTTCTTGCCGTCAATGCGCACTTCGCGCATGCCGAAGTAGGTGTGCACGCGGTCGCCGCCGAATTCCAGCTCCACGTCATACAGCCGCCCGTTGCCGACTTCCCAAAGGTGGGTTTCTTTCAGTTTCAACGTCATGGTGACGCGGTTGCCGTCGGTAAAACGCGCACCGTGTGCCATGTAATTGCCTTGATAGGTCACGGCGGCGTTCAGCACGCCAGCACCTTGCACGTCCGCTTCCACGGTCACGTAGCCGTTCTGAATATCGGGGGTAAAGCGGAAGTTTTTGATGTAGGTTTTCGGCACAAACTCCATCCACACGGTCTGCCAGATGCCCGTGGAGCGGGTGTAGTAGCAACCGTAGGAGCCGTACCGCACGCTCTGCTTGCCGGTGGGGATCATCGGGTCGCGCGTGTTGTCGCGCGCGTGCACCACCAGCGTATTTTTGCCCTCGTGCAGGTACGGGGTGATGTCAAGGCAGAAGGAGACAAACCCGCCCGTGTGCGTGCCGGCGCACTCGCCGTTCACATACACTGCCGCGCGGTAGTCCACCGCGCCGAAACGGAGCAGCACCGTGCCCTCCAGCGCTTCTTTCGGGATGTCGATTTCCCGGCAGTACCAGCAGGCGTTGATAAAATCGGTGTGCGCCACGCCGGAAAGTTTCGATTCCGGACAGAAAGGCACTTCGATCGTGCCCTCAAACGCGGTCTTTTTGTCATAGCCTTTCTCTTTGCCGTCGTCCTCCGTGTCCAGGGCAAACTGCCACGTGCCGTTGAGGTTTTGCCAGTTGTCACGGCGGAACTGCGGGTTCGGAAATTCGGGTCTGAACATTGTGATACCTCCGTATATGTACTGATTTCCTTATTTTTTCTCAATCACAATAAAAAAGGGAGACGTGGGAGAGTTGAGAATGCGAATCAGGGTACAGCAGATTTTCGTGCGGTCGGGCGTGGCGAAATAGTCCAGCAACATTTTACCCTCCGCTTCCCCCTCTGCGTGCCCGGGGTACACCGCCACCAACAGCACCCCGCCGTGATCCAGCAGGTCAATCGCCGCTTCGATCGCGGGCATGGTGGTCACCCTCATGGTGGTGATATGCTTGTCACTGCCCGGCAGGTACCCGAGGTTGAACATCCCGGCGCGGATGGGGGTGGTGACGTATTTTTTCACGTTGTGGTGCGAATCGAGAATCAGGGTGTAGTTGCGCGGGCACCCGCTTTTTTCCAGATGCTCTGCGGTGGAGGCAAGCGCCGCCTCCTGCACGTCAAAGGCGTACACATGCCCGGTCTCGCCCACGGTTTTGGAGAGAAACTCGGTGTCATGCCCGTTGCCCATGGTAAAATCCACGGCGGTATCGCCCGCGCCGAGGTGGTTGAGGATAAACTGCTTTTGCAGCTGCAAAAGGTCAATCATCTGACCGTACTTCCCTGCCATTTCAGCCCTCCAGGTGCGGCTTCATCGCAAGGTAGAGGTTGTGCGCGTAGTATTGGAAGCCGAGGTCGTTCGGGTGCAGGTATGCGTCCGAGCAGACGGCGGGAGAATGCGGGATCATCCGCTCCCCGTCAATCACCACGGCGCCCGCGGCGGTGGCGGCATCGGTCACGATTTGAATAATATCCGCAAAGGCGCCCACTTGTGTGTGGCGGAACTCATCCGCGCGCCAGATGGGAGTGATGGCGAAAATTTTCGCCTTCGGGAAAGCGGCGGCAAGGCGGCGGTAGTACTCGTTGGCGGCTTCCACCGTGTGCTCCTTAATCCGCCCGCTCCAGTCATTGGTGCCGTAGGCAACCGTGATGATGTCGGGCGTGTAGGGCATGTCCGCGTCAATCATATCGGGGTGAAAAACGTCGCCCCCGATGCCGTGGTTGACCACTTCGGCATTCAGCATATCGGCAAGCAGGTTGGAGTAGGAGCCGCAGGAAAATTTGGCGTCGTACCCCTGCGTGATGGAGTCCCCCACGGCGTAAATGCGGCAGGATTTTTCCACCGGGGCAAAGGTTGCCCCGTCCGAGAGGGTCACGTTTCTGATGTTGCCCTTGAACAGGTTGGGGAAGTACAGCGCCACGTGGTGCGTGCCGGCGGGCAGTGTAGCCGTGATGTTGCCGGACATGGAGGAAATGCCCTCGTATCCGTCGTGCCGGAGCACCGTGCCGTCCACCACTAAATCAAAGTAGGCAAACTTGCGGCTGGAGGCGCCCTCCAGCGTGTATTCGTAAGAGAAAAGATCCGAGTCCGTGATCATTTCCAGCCGCACACAGGAGGTTGCGCGCGCCTTTTTGCCAAAGTCGCCCAGGGTGTTGTAATACTCCTGCCCTTTTTCGGTAAAGCGGCGGGGCGCGGTGTAGCCCGTGGCGGACATTTCCACCCGCAGTGCCCCTTTGAACAGCGGGATCAGTTGCTCATGCGTCAGTACCATTTTTCTTCTCCTTTATTTTCCGTCTTTGCCGGGCGCGCGGTGAAGGTCGGAACGCAGGAACCGGATCGCGCGTTCCACGCTGTCCTTGGCGTTGCCCCACGGCTCCCCGTCAAAGCGGTAGTCAAACTTTTTGCAGAACCAGCTGACATCCGAAGAAAGCTCGTTCAGGTATTTTTCCTCTACCGAGGAAAGGATGGCGGCAAGCTCCGCCGCTTTCTTTTTCGCCAGCGCGTCCTCGCCCGCCTGCAACAGCAGCCGGTAGTGCGGCAGGCAGAAATACGGTTGCGCGCGCAGCAGCGTTTCAAACTCCGGCTCGCTTTCAAACAGCAAGATTACCGTTTCCGCCATATGGGTAAAGTGAAAATCAATCTTCCGGCAGACGTAACAACTGTCTTCCAGCGCCGCAATCCGCTTTTTCGGGCGGTCGCCGGGGCGCCCCGTGACCGAGGAAAGAAGCCCCGCTTTGAGGTCTTTTTTCAGTTCGTTCAGGTGGCTTTCCAGCGTCAGCGCCATGCCGAGCCGGTTTTTGCGCACAAACATCATATCGTAATGCGTGCGGCAAAAACCCTCTTTGTTGGTCTGAATCCGGATGTCCGGCTCCATCATAGCCGCGCCGGTAATGTAGGTGGCCATGCGGTCCTCGAGCATGTCGCGCATGCGGCAGAACGGGCAGCCGTCCTTCGGCTCGAAAATTTCACTGATCGGTATAGAGCAAATGTCTTCACGCATTTTGGGTTCCTCTTTTCTTATAGTTGTATATAGTGCATGTTTATCCGAAAAATGTTTTTTGTTTTAATTGCCGTGGCTTACGGTTTGTGCGGCCCCGCTTTTTTGTGGGACACGTCTAAAAAGTGCGCAGCTTTCCGGTGTCTTTCTGCTCGCTATTTTCATTTTACACGATTTTAGGTGAAAAAACAACCGTGTAAAGCCTGCCGCCTTGCTTTTTTTCACAAAATGTGCTTAAACGGAAAATCTCGCCGCCTAAGATTTCGCCTAAATCGTTCTAATTTGGAGTTAAAACGCTGTTTTTCGCAAAAACACCATATATAGGGACATTTTTTCGGGCAAACACAAGGCTTTTCACGCTAATTTTACACACGGTTTATAGTGAGTATTCTGTGAAAAAACGGTAAAAAGCGGCATTTTCGACGAAATAGTTTACATAATATTTTACATTGTGAAAAGCTGTGGAAAGTAAAAAGAGCACCGAAAGCGGGTTTTTAACACTTTCCACAGAGTTTTCCACAACTTAAACGGAAAACGCTGTGGAAAGCTCGCTGTGTGTATACTTCTGCCGTGCATATTACAGATTGTATAAATGTAAAGGCCGGCTCATATACAGCAAGATGTGAGAAGATATGCAATCCGAATGAATAATTATGCCGAGCAAAATGAACACGCAAAAGCACCGTCAAAATGACGAAAAGAGCGCGGCGAAAAAACTGCCCAAAAACACGGCGGTTTTAGGCGCAAAAACCGCCTGCAAAAACCGCGCTAAATTGCGCGTTTCGGTTGCAATGGCAAATATAAGTATGCTATAATCTACTATATACTGCGATAGTATTGCGAATTTCGGCCGCAGACGTGTTCTGAAGCCGCGGAAAGGAATAGGTTTGTTCATGGAAAACGAGAGAGAAAGAGATGTCATAGCAGGGCGCAATGCCGTTACGGAGGCGCTTAAAGCGGGCAGACCCATCGACAGCATCCTTGTGCGGCGCGGGGAGAAAAAGCATTTATCCCGATTACCTCGGATGAGATGGAGGAGAGCAGCGCCGAGGTGATTGTGCCGATTTTGAGCGAGGGCGATGCGATCGGGGCGGTGATTCTCCTCAGCCGGGAGGCAAAGCAGGCGCTTGGAGGGGCGGAGATGAAGCTGGCGGCGACGGCAGCCGGATTTCTGGGACGTCAGATGGAAGGATAAAAAAGATAAATGAGATAAATCTGCCTGGAAACAGGCGGTGAGAGAAAAAAGAAGACGGGATCGATGGAAAACGTAAAGAGAGATAAAACTCCTGGGCGGTTGTCCATCGATCCTGTTTTTGATAGTCCTGTATTTGATAAAAACTGGTATTCGATATAACAGATATATCGAAAAACAGACGAAAGCGCAAGGAAGTTCACAGATACTCCATGATTTTTCACAGAAAAAACACAGCAAGGCGCACGACAAACGCATGAGTAAATAAATTGTGAACACGCCCCTTTTTTGTTAAAATTAAGAAAGAGAGGTTATATAGTGAAACTTCGGGATATTTCATAAAAGAGCTGTCTGATGACGAGAAAGTCGGACAGCTCTTTTTTTGTTTCATAGAAAATCGAAGCAAGCGCAGCAGAAAGGTTGACGAATGAAGTCAAAAAGGATATTCTGGAGAATGAAAATTATATACATTACAAAATGAAGGGAATTGTTGGAGGTATCTATTTAAAATGAATGAAAACAACATGGTCATTAAAGACGCCAGAACACTGGGTCTGCCGAAGATGCTGCTTTTAGGTTTGCAGCATATGTTCGCGATGTTCGGCGC
>URMC01000022.1 GCA_900548735.1 uncultured Eubacteriales bacterium | reverse complement strand
AAAAAGAAGCAAAAAGAAAATGCCGAAAGGGAAACGCGCATGAGGGGACTTTATATAAAAAGTCCCCTCTTAAACTCCCCTAAAAACTTTTGGGCAGCTGGCGCCAAGCATTGGGCGTGTGTGCCCAACTGACTCTGCAAGCCGCACCGCAGGTGCCGTCAGCTATTCAGCCCCGCCGCAGGCGGCCGCAGGTGGCGCAGATGTCCTCACCATGGCTTCCAGACACGTGGTATCCCCTTTTTTGGTGCGGAAATAGTACACGCCGTCTCCGCCGTCAGCCCGCTCTACGGTCACGGTGTCGCCAAACGCCGCCTCCCGGCAATAAAAAAGCGACATGCCGCTCACGGCGATGTGCAGGGGGTCAGGCAGAAAATCGCATAACATATAGGGGTATTTTGTGTTGTTCATATGAAAATTAAAATCAATGTCCGCATAGTTCACCCGGCGCTCCCCCACCGTTTCAAACGGCAGCTCCGCCCCCACGCGAAAGCGGAGCGGCGTTTGCGTCTTCTCCTCCGGTTCGTTCTCAAACCCGGCACAGGGGGACTCCCCCAGCGGCACCAAAGACCGGTCGGCAAGGCGCACCAGCGCCCAGTGCGAAGCGCCACGCGCCACTACCTCCCCGCCCCGCAACACCCGAAACCCGCGGCGGAAAAGCACCCCGTGGCTCTCACAGGTGAAGGTTTCCACCGTGATCTTTTCATAGGCGTGCAACGGAGAGAGCAAATCCAGCGCCATGCGGGAAAGCATAAATGCCAGCCCGTCGCGCTCATGAATCACGTCAAGCGACTGCCCCGCCGCCTCAAACTGGCGGTTGGCGGTCTCCTGCATAAACATCAATATCCCCCCGGGGCTGACCTGCCGGTTTGCATCGGTATCATGCCAGCGGACGGTATAATCTTCTCTGTAAATCATCGTTAAAAAAACCGTGCGCCGCGCCCCTTGCGGGGCGTGCGCACGGTTGTCTCCTTTATCAGTGGTTCAGCGCGCCGGAGGAGCCGAGCACGTTGGCAATCTTGTGCTTGACCATCTTGCGCACCTCGTCGCGTGCGACCGACAGGTACGTGCGGGGGTCGAACACGGAGGGGTCGTTGGTCAGCGTGCGGCGGATGCCGGCGGTCATGGCAAGACGGATATCGGAGTCGATATTGATCTTGCAGACAGCCATTTTTGCCGCCTGACGCAGTTCCTCTTCCGGAATGCCGATCGCGTCTGGCAGTTTGCCGCCCAGAGCGTTGATCTCTTTCACGTATTCCTGCGGAACGGAGGATGCCCCGTGCAGAACGATCGGGAAGCCGGGCAGGCGCTTTTCCACTTCTTCGAGAATGTCAAAGCGGAGCGGAGGGGGAACGAGAATGCCTTCCGCATTGCGGGTGCACTGCTCAGGGGTGAATTTGTATGCGCCGTGAGAGGTGCCAATGGCAATGGCAAGGGAATCCACACCCGTGCGGGTCACAAATTCCTCTACCTCTTCGGGGCGGGTGTAGGAGGAGTCCTCGGCGCTGACGTGCACGTCGTCCTCAATGCCTGCCAGCTTGCCGAGCTCGCCCTCAACCACACAGCCGTGTGCGTGAGCGTACTCCACAACCTTTTTTGTCAGGGCGATGTTATCCTCAAAAGAGTGCTTCGACCCGTCGATCATTACGGAAGAGAAGCCGCCGTCAATGCAGGATTTGCAGATCTCAAAATCCGCGCCGTGGTCCAGGTGCAGTGCAAGGTCAATGCCGGAATCCTCGATTGCCGCCTTGGCAAGCGCCAGCAGATACGCATGCTTTGCGTACTTGCGCGCGCCGGCGGAAACCTGCAGGATGACAGGGGATTTTTCCTCTGCCGCCGCCTCGGTGATCGCCTGAATGATCTCCATGTTGTTGATGTTGAAAGCGCCGATGGCGTAATGCCCCTCGTAGGCTTTCTTGAACATTTCAGTGGTTGTAACAAGAGCCATGATTGTTCTCCTTTGCTTTTTATTGGACTTTTACCACCCTATATTTTAACGGAAACGCGCCATAAAATCAAGCCCTTTCGGGAATTTTTTTCGCGCGGACTTACCAAGTCAGCTCCCGGAGCTTCTTTTTCTTGCGGATTGGGTGCGCAATGGCAAAGCTGACGCCGCCGATCACGCCAAGGGCGCCCGCGCCGATCAACACGTACCAGAAGTACGCGGGCTTGGTTTCGGTCTTCTCTGCCCCGCAGACCGTGCACACCTCGTGAATCTCGCCCTTTTCGGTAAAACTACGCTTGGAGAGGACCTCGGTCAGCCAGGTGTGATCCCGCCCCTCGGGGTTGGGCATGCCGCAGTGCTCGCACACGTCGGCACACGGCTTGTCGGGGTCGTTTTTCACAAAATGATGGTCGCACCGGTAGGTAAACGTATACGTGGAGTCGTCCCCGCGCTTGAAATTGCCGGCGAATGAGCTCTGGCTCTCCAGCGTCAGCCCCGGAAAGGTCTTCGCCGCCACGGTGTAGGCGTCCCCTACGTTGTAGCCGCCCACCGTGTAGGCGGAAAAGGTGTAGCCGTCCTGGTTTTTGCACTCCACCTTCACGTGCTCGCCAAAGTGAATTTTGTCCTTTGCCGGGTCGTTCTCTCCCCCGACGATGTTCTGATAATCCACCCACGTCACGTTATTGCGAAAATCCTCCTCCGTGCCGGCGTAATAAATGGTTTCCAGATTGCGGCACAGGTAGAACACAATCTTCTCCACCTTGGTGGTGGAGTGCGGCAGGTACACGGTTTTCAGGTTCTCACAGCGGAAGAAGGAATATCTGCCCACCGACAGCACGCCCTCCTCGATATAGGCGGTCTCCACGTCCTTGCGGTATTTGATCCACGGAATCCACGCCGCCTTGGAGTAGGGCAGCATCTCCTGCTCGCCCTTGGCGTATGACGGGTCACAGTATACGCGAAGCACCTTGGGCTCGGTGTTCAGCTCATACATGATGTGATAATTGGGCGCCAGCGAGAGCGCCTGATCGTTGTTCAGATCCTCGGAGGGGGTGGGATCCGGCTCCTCAATCGGCGGTGCGTCGGGGTCTATGTCGGAGTCCGACCCGCCGGTGCCGGAACTGTTGTCGTTGCGGATAAAATCTTCATCCAGCGCCTTGCCGCTGTAAATCGTGGCAGCCGGATGCAGCACCGCGGCGGGGGCAAGAAGCGCCAGGCAAAGCAGAAAAGCAAAAATCCGTAATTTCATGTAATACCTCTCCCCGTAAGGGGAACGCGCCAAAGGAAACTTTTTCAAAAAGTTTCCTTTGAAATCTTTCAAAAACGTTTGGGCAGGGCTCCTGTTGACGCGAAGCGTCAACGTCGGAGGGAGCCTTTGGATTGTTTGAACGTCTCCCACCAAGCCCCCCTCCGGGAGGGGGGTGGCGCCGTCAGGCGGCAGGGGGAGCACGCGGAACGGCGGGGGCTTTGCTCGGTGGGGAAATTCATTCGGTTGTCGCACAGGGTTTGTGCGCAGTATCTGAAATAAGTGCAAATTTCTTCGTTGCGCACTCTCCCTCAGGCGCTCTCGCGCCCGCTCCCTCCCGGAGGGAGCCTTTGGGTTGTTTGGTGCCGGCTCCTGTTGACGCGAAGCGTCAACGTCGGAGGGAGCCTTTGGGTTAGTTTTTTCTTTTTTCCAGTTCTTCTTTTACAACCTTATCAATCATTTCACACACGTTTTGAAACTCCTGATTGATCTCGCGGTTGGAAAAGCGGAGAATTTTTAAGGCGTCCCCTTCCAGAATCCCGGTTCTTTGCCGGTCTTTTTCTCTCCCCGTCTCGGTGTAGTGCTGTCCGCCGTCAATTTCAATTACCAGTTTTGCCTGATGGCAATAGAAGTCCGCAACAAATCTGCCGATCGGCTTTTGCCGCTGAAACCGGACAGGATAACCGGAAAGATAGTCATACCAAAGGTGTTTTTCCTCTTTCGTTTCCTCTTTTCTGAGGTTTCGGGCAAACGAAACATTCTCTTTACTGTATGGCAGTGACATTTTTCTTCTCCGATTTTGTGTTTTTGGAAGCCCCCCTCCGGGAGGGAGCTTTTCGGTTGTTTGAACGTCACCCCCAAGCCCCCCCTCCGGGAGGGGGGTGGCGCCGTCAGGCGGCAGGGGGAGCGCGCGTGACAGCGGGGTTTTGCCCGGTGGGGAAATTCATTCGGTTGTCGCACAGGGTTTGTGCGCGGTATCTGAAACAAGTGCAATTTTCTTCGTTGCGTGCTCTCCCTCAGGCGCTCTCGCGCCAGCTCCTGTTGACGCGAAGCGTCAACGTCGGAGGGAGCCTTTCGGTTACTTGGTGCCGGCTCCTGTTGACGCAAAGCGTCAACGCCAAAGGGAGCCTTTCGGTTACTTGGTGCCTGCTCCTGTTGACGCGAAGCGCCAACATCGGAGGGAGCCTTTCTTGCTTTTATTCTTCCGTCTCCGTGCTTTCCGCCGTTTCCGCGGGTGCGGTTTCCGTCGCCTCGGTCGCTTCGGTCGCCGCCGCTTCTGCGGGTTCCTCGGACTCCTGCGGCTCCTCGTGCGCGACGGTGGAGAATCCTACGATCTTCTGCCCCTCGCCAAGGCGCATCACAATCACGCCGGACGCGGTGCGCGAATACTCGTTGATCGCCTTCACCGGCGTGCGGATGATGGTGCCCTGATCGGTGATCAGCATCAGGTCGTCCCCGTCGTCCACGGCGGCGATACCGGCAAGGTCGCCGGTCTTTTCGGTCAGGTTGTGGCAGTTCACGCCCATGCCGCCCCTGCCCTTGGTGCGGAACTCCTCAAACGCGGTGCGTTTGCCGTAGCCGTTTTCGGTAATGGTAATCAGGCTCTTTTCGTCGTCCACCACCACGGCGCCGACCACATAGTCGCCCTCGCGCAACCGGATGCCCCGCACGCCGCGGGCGGTTCTTCCCATAACGCGTACCGCGCCCTCGGAGAAGCGCGTGGCAACGCCGTTGTGGGTGGCAAGCACCACGTCACGGTCGCCCTTGGAGCACATCACAAACAACAGCTCGTCGCCCTCGTCCAGGTTCAGCGCCTTTTTGCCGCCCTTGCGCTGGTATTCGTATTCCGACAGGAGCGTGCGCTTGATCACGCCGTTTTTCGTGACCATGGTGAGGTACTCGTCCTCGGCAAAGCCCGGCACGCTGATCATCGCGGTGATGGTTTCTCCCTTTTCGGTTTCCAGCACGTTGACAATGCTGGTGCCCTTTGCCGTGCGGGAAGCCTCCGGAATCTGATACGCTTTGCGCATAAACACTTTGCCCGTGTTGGTAAACAGCATCAGGAAGTCGTGAGAGTGGACAACCGCCACCTTCTCCACAAAGTCCTCGTCCTTGGTGGTCATGCCGATAATGCCCTTGCCGCCCTTGTTCTGTGCGGAGTAGGTGTCCGCCGGCTGGCGCTTGATGTAGCCCGTGTGCGTGAGGGTAATCACGCAGTCGTGCTTTTCAATCAGGTCTTCCAGCAGAATGTCGTCCTCCGCCGCCACGATATCGGTGCGGCGTGCGTCGGCATATTTGCGGCGGATTTCGGTGATTTCGGTTTTGATAATCTCTTTGACCTTGCCCATATCGGCAAGAATCTCGCGATACTCTTTAATCTGAGCATAGAGTTTGTTCAGCTCGTCCTCGATTTTCTGCCGTTCCAGCCCGGTCAGTTTGCCCATGGTCATATCCACGATTGCCTGAGACTGCACCTCGGAGAGCCCGTATTTGTTCTGCAAATTCTCTTTTGCCGCGGGGATGGACTCGGAATGACGGAGCAAATCCACGACCTCGTCGATATTGTCGCCCGCGATTTTATAGCCCTCCAGAATATGCGCGCGCGCCTCTGCCTTTTCCAGGTCGAATTTGGTGCGGCGGATAATCACATCCTCCTGGTGGGCGATATAGTGGTCGAGAATCTGCGGGAGCGAGAGCACTTTCGGCTCTCCGTTCACCAGCGCCAGCATATTGATGGCGCAGGTGTCCTGCAACTGGGTGTTTTTGTAAAGCTGATTGAGGATGACCTGCCCGTTTGCGTCCCGGCGGTAATGAATCATAATATTGATCCCGTTTCTGCCGTTGGAAACGTCCTTGATATCGGTAATGCCGTCAATTTTCTTGTCCTTCACCAGCCCTGCAATCGCCTGTACCAGCATGCTTTTGTTGACCTGGTACGGGATTTCGGTGACGTGGATGACGTTTTTATCCTCGTCGATATGGCACTTGGAGCGCACCATCACGCGCCCGCGCCCGGTTTTGTATGCCTCGATAATGCCGTTTACGCCGTAGCAGGTTGCCGCGGTGGGAAAGTCCGGCCCTTTGATAAACTGCATCAGCTCCTCCACGGTGCACTCCGGGTGCTCCATGCGGTAGACGGTGGCGTCGATAACCTCCCCTAAGTTATGGGGCGGGATGTTGGTCGCCATGCCCACGGCAATCCCCACCGAGCCGTTGACTAAGAGGTTGGGAAACCGGGAGGGCAGCACCGACGGCTCCCGCAGGCGGTTATCAAAGTTGGGCACGAATTTGACGACCTCTTTTTCCAGATCCGCCATCATCTCGTTGGAGATTTTGGCAAGCCGCGCCTCGGTATAACGGTAAGCGGCGGCGGAGTCGCCGTCCACGGAGCCGAAGTTGCCGTGCCCCTCTACCAGCGGGTAGCGGAGCGAAAAATCCTGCGCCATGCGCACCATCGTGCCGTACACGGCGGAGTCGCCGTGCGGGTGATAGCGCCCCAGCACGTTACCGACCGTGGTCGCCGATTTGCGGAACGGCTTATCGGAGGTGAGGTGATCCTCATACATCGCGTACATAATGCGGCGCTGACCGGGTTTCATCCCGTCCCGCACGTCCGGCAGGGCGCGCGACATAATCACCGACATGGAGTATTCGATAAACGCCTGTTTCACGCGTTTTTCCATGTCTACGTTTTCTATTTTCTGATCCGGGAACTCGATATTGCCATTGTGTTCGATTTTATGTTCCACTTTTTCGTCCTTTCTGTTGCCGCATGGCAACGGGAGTTTGTCGTTGATAAGGTCGGGGGCTTGTGGGCAACCGTTGGCCGCCTGTTTTTGGCGTAAATCCAATTTTTGTAGGGGAGGGGTTTCCCCTCCCGCCTGTAAGAAATTTTATTTCATCAACCGGCGGCGCACTGATAAGCCTGCCCTGTGTAAGGGGAGGTGCCGCGCGGAGCGCGGCGGAGGGGTTGTTCCTGACAGGAACTATCTTTTTCTTTTCTGTTCTGCAAAGTCTAAGCCTTTACAATCCCTCAGGCGCTCTCGCGCCAGCTCCCTTTACTGGGGGGAGCCTTTGGATTTGTGCGAACATTGTGGGTAAATCTCATACCGTAGGTGGCGGCGGTTGCGCTTTGCCGCAACTCATATCCTCCCGCCTGACGTAAAGTTACTCTTTCCTTTGCTCTGTCAGCGTCCTTGCCCGCTTTTCTTTGCAGGAAGAAGGCGCAAAGAAAAGCTATCAAAAGAATCGCCCTTTTCCAAAGGAAACTTTTTGAAAAAAGTTTCCTCTGGACTCTTTCAAAAACTTCCCGGCGGCTGTCGCCGGGATGTTGGGTGCGTTTCCCGGCGGCGCACTCCACCGTCATTTTTTAAGATTTTTCGCGGGGGTGCGGGGGAGCCTTTTTGCAAAAGGCGCCCCCGCCGCGTCTCCGCGTCCCCTTTCATTCGCTGATATACCTTGCCGCGGTTTCGGCGGCATGGGTCAGTGCTTCTTCGGGGGCGGCGCCTTGCAGAATTGCGGCGGCAAACCCCGCCAAAAAGTTATCCCCGGCGCCGACGGTGGTATGAATTTCGGGGACGGGCAGGGCTTCCTGCACGAACGTGCCCTCTCTCCCCACGTACACCGCGCCCGCCTTGCCGGCGGTGCAGATGACCCCGGTTTCGGGGTGTTCTTTTTGCCATTTTTCCGCCAAGACCGCGGCGGCGCTCAGCGTTTGCGGCTCGCGCTCTCCGGTCAGCGCCGCCAGCTCCCCGGCGTTGGGCTTAATAAAGTCCGGTTTCGCGGCTGCGCCCTTGGTGAGCGCCGCGCCGGAGGTGTCGAGAAACGTCAGCGCGCCCCGTGCCTTTGCCGCGGAAATTGCCGCGGCGTAATAATCCTCTGCCACGCCGCGCGGCAGACTGCCGCATAAAAACAGCGCGTCATACGTCCCGTTTCCGGCAAGCGACAGCAATGCCGCCGCCTCGCCGGCGCTCACGGGCCCGCCGTTTTCGTTGAATTCGGTACTGCGCCCGCCCGGCTCCACCACTTTGGTGTTTTCCCTCACGCCGCACGCGGTCGGCACGCCGATGACCGTTACGCCCCGGTCGGTCAGCAGACTTTCCGAAAGCGCCCCGGCTCTGCCGCCGGTAAAGGTGAACACCGTGACCGGTACCCCTTTTCCCGCCAGCGCCAGCGCCACGTTTGCGCCCTTGCTGCCGGGAAAGATTTCCGCGCGTTCGGTGCGGAACAACTGCCCTGCGGCAAGCGGGCTTTGCAGGTGATACATCCGGTCAACCCCCGGATTGGGGCAAAATACAGCCGCTTTTTTACTCATATATCCAGGTTTTCCGCAAATTTTGCGTTCTCTTCGATAAACACGCGGCGCGGGTCTACCTCATCGCCCATCAGGGTGGAGAAAATCTGATCGCACTGAATCGCGTCCTCCATCGTGACCCGCAGTAAAATCCGCTTTTCGGGGTCCATCGTGGTCTCCCACAGCTGATCCGGGTCCATCTCACCGAGACCTTTGTACCGGTCGGCTTCGATGTTTTTGCCGCCGAGTTCCGCAATCAGGAGGTCGCGCTCCTCGTCGGAATACGCGTACCGCTCGTTGCCGTCCTTTGCCCCGCGGCGGTAAACCTTATAAAGCGGGGGCTTGGCAAGAAAGATATGTCCCTCCTCAATCAGCGGCTTCATATGCCGGAAGAAGAAGGTCAGAAGCAGAATCTGAATGTGTGAGCCGTCCACGTCGGCATCCGCCATCAGGATAATCTTGCCGTAACGCAGTTTCGACATATCAAACTCTTCCCCGATGCCGCAACCCAGCGCCTGAATGATCGGAATGACGGACGGGTTGGCGTACACCTTGTCAAGGCGGCTCTTTTCCACGTTCAGAATCTTCCCGCGCAGCGGCAGAATCGCCTGAAACCGCGGGTCGCGCCCCAGCTTCGCCGAGCCGCCTGCGGAATCTCCCTCCACCAGGTACACTTCGGTCAGTTCCTTGCGGCGGTCGGTGCAGTCGGAAAGTTTGCCCGGCAGGGTCATACTTTCAAGCCCGTTTTTCCGGCGGGTCAGCTCACGCGCCTTGCGCGCCGCTTCGCGCGCGCGGTTGGCGGTCAGCGCCTTGTCCACAATCAGCCGCCCCACGGCGGGGTTTTCGTCCAGAAATTCGGTCAGTTTGGTGGTCACTAAGTTTTCCACAAACGAACGGATTTCGGCATTGCCGAGCTTGGTTTTGGTCTGCCCCTCAAACTGCGCCTCTTTGAGTTTGACCGACACTACGGCGGTCAGCCCCTCGCGCACGTCGTCGCCAGACAGGTTCTTTTCATCGGCTTTCATCGCGCCGCAACGCCGCGCGTAGTCGTTGATGACTTTGGTCATCGCGTTCTTGAAGCCGACCTCGTGCGTGCCGCCCTCCAACGTGTTGATATCGTTGGCAAACGTCAGAAGCGACTCGTTGTACGTATCGGTATACTGCAACGCCACCTCCGCGATGGTGCGGGCGGGTTTGCCGTTCACTTCCGCGGTCTTTTCGGCGCGCATATAAATCACTTCGGGGTGGATGAGCTGGCAGTGCTTCTGCTCGTTGATGTAAGAGACAAAAGACCGGATGCCGCCCTCGTATTCCAGCCGCTCGTGCTTGATATTCTCCGCGTCGCGCTGGTCGGTGATGGAGATGTACACCCCGGCGTTGAGAAACGCCTGCTCGCGCAATCTTTTCAAGAGCGTGTCATAGTCAAACACCACTTCGTCAAAAATCTCCGCGTCGGGCTTGAAGCGGACGTACAGCCCGTGTTTTTCGGTCGGACCCTCATCCCGGAACGCCCGCGCCACCGCGCCGCGCTCAAAGCGCTCGGTATATCTTCTGCCGCAATAGCAGCTCTCGATTTCAATCCATTCGGAAAGCGCGTTTACCACCGAGGAGCCCACGCCGTGAAGCCCGCCCGAAAACTCGTATCCGTTGCCGTCAAACTTGCCGCCGGCATGCAGTACGGTGAAAATGACCTCCAGCGTGGGAAACCCCATTTTCGGGTGAATCCCGCCGGGGATACCCTGCCCGTCGTCCTGCACCGAAACCGACCCGTCGGGCAGCAGCGTCACGTCAATCTGCTTACATCTGCCCGCCAGCGCCTCGTCAATGGAGTTATCCACAATTTCGTACACCAGGTGATGAAGCCCGCGCAGCGAGGTGGAGCCGATATACATGCCCGGGCGGCGGCGCACCGCTTCCAGCCCTTCCAGCACCTGTATCTGGCTGTCGTCGTAAACCTGTCTTGTTTCTTCGTTGTTTGCCATGTCTCTTCCTTTCTTTTCGCCGTTTCGTCTGTCTGACTATTATATATCTTGTATCTTATTATCTTCCGAGTTGTAAATGCTTTCGTGCCGCCCTGTCAATGTAAGGGATGAGAGCTGTGAAAAGCAGATTTTCTCCCGTCCTTCCTCCCGGTACAGCACAAACGCTTTCGGCACCTCCGTGCCGGCGCTTTCCACCTCTCCCGCCTTTTCGGCGGCGGCAAGATAGCGCCGCGTAATGCCGCTGACGGTTGCCGTGTCGGCGTCAAAAATGCCGATGATGTCCTTTTCTCTGATATTTTTACTGTTTCCTACGTGCAAAAACATAACTTATCCTTCCGAAAATACGCCGTTTTTCACGAAAATGCGCCGCCCGGCGGGGGCGCTTTCCCGCTCGCAGGTGGTAAGAATCACCTGCCGCCCGCGGATTTTTTGCAACAGGTATTCACGCCGCGCACTGTCCAGCTCCGAGAGTACGTCGTCAAAGAGAAACACCGGATACTCGCCGCAATCCTCGCGGCAGATCTCGCCCTCCGCCATTTTCAGCGCCAGAGCGAGCGAGCGTTGTTGCCCCTGGGAGCAATAACTTCTCGCGCTTTTTCCGTTCAGTTCAATCTCCACATCGTCTTTGTGAATCCCCCAGAGCGTGGCGCCTGCCGCAATCTCTCTTGCGGTGTTTCCGGTCAGCTTCCTCAAAACGGTCTCCTCCAGCGCCGCGGGGTCGTTATAAAGTTCCGTTTCTTCCTTTGCCACGCCGAGATATTTCAGCTCCGGCACCTCGCGCGTGCCGGTCATTTCGGCAAAGCACTCTTTCACGTATGTTTCCGCCTTGCCCACGTACCGGTGGCGGTAAGCGGCAATCACTGCCGCCTCCTTTGCCAGCTGAGCCGACCACACATCGCCGGTCTCGGCAAAAATCCGCGGGTCATCCGCCGCTTTTTTGAGCAGGGCGTTACGCTGTTTTAAAATCTGATTATACCGCTGAAGCGAGCGCAGGTACAGCGGCTCGCTCCCGCAGACCGCAATATCGAGAAACTGCCGCCGCTCGGCGGGTCCGTCTTTGATCAGCGACAGGTGCTCCGGAGAGAAAAGCACGGCGCGAAACTCCCCCACAAGATCGGAGACCCGGCGGATGGATACCTTGTTTTTCTCCAGCGTTCTTGCCTTGGAGGAAAGCAGGCGCGCGGTGATATTCTGTTCTCTCCCCTTGCCGAAATAGGAAAGCGACAGCACGGCAAACGGATCGCCGAAGCGGATCAGCTCGCCGTTGCTCTGCCCGCGGAAACTCTTGCCGATGGCGGCGTAATAGATTGCCTCTAAGAGATTGGTTTTCCCCTGCGCGTTTTCCCCGCACAGGACGTTGATCCCGTCACAAAACGCCACGTCTGCGTGGGCGATATTGCGAAAGGAGGTCACTTCGATTTTCCGGCAGAGCATTATTCTTTCATCTTGACCGGCAGCAGCATAAACAGATCTTCCGTGTCCTCTTCCTTCCCTTCACCCGGCTCGATATTGATACTGGTCAGGGGCGAGGAGAGCGAGATCTGCAACTTGTTGGCGTCACACGCGCGCACCGCGTCAATCAGATATTTGTTGTTGAAGGCGATGAGAATATCGCCCCCGTCGTGTTCGACCTCCAGCTCGTCATACGTACTGCCGGCGGCGCTGGCGGCAAGAACCTTCAGCACATCGCCCTCCAGCTCCAGCTTGACATGAGACTGCATCCGCCCGGAAATTTTCTCCTCGGTAATGAGCGCCGCGCGTTCCAGCGCGGAAAGAAATGCGTCCCGCTCCACGGTCACGTGGATTTTGTGCTGACGGATGATGATACGGTCAAAGTCGATATAATCGCCCTCCAGCAACCGCGAGAAGAAGATAATGTCGCCCACATAGAAGATAATGTGCTTGCGCATCATGTGAATGCGCACCTTCTCGTCTCCGTAGCCGATCAGGCGCACCAGCTCGTTTACGGTTTTGATCGGCACGATAAAGCGGAAGTTGAGGTCACTGCCGTCCTTGTTGTTGTTGTCGATTTCCGCCTTTGTGGTGCATTTGGCAAGGCGGAAGCTGTCGCACGCCACCAGCATCAGCCGGTCGCCCTTTACGTCAAAGAAACAGCCGTTGAGAATGGGGCGGCGCTGATCGTCGGTTGCCATGGCGTGCATGGTTTTGCCGAGCATTGTGCGCAGCGTCCCCTCCGTAAGGGTAAAGCCGCGTTCGCTTTCAAGTCTCGGCAGATCCGGGAAGTCCGCGCCCTTCAGCGCGCTCATTTTATGGGAGAACCTGCCGCTCTCCATGGTGGCGCTCAGCTGGGCGTTGACCGTAAGGGTCACCTCCCCTTCGCTCATCACGCGCAGGGTCTGTACAAATTTCTGTGCATTGATGATAAAGGTGCCTTCCTCCACCACCTTAGCCTCAACGCTGACTCTCACGCCCTTTTCCAGGTCATAGGTGGTCATGGTGCATACGTCCGGGTGTTTTGCCTCGATGAGGATCCCTTCGGTGGCAGAGAGCGTGGATTTGCCCGACGTGGCACACATCAGCGGCGCGGTAGCGTTGAGCACGTGCTGGCGGTCGAATGTGATTTTCATAAAAAACTCCTTTTCTCTCTCACGCGGCGCGAAGCGCCCGCGCAAAAGTGGGATAGTTGGTAAGTTAAATCTTAGTAGCAGTATAGCCTGTGGAAGCTGTGGATAAGCCCCGGAAGGCGTTTTATCACTCATTTTCCGGTTTTTTCCGCCTGTGGAAAAACTGGGGATGCGGAGGTGGCGTTTTGAGAAGAAAACGCTCACACACCCCGCGAAAACCTTTAAAAAAAAGGTTTTTGAGTGTACAGACGGGGTGTTTGGGAAAACTTTGCAACAAGGCGGTGGAAAAGCCGGGGTGGTGTGGAAAACCGGAAAAGCCGGTAAAAAAACGGATAAACGGTAACGACAAAGGGGTTTTGAGAGCCGGAGAGACAAAACAGAATTTAAACCGCCCCGGAAAAGTTGAAAAAAGGTGGACGACAAGAGTATTGAATTTTGAAAAGTGCCCTGCCGGGTGAAAGAAAGGAAACAAAACGCGCGGCGGCGGGTAAAAATGCCGCTTGTGGAAAACCGAGGGAAAACCGCCGAAATTTTGGAAAACCTGTGGAAAAGCCGGTGGACAGGCTGTGAAAACCCGCCTGCGGCGGGGCTGAATAGCTGACGCGGCGCTTTGGGTGCACACGCCGCACATTCCGGCGACAGATGCCCAAAAGTTTTTGATGGAGTCCAGAGGAAACTTTTTTCAAAAAGTTTCCTTTGGCGTTTCCCCCTTACGGCGAATCCCTCAGGCGCTGCCGCGCCGGCTCCCTTTACCGGGGGAGCCTTGGGTTTGTGCGAACATTGCAAAAAGTTTTACTGTTTCTGCAGGGCGGGGGCTTGCTCCCGCCGCGTTGTTGGGATTAGATTTCTTGCAACGGGCGGATATTGAAATCCGCCCCTACGGAGTTAGATTTTCGCCAAATCGGGGCGTCATGCGCCTGTGGCGTTGTGCGCCAGCCCCCTGCCGGGTTTGTGCGAACATTGCGGGTACGTAACTTGCCCACCGTAGAGGCGACCAATGGTCGCCCCTACGATATGTTCGCTCTATCTCCGTAGGGGAGGATTCCATATCCTCCCGCCCTGACACAGTGTTACTCTTTCCATTATAGTATCAGATTCCACACCCGCTTTTCTTTGCAGGAAGGAGGCGCAAAGAAAAGCTAACAAAAGAAACGCCCTTTTCCAAAGGAAACTTTTTGAAAAAAGTTTCCTTTGGAATTCTTCAAAAACTTTCCCGCAACTGTCGCCGAAAAGTCGGCTTTACTTCCCCGTAATCTCTTTTTCCAGCGCTTCGAGGTCGCTTTCAAAAATCGGGTCCTGCGGGATTCTGTTTTTTACCACGTTCAGCGAGGAAAGCACCGTGGTGTGATCCCGCCCGAAAATCTTGCCAATGTGCGGAAGCGAAATCTCCGTGATCTTCCACACTAAATACGCCGCTACGTGCCGCGCCTGCGCGATCTCCGCATTGCGCTTCTTGCTCTTGATGTCGTCAATCGGCACATTGTACCTCCGCGACACCGCCGCAAAAATCTTCTCAATCGTTACTTCCAGCGGCTCGGTGTCACCCATCATGTCTGACGCGCAATCCCTCGCCAACTGCATCGAAATCGGGCGCCCCTCCAACAGATTTTTCGCCGCCAGCCGGCGGATTGCTCCCTCCAGCTGCCGCACGTTTGAGCGCAGATTCTCCGCCAAAAAGGTCAGTACCTCCGGCGGCAACGTGATCCCGCAGGACTCCGCCTTCTTCTTGATAATCGATGTGCGCAACTCCAGATCCGGCGGATTGATGTCCGCCAGCAGCCCCTGCTCAAACCGCGAGCGCAACCGGCTCTCCAGAGGGTTGATATCCTTCGGCGGTCGGTCGGAAGCTAAAATAATCTGCTTCCCCTCGTCAAACAGAGACTGAAAGGTGTGGAAAAACTCTTCCTGCAAGCCCTGCTTGCCCGCGATAAACTGAATATCGTCAATCAGCAGAACGTCACAGTTGCGATAGTGCTCCCGGAACGAATGCATGTCGTTGCGCGAGAGTGATTCGATCATGTAATTGATAAACTTTTCCCCGTTTGTGTAGATTGCCACAATGCCGGGGTTGGCGCGTTGCATCTCGTTGATGACCGCGTACATCAGGTGGGTCTTTCCCACCCCCGAGGGTCCGAACAAAAACAGCGGGTTGTAATCCCGCGAGGGGTTGGTCGCTACCCCCCAACAGACCGCACGGGCAAATTTGTTGGATTCTCCTACCACGAAATTGTCAAAGGTGTATTGGGAGCGGAGCGCCGCCGCGGGGTCGCCTTCCTCAGCTTCCCCATCCCGGAACTCCTCTACGATGCGCCCCTCTTTTGCCTTGCTGATCCCGCGCAGAAAATTGCCGGTGGCTCTCTGCATTTCGGGCGGTACAGGCGCGGCGCGGAAGCTGACCGAAATCACCATCCCCGTCACATCGAGAAAACGCTTTTCCAAAATCTTTGTATATTTCTGCTCCATGTGGTTCCGCTTGAATTCGGAAGCCACAAGAAACACGATCTCCGGCTTTTCCGGGTCAAAATCCACAATAGACAAGGACCCGAACCACAGATCAAACGCCGTGGAGGAGAGCTCCTTGCGAAGGGAATCTTTTACCATTTCCCACATGTTTGAAATTTCTTCAGGGCAAGTCATAGGAACCTCCTTTGCGTTGTTATTTTCTTTCGTATCACCGGGGCGGCAGAAAGAATGCGCTTGACAACATCCCCGCCCCGCCCGGTGGCTACGATCAGGCTATATTATAACATAAAAACATAAATAAAACAAGAACCATACGCGCGTGCGCGCGCCGCGTGCGCGAGATTTCACACATTTTTTACATTTTGTCACCGGATTTTTACGCTCCGCCCGGAAAAACACTTGCTTTTTCCGCAAAAACGGATATAATTTAGGTGATACTAACAAATGTAGTATTTTAAAAAAAGAGCGCGAAAAGGCTCCCTCCGACGTTGACGCAAAGCGTCAACGTCGGAGTGGGGGCTTTCGGGCACCCACGCCTGACAAAACCCAATATTTGCAGGGGTGCGGGTCTCCCCTCCCGCCTGACGTAAAGTTACTCTTCCATTCCGTCGTCAGATTTTACACCCGCTTTTTCTTTGTGAGCGCAGGCGCAAAGAAAAAGCTAACAAAAAGAAACGCCAAAAGGAGACGCGCCAAAGGAAACTTTTTGAAAAAAGTTTCCTTTGGAATCCTTCAAAAACTTTCCTTCAAAAACTTTTGAACAACTGCCGCCGTGTGGCAACATGAAAGGAGAAGCCCAGAGAATGAAAAAAGCAACATTCGCCGTCAAAGGGATGACGTGCGCCTCTTGCGTGGCGCATGTGGAACGCGCGGCGGGCACGGTTCTGCCCGCCGGGTCGTACACCGTCAGTCTGCTTTCCGGCACGCTGTCGCTCACGCTGGACGACGGCGCCGACGAGGGCGCGGTCTTCAAAAAACTGCAAACCGCGCTCTCCCGCGCCGGGTACGGGCTCTCGCGCGGGGACGCCGAAGAAACCCAAAAAAAAGAGGTGGAAAAAAGCCGCACGCGCTTAATCGTTTCCGCCGTGCTGACGGCGCTTCTGATGCTGATCGCGATGTGGCATATGATCCCCTTTCTCCCGGCGGTTCCGTTTTTCACGGGCGAAACCCTGCCATGGCTCTTTTTCCTCCTGCAATTTCTCCTTGCCGGGTCGGTGATGGTGATTGAACGCCACTTCTTGGTCAACGGCTTTTCGGCTCTCTTTCACGGCGCGCCGAATATGGACTCGCTGGTGGCGCTCGGCTCCACCGCCTCCGCCCTTTACGGCGTGTTTGCGGGCGTGATGATTTTTGTGGGCACCGCCACGGGCAACCACCATATGGTGCACACCTACCTGCATGACCTGTATCTCGAATCCGCCGCCACGATCCTGACCCTTGTTTCGGTGGGCAAGTTCCTCGAGGGGCGCGCCCGCCACAAGGCGGCGGGCGCGGTGCGCGCGCTCATCGCCGAGGAGGCGACCTCCGCACGCGTCAGGCGCGGCGACTTGTTTGTGGAAATCCCCTTGGAAGACCTGCAAAAAGGCGACGTCGTGCAGGTGCCCGCGGGCGAAAAAATCCCCGCGGACGGCAAAGTACTTTCCGGCACGGGTAGCGTAAACGAAGCCATGCTCACCGGCGAGTCGCTCCCCCGCACGGTTACGGCAGGGGACGGCGTGTACGGCGCGGCACTGCTGACCGAAGGGCTGATTGAAGTGGAAATCGAAAAGGTGGGCAGTGAAACCACGCTCCGCCGCATTGCGGCGCTGTTGGAAGAGACCGCCGCCACCAAAGCCCCCGCACAGCGCCTTGCCGACAGGGTCAGCGCCGTGTTTGTGCCCGTGGTGCTGGGCATTGCGGTTCTGACCGCCGCCGTGTGGCTGATTGCGGCAAAATCCCCCGCCACCGCGTTTCGCGCCGCCGTTTCGGTGCTGGTAATTTCCTGCCCTTGCGCGCTGGGGCTTGCCACGCCGACCGCCATTGCGGTGGGCAGCGGGCGGGGCGCACGTTTCGGCATTCTCTTCAAAAGCGCGGAAGCGCTGGAAACCCTGGCAGGCGTGAAAACCCTGCTGACCGACAAAACAGGAACGCTGACGCGCGGCGAAATGTCGGTGACCGACTTTATGGCGCTCTCCGGCGACGGGGAAACCGCCAAAACCCTGCTTGCCTCGATGGAG
This sequence comes from uncultured Eubacteriales bacterium, assembly GCA_900548735.1. Lineage (GTDB taxonomy): Bacteria > Bacillota > Clostridia > Oscillospirales > CAG-272 > Firm-07. The sequence goes on along the minus strand of URMC01000022.1, from coordinate 5,401 downwards.
GCAAACAGCACGCACCCGGTGGCTGTCCCCCTGGCGGCGCTGACCGACGCGCGCGTGGAGCTGACCGATTTTGAGGTCCTGCCCGGCAAGGGGTTGCGCGCGGTATGCGCGGGCGGAAACTCCGCGTTTGCGGGCGAACGGTTGTTTGCGGGCAAACTGTTGTTTGCGGGTAACCGCCGCCTGTTTGAAACCGAGCCGGGCGCGCCGAAACCCGACGAAAAGACGGTCAATGCCGCCAAAGCCCTTGAAAACGAGGGCAAAAGTGTGGTATTATTGTCCTCTGGGAACGTGTTTCTCGCGCTTGCCGCAGTGGCGGATACCCTGCGCCCCGACAGCCGCGCCGCAGTGGCGGAGCTGCAAAAACACGGCGTGCAGGTGGTGATGCTGACCGGCGACCACGAGGGCGCCGCCAAGAAAATTGCCGCCGCCGCAGGCGTGGACGGCTACCGCGCGGGGCTGTTGCCCAAAGATAAGGAAGAAATCGTGGCGGAGTACACGAAATCCGGCGTCACCGCCATGGTGGGCGACGGAATCAACGACGCACCGGCGCTGGCGCGGGCAGACGTGGGTCTTGCCATCGGCGCGGGTACGGGCGTGGCGGTGGAGTCCGCGGGCGTGGTGCTTTCGGGCAGTTCCCTCACCGAGGCGGTTGCCGCGGTGGAGCTCGGCAAAGCCACGCGGCGCAACATCCGCGAAAACCTGTTCTGGGCGCTGTTTTACAACGCGGTTTGCATTCCGCTGGCGGCAGGGGTGTTTTACCCCGCGGCGGGGATTCTGCTGACCCCGATGATCGCCTCCGCGGCGATGAGCCTTTCGTCGCTGTTTGTGGTGCTGAACGCCCTGCGGTTGTGGCGCTTTGTACCCCCCGTGTTAAAAGAAAAGGAAGCCGCGCGCAAAGCGGCGGAAAAAGAACAAAAACAAAAGGAGAAAGAAACTATGTTCGGGAAGAAAAAAGAAGAAACCACCACCGTTCTCCATGTCAAGGGGATGATGTGCGGCCACTGTGTGGCGCACGTGGAAAAAGCCCTGTCGGCGCTGCACGGCGTGAAGTCGGTCAAGGTGGACCTGGAAGCCGGCACCGCCACCGTCGTTTCCGCCGGAACGGACGTGCAGAAAATGAAAGAAGCGATCACCGCCGCGGGCTACACCGTCGAGTGACGTGCAGATAGGCGACGGGCATAATTCGTGCAGACCGAAAACGGAAAAAGGATTTTTAAGGAAGCAAGTTCCCGGAATGTTTGCAAAATATCCGAAGAAAGTGCTACCTTGACGAAATCTAAGGAAGAAACCCTGGCACATTGTGCCCGGGTTTCATTTTCCGTTTTCTATCGCCGAAATCCTCCTTCGGCGTACCCGGTACGCCTCTCAGTCGGATGTTCGACGATTCTGCGCAAATTTTGCTCCGTCACGGGGATGTTTGGCGGCGGGGCTAAAAGGCTGGCGCGCCAGCTCCCTTTGCACAAGGGAGCCTTTTGTTTGTGCGAACATCGCAGGGAAGCACTTTGTCCGGTGCCTCGACGTCTTGTTTGTCCTGCGAAAATCTAACCCCGTAGGGGGGGCATTCCATATGCCCCCGCCCTGACAAAAACTAACCATCACAGGGGTGTGGGTTTCCCTTCCCGCTGTGCGGAATTTCTACCCCACATTCCGGCGGCGCACTTCTGAGCCTGCCCTGTGTAAGGGGAGGTGCCGCGCGGAGCGCGGCGGAGGGGTTGTTCCTGACACAAACTATCTTTTTCTTTTCTGTTCTGCAATCTCCACACTTTTACAATCCCTCAGGCGCTGTCGCGCCAGCTCCCTTTACACAAGGGAGCCTTGGAGTTGTGCGAACATTGCGGGAATGTACCTTGCTCCTTGCAAGGGCGACCATCGGTCGCCCGCCCGAAAACAATCCCCCGTTCCGTTTGTCAAGACATTTTCTGCAAAATCGCAAAAAACACCCTTCTTATCTCGTGTTGACCGGTCAACAAATTTTCGCAAACGCCTTGACACGGGGCGGGAAACGTGCTACAATGTGCTTACCTGTCGGGGTGCGGCGTTTTCGCCCTCCCGCGCCGGGTCGGCGGCGCGCGGCTTCAATGCCGGACGCTTGGGCTGACGCCCGCCGATCCGCCGTTTCGCGCGCTCAATGCTTCTGTCGCTTGGCGCGCGGCGCTCTCGCGCGGCACCGGGGCGGCACCGTTCCTGTCGGGAATTCCGTGCCGCAAGGCACGCACACGAAAGGAATAAAGTATGTCGAAAATCAAAAAAAACGAACGCATTTTCACCCCGGTTTCCAGCGTGAAGCACCTGCTTTCACTCGCCGAGCCGCGGGGTGACAAGACCCTCTTCCGCTACCGCGCGGGCGCGGGCTACGAGTCTATGTCCTACGGCACGTTCACCCACCGCACGCTGGCAGAGGCGGCGGGGCTGACCGCCTTCGGGCTTGCCGGCAAGCGCATTGCCGTGATCGGCGAGACCTCGCCGGAGTGGGTCGGCACTTACCTTGCCGCTATCGCCGCAGGCAGCGTGATTATCCCCATGGACAAGGAGCTGAACATCACCGAAATCGAGGGCTTTCTCTCCGGCGTGGAAGCCGAAGCCGTGGTTATGGGCAAGGGCTTTGCCGAAAAATTTGCCCACGCCATGGAGTCCCACCCCACGCTCCGCTACTTCTTTTCCACCGAGGAAGTGGAAGAAAACGACAAACTCATCCGCTTTGAAACCCTCCTGCAAAAGGGCGAGGAAGCCCTTGCCGGCGGCTACACCCTGCCCGACCGCGACCATGAGAACCTTGCCGTGATGCTGTTTACCTCCGGCACCACGGGCACCAGCAAATGCGTGATGCTCTCCGAAAAGAACGTTTGCACCGCCGTCAACGCGGCGTGCGCCTCGGTCGAGTTCTTCCCCACCGACACGGCGGTGTCGATTCTGCCGATTCACCACACGTATGAGCTGATGTGTATGCTGGCGCTGATCAACTACGGCGCGACCGTCGGGATCAACGATTCGCTCCGGCACCTGATGAAAAACCTTGCCGAGTTCAAGCCCACCGGGCTTGTGCTGGTTCCGCTTTTCGTGACCACGATGTACAAAAAAATTCAGGACGAAGCCAAGAAAAAGGGCAAGGACAAAGCCCTTGCCGCCATGCTGAAAATTTCCGGCGGGCTGCGGCACGTCGGCATCGACCTGCGCGGCAGCTTTTTCAAGAGCGTGAACGCCGCGTTTGGCGGGCACCTTCAAAAGATTATCTGCGGCGGCGCGGCGCTGAACCCCGAAATGGTGAAGAAATATGACGCGCTGGGCATCCGGATCTGCGAGGGGTACGGAATCACCGAGTGTTCGCCCCTGATTGCCGTAACGCCGTATTTTGCGCCCAAGGCGGGGTCTGTGGGCCCCGCGGTGCCGGGCTGTGTGGCGCGCATTGCCGCCACGGGCAAAAACGAAAAGGGCTATGACGAGGGCGAAATTCAGGTCAAGGGCGACAACGTCATGCTGGGCTACTACAACAACCCGGAGGAGAACGCAAAAGCCTTTACCGAGGACGGCTGGTACCGCACGGGCGACGTGGGGTATATGGACGGCGACGGGTACATCTACATCACGGGGCGGATGAAGTCGGTTATCGTGCTGGAAAACGGCAAAAACGTCTTCCCGGAGGAGATTGAGGAGTACCTCTCCGAAATCCCGGAAATCGCGGAGGCGGTTGTGGTCGGGCGCGAGGCGGACGGGGTCGTCAACCTCACGGCGATTGTTTACCCCAACCGGGACGCGTTTACCGAGGGCACGTCGCTTGACGCGATGCACCACGCCATCTACGCGAAGATTATGAATATGAACAAGAAACTCCCGTCCTTCAAAAAGGTCAAGGACCTGGAGATGAGAGACACCGAGTTTGAAAAAACCACCTCCCGCAAAATCAAGCGGCATCTGGTGAAATAAGAAAGGAAACGCTATGTATCGCAACACAAACTGCAAATTACAGGCTCACCGCGGCGTGAGCACCGACGCACCGGAAAACACCATGGCGGCGTTCCGCCTTGCCGTGGAACAGGGCTATGACATCATCGAGTTTGACCCCAAATGCACCGCCGACAACGTGGTGGTGATTCTGCATGACCGGTACCTCAACCGCACCGGGCGCGTGGCGGGCGTTCCGTTCGGCGAGGAGAAAGTGCCGATTAAGGAAAAGACCTTTGCCGACCTTGCCGACGTGGACGTGGGCGAGTGGAAAAACAAAAAATTCACCGGCGAGCATATCCCCACCCTGTCGCAGGCGCTGGATTATATGAAATCGGTCGGGATTGAGGCAAAAATCGACAACGTGGTGCAGAGTTTTACCGAAGAGCAGATCGAAAAGGTGTTTGACACGGTGGAAAAGCACGGGCAAGCGGGCAACGTGGGTCTGACCTGCTCCGACCTTGCTCTGCTGGAACGCTTTGCCAAGCGCTTTCCTACCGCGCCGCTTCACTATGACGGCGCCGTGAGCGAGGAAAACCTTGACCGCCTTGCCGCCTTCTCCGCCGGGCATAAAACCACCGTGTGGATGCGCCTGGATAACAAGGCGACTGCATGGAACACCACCCCCCCGGTTGACAACGCCTACTCCGCGCTGGTACACAGCCGCGGCTTCATCCTCGGCGTGTGGATTCTGCACACCGACGAAGAAATGCAGCAAGCTCTCGCGTTCGGCGCGGACATTGTGGAGACCACCGGCGGCATCAAACCGTGATTTTGACGGGCATAGTTCGTGCAGACCGAAAACGGAAATAAGATTTTCTAAGAAAGCAAGTTCCCGGAAAGTATGCAATACTTCCAAAGAATGTGCTGCCTTGACAAAATCTAAGGAAGAAACCCGGCTTATGCCGGGTTTCTTTTATTTTTCCGTTTTCTATCGCCGAAATCGCCCCACGGCGTATGAAATACGCCTTGCGGGGCGATGTTCGACGATTCTGCGCAAACTCTGCTCCGTCAGGCGAAGTTTGGAGGGGCGCGAGGGGACGCGGGAGACGCGGGAAACAGCAGACACGTAACTTTGGGCGCACCCGCCCCAGACCAAGCGATATGCCATACAGGCGGGCAGGCATGAGTTGCCGCAGGGCAACAGCCGCCAACTACGGAGGATGTGCAAACACAGGGGAATACCCCTCGCAGGGGCGACCAATGGTCGCCCGCAAGGCTCCCTCCGGGAGGGGGCTCCCGCGTGAGCGGGTGGGGGAGCACGCGAAACTGCGGAGATTTTGCAAAGTGGGGAAAGTTATACAGTTGTCGCACCCAAAGTTTGGCGGGCGGTATCCAAAACAAAAACGAAGTCCTTAGTTGCGCGCTCTCCCCCTGCCGCCTGACGGCGCCACCCCCCTCCCGGAGAGGGGCTTTTGGGCACCCACGCCTAACAAAAACCAATATTTGTAGGGGAGGGGTT
>URMC01000021.1 GCA_900548735.1 uncultured Eubacteriales bacterium | reverse complement strand
ATTCGCCACCACGTACATCCGCCGCACCAGCAGGTCATAGCCCATGTCTTCGGTTCCGAGATAATGATAAGCCGTTTTCCCCTCCTTGTTGACGGACTTGCTGAAGCACGGCGCGTATTTGTTTTCCTTCTGCTGGAACACGTCTACCTGCACGGCAGAGTATGTATTCCCTTCCGCATCCGTATATTCCAACGGGAAGGGCGTGTATTTCACGGCGCCGGAGTTAGTATCCACTTCGGTTTCCCCCCAGCCGATAAATACCGGACCGAGGAAGCAGAATACCAGCAGAAGCACCATCATGACAAGACCGACCATGGACAGGCGGGAGCGGAAAAAGCGCTGCATTACCAGCCGCATGGGGGAGATGATGCGCACATTATCGGCAAAACTTTCGTTCTCCTCTGTGCTCTCTCCGTCGGGGTTTCCATCTGCGGAAAGCTCTGCGGCATCCGGCAGGCGCACCACGCCGTCGGAATACGCAGCGGCAGACTCGTGCAGGGTTTCCTCCACCTGTGCCGTATCTTCGTTCAGGGCGGCTTCTTTGTTCTGTTCGGATTCATTGCGGTTCATTCTGCCACCCCCTTACTTTGTCAGTTTGACGCGCGGGTCTACGATCATATAGGCAATATCGGTTAAGAATGTACCGATCACCGTCAGGATCGCCAGGAACATATTATAACCCATGATAAACGGAATATCGCCCGCGCACAGCGCCTGATACGCCTTTTGCCCGATGCCCTGCAGGGCAAACACTTCCTCCGTGATCATCGCGCCGGAGAAAAGGCTTGGCAGTGTGCCTGCCATCATGGTAACCAGCGGGATCATGGTATTGCGGAAGACGTGCTTGTACACCACGTCATGCTCGGAAAGGCCCTTGGCGCGCGCGGTGCGGATGTAATCGGCATTCAGCACCTCCAGCGTGTTGGTTCTGGTATAGCGCATCAGACCCCCGATGGACAGAATGACCATCGTGATCATCGGCAAAATGCAGTGCCGCGCCTTATCCAGCACGGCGGCAAAGCCGGTATAGTCCTTGGTGGCGTCCACAAGCCCCTGCAAGGGCAGCCACCCAAGGTCAACCGAGAACACTTTAATCAACAGCGATCCCAAGAAGAACGACGGTAGCGAAATACCGATCATCGCCAGCACCGTTACCAGATAGTCCGACCAGCCGTACTGATGCGTAGCCGAATAAATGCCGAGCGGAATGGCAATCAGAAACTCCAGTACCAGCGCAACGGCGGAGATCGCAAACGAAATCCACATATAGGTCGTGATGACGGTGGATACCTCGTCGTTGAACTTGAAGGAAATGCCCAAGTCCCCTTTCAGGGCGCTTGTCAGCCAACCCCAGTAGCCTTTCACAATCCCGGTAAAGGAATTGTCATACAGCCCATAGAGCTTCAGCATCGCGTCAATATCTTCCTGACTTACCGTACCCTGATCAATCTGAGAGCGGAACTTCTGCGTGACGAAATCCGTCGGCAAAAGGCGCACCAGAAAGTAGATGATTACCGAGACGCAAAACAGAATCAGGATCGAGTAAAGCAGGCGTTTGATGATGTACTTTGTCATAAAAGCCGAACCTTTCTGATTTTGGGTAGAAATAGGGAAACCGTTGAAAACATCTTGTTCTCACAAAACACGCAAAGCGCATGGCAGAAGGAGCGATGCCCTTCTGCCACTGCGCCCTGCACAAAGCTGCAAAGATAATCAGTGATCAGGTGCAGGTGCTCAGCCCTGAACGAAGCTGACCTGCCAGATCTTGGAGAGCGGCGACTGATACGCAGTCGACTCGCAAACCGTATTGGAATCAATCACATTGCTGTTCCACACATAGAGATTCTTTCTCTGGTACGTGGGGCACTCTACGGCAAGCTCCATCACGTAGTCAAGCGCCGTGGAGTAAATACCCTTGCGCTCTTCCTGATCGATGGTTGCACGGCCGTCCTCAATCTGCTCAGCAAGCAGATCAAGCAGGTCCTTTTCCTCATCCGTGCCCTCTTCCATAATGTAGGGGAAGCCCCAGTTACGGATGGAGGTAGCGGAAGAATCCTTGTGGTAAACCTGGTACATATCCGGGTCAATGGTAGAGGACCAAGCAGCTGCCCACACGGCAAGCGTACCGGAGGAGAGCTTGGAAAGTGCGTTCGCGTCCTTCGTTACGGTCACGTCAAAGCCGATCTCGTTGAGCAGATCCGCGGCTTTCGCCATGGTTCTCCATGCCGGGTGGTCGGTGCTGTCACCGGCAACCGTGAAGGTAAAGGTCAGGGTGTCGCCCTTGGCATTTCTCATCTTGCCGTCCTCACCCATGCTGTAACCGATGGAGGTCACTGCTTCCAGCGCGGACGCTTTTGCCTTTTCGGCATTGAACTCACCAATGGAAATCACATTGCCCTCGCTGTCGAACGTGCAATCATAGGATTTGTCTGCGTAATACGGCAGGCAGTTTTTCGGATACGCCCAGGAGTTGGAGGACATGGAGCGGTAAAGCGCCGTGGCAAGACCGCCGTAGTACTGCAGGCACAGGCTGGTGTCAAGGCAGTACATGATCGCGCGGCGAACTTCAATCTCCTTGACATATTTCGCGTTGATACCAATATAACCATAGCCAAGGTTATCGGCAGTGGCATAGCCCACACCGGAAGCCTTGTAGATGTTCTCCATATTATTGGTGGTTGCCTGCGGCTCAGCGTAGTAAACCTCAGGGCTGGAACCGGCTACCGCGTTGAACATCTGGTCAGAAGAAATGACCTTGTAACGCACTTTCTTGATTTTTGCGTTCTTGGAGGTGTCATTGCCGAACACGGTGTAGAAGTTGTTGTTTCTCTCGTAGTAAACGATGTTGTCGCGGAAGAAGTCGTTCTTCGAGGGGATGGCACCGTCCGCGGCGCAGTCGGTGTTCGGGGTGGTTGCCTTGTAGGGACCCGCACCCACGGGAACCTGCTTCATCTGCATCTGCTCAAAGAACTCGGTGCTGGCAAACGCCACGCCGAAATGGTTGTTTTCAATAGAAAACTGATTGATCTCCTCAGCGGTGGAGTAGTAACTCATCGGTGCTACGGTGAAGGAGAAGTTGTAGATCGCCTTGGGGTCAACACCGTTGACCACGATCTGCAGGATCTCGCAGTTTTCGCCCAGCGCTCTCGTGCCGCCGTTGTTGTCGGAAGGAATGCTGTCGCCGCTGGTCATGGTGATACCGGAGATGTTCGGTACCAGAAGGCTGCCGAGGTTCTTAAAGTAGTCGGAAATGCAGACAGACTTGAAGTACTCACGCAGGTTGGAGGCAGTTGCCCAACCGCCGGAAACAACGGATTTCAGGTTGGTTTTGTAGGAGGTCAGCACGCTGTTCTCCATGTTTGCCTTGTACACGAGGTCGATCATCGCCTCTTTGGAGTGATCGGTCAGCTTGTCGGTGTCGTTGTAATCCACCGTGTACTTGGTTTTGAAAGAGCCATCATCCTGACGGATTTTTTCGGTTTTCACCGTAATCTGATTTTCCATGTAAAGAAAGACTTCCCACGCGTTCTTAAAGCCGTACTTTTCATAGGATTCCAGAGAGGAGTCGGCAGATGCCCAGTCGGAGGTCAGCTCCTCGCGGAACAGGGTCTCCGCCTTGGCGATCACTTGTTTTTGTCTTTCAGTCAGCACCTCTTTGGGTGCCTTTTCATCGTTGCACCATGCCACGACCTCGTTGATACGACCGATCGCCTCGGCGGTGAACTTCGCGTCCATGCCGCTCTGCTCCTGCTCGTTATAGGTCTGCGCGCGGTACGCCTTCAGACCTCTGATGTTGGTGGAATACAGGGTGGAAGAGCCGGTGTAGCTGGGGTCAAGCAATGTATAGAGATTGAAGAGAACGTCCTTGCCGGAAAGCGTTTCGCCATTGGAGAATTTAATCCCGTTCTTGATAGCGAAGGTATACACGGTGTAGTAATTGTAATAGCTCTTGGTGGCGTCATAGTCTTCCTTGGAGCCGTAGGTGATCACAGAGTAGTCCAGTGCCACGCAGTCCTCGCCATAGCCGTAAGCAAGATTGCCGTTTTTGTCAGTGGTCAGCATCCCGATCTGGGTAAGCCCCACCACCGAGCCGTCAGCGCCGCTGGTGTAGAAGAAGGGGTTGAACACGCCGTCCAACGCTTCACTTGCGATAACAAGCGGAGTTTCTTCGTTGGAAACGCCGGAGCCCTGCGGTTTTTTCTTGCACGCCGCAAAGGTGGAAAGTACGGTGCAGAGAATGAGAACCATGCAAAGCACCTTGATCATCGTTTTCTTCATTATTTTATCTCCTTTTAAAAATTTCCAAACTCATCCGGTCACTTCTGTCGCAGTGACGGTAGCCGTGATTCCGCTGATGTCCACACCGGGGTCCACCTCGCCGAAAAGGTCGTTTACTTCCAACTTGTCCGCAAGGTCTCTGCCGAAGCAATTATACGTGAGCGCGCCCTTGATGGTAACGCCGGTAAAGGTTGCGCCCGACTGCACGGCACCCGCAAAGGTACCGATGTAGTTGATCTGATTGTTTTGGTCGTTATTCAGCTCCACGCTGACCGAAACATCCTCAAAGGTGATGTTTTCAAACACCGCCGTTTTCGTGATCTCGCTGAACAAACCGTATACCGTTGTGTTTTTGCCCTGCTTGCGGGTCACGGTCAACCCCTTGATGGTATGCCCGTTGCCGATAAACTTACCGGAGTAGCTGTCACCCACCGTCATATTGATCCCCGTCAGGTCAACGTCGGCATCAATATAATAATTCACGCCTGCTTTGATGGATTTCCCGAAATCCGCCGCACGACGGATAATGGTAAACTTGCCTTCGATATATTTGGCGTACACCGTAACGGTCGGTGTTTCATCACTCACCGCCGCCGTGTAGGGGAAGGTAATCGGGTGCTCAAACTCAGGGTCGGAATAGAAGCCGTAGAACGTGTGCCCCTCCCATTCCACTTCGCGGAAGGATTTCATCACATAATCGTCCGAGGTGACGGCAAGCGTGTAGGAGCGCTCCTGCTCCGATCCGTACACCACGCGGATGTTGTAGTCAGGCTTCCATCTGACGTACAGCGTTACATCGCCGGTCACACGGTCGGTCGCAAAATTCCACTCGCGCTCGGTACCGTCCTCGTTCTTCACAAAATAGCCGGCAATGCGGTGCCCGGTAAGCGACGGCGCCGTGGTGGCGGGTTTCGCATCGGTCACGCCAAGTTCCGGAGCGGGTGAATTGGGCGCCACCAGATAAATCATGGAGTTTCTGCCGCCCACCGTTCCGTCGCCGAAATCGTATGTAATCTTACAGGTCAGCCCTTTTTTGGCGGAATCCTCAAACACGTCACCGTTCTTACTGCATGCCGCAAAGCACGGGATCAGCAGGCACGCCAAAATTGCAACAAGAAAAATTTTTACTTTCATGAACCGGATTTCCTTCGCAAAAAACTTAATATGCAAAGTTTGCATTTATACCATATATACTATCATAATTCCGCCGGTTTGTAAAGGCTTTTTCCGACATTTTTTCTGATTTCACAGAAAATTCTTATTGCAATTTGAAAAGCATATAAAACGCACAAAACACGGATTTTTGGAAGCTCTTTTTTCAGTATTTTACCACAAAATCGCACCGGAAGTCTCTTCACATTTTGCTCGATTTTTGGCATCCTTCTCGCTTCTTTTATTCAAAAATCGCGATTTTGGGCTATGCTGACCGCATTTTTTGAAAGTTTTTCTCCACGCGCCGCCAAAAGCGGATTTTCGGTTTTTTATACACGGCATTCATTTTCCATCATCCGGAGGGCAAATTCCGCGCGGCACTTGACGGTAGCGTGCGAGTGTGATAAAATGGAAAAAAATATTCACCCCAAGGAGGCTGTATGACGATGCTATCCGATATTGAAATTGCACAGGGTTGCCACCCGAAACACATTCTGGAGATTGCAGGGCGCGCCGGGATCCCGGAGAAATTTGTAGAACAATACGGCAACGACAAGGCGAAAATCGATCTTGCGTACCTGAACGGTCAGAAAAAGGGCAAGCTGATTTTAGTCACGGCGATCACGCCCACGCCTGCGGGCGAGGGGAAAACCACCACCACCATCGGGCTTGCCGACGGGCTTGCCCGGATCGGCAAGCGCGTGACGGTAGCACTGCGCGAGCCTTCGTTGGGTCCGGTATTCGGGATCAAGGGCGGCGCTGCAGGTGGCGGATATGCACAGGTCATCCCTATGGAGGACATCAACCTGCATTTTACCGGGGATTTTCATGCCATCGGCGCGGCAAACAACCTGCTTGCCGCCATGCTGGACAATCACATTCAGCAAGGCAACGCGCTTGGGGTAGACCCGCGCAAAATCACCTGGAAACGCTGTGTGGATATGAATGACCGGCAGCTCCGCTTCATCGTGGACGGGCTTGGCGGCAAGATCAACGGCGTACCTCGGGAGGACGGATTTGACATTACCGTTGCCTCCGAGGTAATGGCAATTCTCTGTCTTGCCACTTCCGTGGCCGACCTCAAAGAGCGCCTTTCTCATACCATTGTGGGGTATACGTATGATGACAAGCCTGTCACCGCGGGCGACCTCAAGGCGGCGGGAGCGATGACGGCACTGCTTTGCCACGCGCTGAAGCCGAATCTGGTGCAGACGCTGGAGGGCACGCCCGCTTTCGTGCATGGAGGACCTTTTGCGAACATCGCGCACGGTTGTAACTCCGTGCTTGCCACCAAAATGGCGTTGCAAAGCGCGGATTACGCCGTGACGGAGGCGGGCTTTGGTGCCGATCTCGGTGCGGAGAAGTTTTTGGACATCAAGTGCCGCATGGCGGGGCTTGTCCCGGATGCCGCGGTGGTGGTTGCCACGATACGTGCGCTGAAAATGCACGGCGGACGGGCGAAAAACGAGCTGGCGGTGGAGGATCTGACCGCGCTGGAAGCGGGAATCCCGAACCTGTTGCGGCACGTTTCCAACCTGAAAAACGTATACGGATTGCCCGTTGTAGTTGCCATTAACCGCTTCCCCACTGACACCGACCGCGAAATTGCGTTCATTATGGAAAAATGCCGGGCGTTGGGGGTGAATGCCGTGCTTTCCACCGTGTATGCCGAGGGGGGCAAGGGCGGCGAAGCACTTGCGCGCGAGGTCGTGAGACTGTGCGAGGAGGAGACCGCCGATTTCCGGTTTTCGTACCCGGATGAAATGACGCTTTGTGAGAAGATCGAAACCGTGGTAAAACGCATTTACGAGGGGAACGGTGTGAGTTTCAGCCCCGCCGCGCAGAAACAAATCGCCGCGCTGGAAGCGCTGGGGTTTGGTAATTACCCGGTGTGTATTGCCAAAACGCAGTATAGTTTTTCGGATGATCCGTCAAAATTAGGGGCGCCCACGGGCTTTACCGTTTCGGTCAAGAATGTGCGCGTTTCCGCAGGTGCCGGATTTGTGGTAGTGCTGACCGGAGATATTATGACCATGCCGGGTCTGCCGAAATCCCCCGCTGCCGAACGTATTGACGTGGATGAAAACGGGAAAATTTCGGGGTTGTTTTAATATACCCACCGGCTTCCCGGCGACAGTTGCCGAAAAGTTTTTAGGGGGCACCTTGCGGTTGGCATACCATAAAATTTAAAGTAGGAAAAGGGCGTTCTGATAACAAAAAAGGGGCTATATATAGCCCCTTTTTTGTTATTTCGACGCCGATATGTCATTCCAATGCCGCAATGTTACCGTTTTGGATGGCGGAGAGGTGTTGGCGAATCCAATCCTCATCCTGATCCCACCAGCGGACGGATTGCAACGCCACGATGGTCTCCTCGTCAAACCGTTTGCGGATGGGTTTGGCGGGCACACCACCTACGATGGTGTAGGGCGGCACGTCCTTGGTGACCACAGCGCGCGTGCCGATGATTGCCCCGTCACCAATGGTAACGCCGGCAAAAATCACCGCCTCATAGCCGATCCAAACGTCGTTTCCCACCACGATGTCTCCCTTATTTTCCCATGCGGCGGAAATGGATGCTTGGTCGGCGGGCAAGCCCCATTCCTCAAAAAAGATGGGAAACGGGTAAGTGGACAGACTGTGCAAACTATGATTTGCCGCATTGAACAGGAATTTTGCGCCGCAGGCGATGGAACAGAATTTGCCGATTTTCAGCCGGTCGTGATTACAGCCCGGATAGTGATACAGCACATTGTTGCGCTGAAAATCCCGCGGGTCATTGACAAAATCGTCATACATTGTGTACTCCCCCACCTCAATCGTAGGGTCTGTTACCACATTTTTCAGATAAACCGTGCTATGCCCCTGTGAGCGGGGATAGATTTTCCAACTTGGAATCATTTCTCTTTCTCCGAAAGAACTTTCTTTCTGTCATAAAACGCGTGTTTCTCACACCGTTTTGGGGGTAATTGGGTTACAGCGCGGCAAAAACCGCGCTCCCCTTTTTCTTTAACCAGCGATAAAGCAGGGCAGATGCCGCCAGCAACAGCACCGTAAATATCAACGCATATCCCACAAAACCGATTTTTGCGCCGAATACGAAGTACAACCCCGCCAAAACCACGGAACCGAACATTCCGCCAAGCATGGAAATTGCCACCGGGGCGCTTTGCTTGATCGGGGTCAGTTCACTCGTCCAGGTCAGATTGGGCATTTTGGTACCCAGCATCAGGGCAAACAGCGCCTGAAACAGTACCCCGGCAAGCACCAGCGCCGCAAACGCCAGCCACTCCCCTACCGTCATCATCCGCGAAATCGCGGCACAAAGCAGGCAAAACAGAGCCGGTACCCCGGTCAGCGTCAACTGAACCGACAATTTTGCCCGCAACACCTGCCACGGGGTCACGGGCAACGACTGCGCCAGCCAGATGGTCTTGCCCTCCAGCGACACGGAAGGCGCCGCCATATCGTTCATTGCCGTCAGCGCCAGCACCGCCGCGGCAAGCAGCGCCGGGGCAAACCCCGAGCCCTCACCCAGAAAACCGTTCAGCATTTCGGCGATGGCACCGCCCCGGATGAGCAGTACCACCCCAAGCGCCAAAAGAAACACTCCCCCAAGCCCACAGTTCAACATATAATTGGGGCTGGAGGTAAAACGCCCCATCTCTTTGCGGAACAGCGCCGCCGAAGTGCCCCTTTGCTTTGCCGCACCCTCTTTGTATTTCTTCTTTTCGCTTTTGCCGGTGGCGGTGGCGATTTTCAGGAAGCTGCGGGAGATCAACACCCACACCAGCGCAAACAAGCTGAGAATCACCGCGCTGACCGCCAGCACGGCAATCGGATCCCCCTCCCCCGTTCTGCCGAAGAGATAGAGCGGATACGCCGCGCCGCGGATTTTTTCACTGTACTGCCCGATGTTCTCTACCAGCTTTGTGATCAGCGCCTGCGCCTTGAAATACAGGAAATAATAGCCCGCGAAGAACAGGAGCGACACAAGCACCGTGATAAAACTCTTGTTTTTCAGCTTCAGGCTGATTTTTGCCACCACATAGCCCAGCGCCACGGAAAGCGTCAGCACAAAAACCGAAATCAGAAAAGATAGCCAAATCGCACCAAACAGCGCCGCCGGGCGGAACGGCGCCACCGCAAAATACACGATCAGCGCCGGCACTATCACCACGCCGGAGTAAAGAAGCCCCATCAGGTAGACCCCCAACAGGCGCGCCAGCATAATAGCCCTGACCGGAATCGGCATGGAGAGCAGCAGGTCGTTATCCTTGGCAAGATACAGCCCCGCGTAGGTGTTGAACACACTGCCAAACACCCCGAGAAACACCGCCAGCAGCCCAAGAATGGTAAAATAGAGCCACCCCGCGCCCGCCTGCGTCAGCGGGGCGCACAGGGCAAAGGCGAGAAATGCAAACATCCCGCCGAGAACCCCGACCATCAGCACCGCAAACAGGGTGAAATAGGCAATGACAGCGCCCTTTGAGCGCGCTTTGTTTTTCTTGCTGTCGTAAAAATAGCCGCGGAATATCTCAGAGAGTTGCTTTTTTAATAAGGCCTTTAACATTTGCCGTCCTCCAGCTCCAAGAACACGTCTTCCAGCGACGCGTCACCCTTCACATCCTCCATCGTACCGGAGCGGATCAGCCTGCCGCCCTTGATGATTGCCACCTTGTCGCAGAGTTTTTCCGCCACCTCCAACACGTGGGTGGAGAAAAAGATGGCGCCGCCCGCGTCACAGACCTCGCGCATCATCCCCTTGAGGATGTGCGCCGCTTTCGGGTCCAGCCCCACAAACGGCTCATCCATCACGATCAGGCGCGGGGCGTGCAACCACGCGGCGATGATTGCCAGCTTCTGCTTCATCCCGTGAGAATAGGAAGCAATCGGGTTGGCAAGGTCCGCCGTCAGTTCAAACAGATCGGCGTATTTGCGGATGCGTTCTTCCCTCTCGGCGGCGCCGACACCGAAAACATCCGCGATAAATGACAGGTATTTGATCCCGGTCATATAATCGTAAAGATCCGGGTTATCGGGGATATACGCCAACTGCCGTTTGCAGGCAAGCGGCTCGGCTTTCACGGATTTTCCGCCGATGAGGATTTCGCCCTCGTCAAACTGTAAAATCCCCACCACCGATTTCAGCGTGGTGGTCTTTCCCGCCCCGTTGTGCCCGATAAAGCCGTAAATCTCACCGGGAAGAATGTGCAGGCACAGATCGTCAACCGCCTTTTTCTCGCCATAGCGTTTGGTCAGATGCTGAATTTCAAGCATAAAATTCTCCTTTGATTAGTTTTTCTTTTTGTGATAGGTGCGGTAGAAAAGCCGCACGTGGGCGCTTAATTTTTCAATGCACTCCGCTTCTCTTTCCGGTTGGCGGTCGCAAACGCCGATCAGCGTCAGCACCGGGGTCACGTATATCAACGCCAGAACGCCCGCGTCCTCCTCCACCAGCTCCCCGGTGGCGATCAGGCGCTCAAACAGCCGCTGATGATAGGTGACCAAACGGCTGACGTACCGCTCGGTATACATCGCCGCCAGCGCGGGAGAGCGAAACTGCTCAATCGTCAGCAACCGGCGGAAGGCGCTGACCGACGGGTCATGCAAAGAATAGCGGAAAATCTGCTTCACCTTGTCCACCAGCACGTCCTCCCCGATGCCGTCAAACACCGGCACGTCCCCTTCGGCGTTGCCTACGTGAACCGACAGCCTTGCCGTAAACTCGTCATAGCGCTTGGCGGTATCCTCCACAATCGCGTCAAAAATTGCCTGTTTGCCTGCAAAATGGTTATAAAGCGACGGCGCGCGGATGCCGACCGCCGCGGCGATCTCCCCCACGCTGACCGCGTCATACCCCTTTGCAGAAAACAGCGCCAGCGCCGCATCCATAATTTTTCTTTTGGTATCTTCCTGTTTCATGGCTCCTCACAAAATTAACTAACGTTAGTTTATTATAGCATGTTCCGAAATTGCTGTCAACCGTTTTCAAAAAGTTCATATTTTTCTCAAAACCCACTTGACATTTTCTGTTAAATGTAATAATATTAAAATAGAGAAAGTAAGGGAGCAAAGGAGCGACAGATATGTGCCATCATATACAATCCGAAAAGTGCCATACTGCATGGTGCGCGCTTTTTTGCAATACCGTTTTTCCGCGAAATATATAGAATCATGCCGGGTATCGTATGCCCGGCATGATTCTGCTTTTCATCGCTTCTCTCACCCCGTCGGGTGTAGAATAAATACATCAGGAGAAAGGAAAAAACTTATGAAGAAACGCTTTTTGCTGTTGCTGGCGGTTCTGCTGCTGGTTGTGGGCGCGCTGACTCTTACCGCGTGCAAGAAAACCACGCCGCCGGAGGACTGCACACACCAATGGGGCGAGTGGACGGTAAAAACCGCCGCCACCTGCTCGGCAGAAGGCACCGAGGAGCGTACCTGCTCCCTGTGCCAGGCTACCGAAAACCGTTCGATTGCAAAAACGGCGCACCAATACGGTACCGAATGGATCGGCACCGCCGAGGGGCACCACCACAAATGCCTGAACTGTGACGCAGTCAGTGCAACCGAGACGCACCGCGAGGGTCCGGAGGCAACCTCCACCACCTCTCAGGTGTGCCTGGACTGCGGCTACATCCTGAAACACGCCTCCGCGCACCGGCTGGAAAAGCACGATGCCGTTGACGCCACCTGCGTGACCAGCGGGAACGTGGAGTACTGGAGCTGCCTTGACTGCGGCGCCAACTTCTCGGACGAAGCGGGCAAAACGCAGATCAACGAGGTCATAATCAAGGCGCTGGGGCACACGTGGAACAACGACGACCCCGGATGCACCGATGACCTGGAATGCACCGTGTGCCACGCGGTTCAGCCGGCAGAAGGGCACCACTATGAGCTGACCGGCTCCACGCCTCTCTCCTGCACGGTAGACGAAACCGAGACTTACACCTGCTCTGCATGCGGCGACACCTATACCAACACCCTCACGCACGCCACCGGGCATGTTGTGATGGGCGAGTGGGAGAAACGCGGTGAGCCGGAGCTGGTGGAAGGCACCACGTGCACCTATGAGCAGATTTATTATGCGGCTTGCGAAAACTGCATGGGCACCACCAAAACCGAAATATTGGAAATCCACCATTTCGGTGCGGCAAAACTGACCACCCCCGCCACCTGTAAGGCAGACGGGACGAAAACCTACACCTGTGACGGCTGCGGCGCCACGCGCACCGAGAGTTTTGCCGACCCCACCGCGCACAAGTGGGACAACGGCAAAGATGTGAACGGCAACACGGTCTACACCTGCACCGTTGCGGGTTGCGGCAAAACCAAGACCGAATACAACACCACCACGGCAACCGTCTCCAAAAAAGACCTGACCGACGAAATCTCGCTGAAAGACGCTTCCCTTTCTCTGGACGAGACTGTAAAGGGCAAGCTGGGTGACAGCACCACCTTCACCGCGGAGCAGATTTCCTTTGCGGATCTTGGAAAAGAGCTGGGCAAAAATGCGGATTACCTGAACGACGGCGCGCTTGTTTTCGAGTTCGGCATCCGCAACGGCGAAAATACCGTTGATTTCGGTGACGGCAAAGTCACGGTGCGCATTCCTTATGTGCTGAGAGAGGATGACGACCCGGACAATATTGCCGTGTTCTACATTGATCATGACGGAAATCTGAATTTCTACAGCGCGACCTATGTGGACGGCTACGCGGTGTTTGAGGCGGATCACTTCTCCACCTACACCATCACCCGCCTGAGTGCAACACAGCGCTGCGAGCTTTACGGACACAGATACCGCAACGAAGTGATTGACCCCACCTGCGAGGAAGAGGGCTACACCATTTCCGTGTGCCTGCGTTGCCGCGAGGTCACCAAACATGACATCAAAGCGGCGCTCGGTCACAAATGGACAATCGTCTCCGAGACCCCGGACGCGGTGGACTGCACCCACTCCAAGACGATCATCTCCAAGTGCGATTACTGCGACAAAGAAGTGACCGTGTTCACCCCTGCACTGGGGCACACCTGGGAGGAAGCCAACCGCAAGGATGCAACCTGCACCGCGGCGGGCTCCGTAGATAAAACCTGTTCCACCTGCCATGTGTCCTTTACGGAAATTCTCCCACAGAAGGCACACAGCTATCAGGTGGAAGTTGTCAAATCCACCTGCACCACGGACGGCTACACCGTCAACACCTGCACGGTGTGCGGCTATGTCTTCAAAAACAACTTCGTCACCGCCATGGGGCACAACTTCAAGGAGACCACGGTCGCCCATACCTGCACCGAAGAGGGCTATACCCTGCAGGAATGCCGCCAGTGCGATTACTCCTGCCGGATCAATATTGTTCCCGCTTCCCACACCTGGGACAGAGCCACGGCGGACTGCGGCCACGGGCAGACCTGTGTGATCTGCGGCGCGGCGGGCGCACCCGCAACCGGCAACCACCAGATGGAAAACGGCGTGTGCAAGGTCTGTGGTGAAGGCTGTGCGCACAGCTTTACCACCGGCACCGTAGACGCTACCTGCGAGGAGCGCGGCTATACCCTCAAGAAGTGCGACAAGTGCGGTCTTGAGGAAAAGAGCAACTACACCGAGGCACTGGGACACGACGGCGTTGTGACCTGCAGCCGTTGCGGTAAAGATCTGATCCCCGATGAATACTTCAAGAAACTGAACGAAACCAAACTGAAAGACCTGACCCTGCGCCTCAACAACGCCGTGGTCGTGATTGACGACGAGCTGGACTATGAACATCAGCCGATGCGGATTATCTTCAATTTTGCGGATATCTCGATGTCGTTTGACGAAAACGGCAAGATCACGCTCGGTGCAACCGGGCAGGTCACCGGCATTTACGGGCTCAGCCACCCCACCATTACGTTCCGTGCCGCGCTGGCGGACGGTGTGATCTACCTCACTTATGCAGGTCAGCCCAGTCAGTTGTTCGGCAGTATGAATGACGAAGAATTCCGCAACCTGATGGAGTCGGCATATTGCAGGATTCCCGTCGCGGCGATGATCAAAGCGGCGCTCTCCTCCGGGAACGGCGACGAAAGACCGAATCCGGGCAACGGCAACCTTTATGACCAGGCCGATGAAGCCGGGCAGGGGCCGGCAGCCCCCTCGACGGGCGAAATACTGGCAGTTCTGATGAAAAAACTGCCGGATATGCTGAAAAAACTTCTTGATACGGTGGGCAATCTCACTGCGGGCGACAGCAAAGACGCCGGCGCGGCGATGACCCGCCATGCCATTCTCGCGTTCTTTGACCCCGCGCTGGAGGGCGACGATCTGGTGCTGACCCTCAACTACACCAAGATTCAGAACTTCCTGCTGTGCGACACCTATGCCGATATGATTGACTACCTGTGCGGGGACGGCACCTTTACCGCCTTGCTGAACAAGATTTACGCAATCGGTGACAGCACCGTGGCGCAGATCGCCGGTAAGATCAACGAGGCAGGGCTTGACTACACGAAAGCCTATCAGGAGCTCAATGATCTGATTCGGGAAGCTTCCGCCGGCAAGTGCAACACGCTGGAAGAACTGCTTGCTATGATGGGCATCGACCTTGGCGTGGATGAAGAAACCGGCAAGCCCCTGACCGTGATCGACCTGCTGAACCGGCTGATTGATTCCAAGATGACCGTTTTTGAGCTGGTGTGCGGTATGATGTCCGGTCCCGAAACCGAGATGACGGTTGCCGACCTGAAAGAGATGATTGCCGGAATGTTTAACGGCAACCTGATTGACACCATTGCCGCGATGATTCCGCAGGGCGGAAACGGCGACGCGAAGCCTGACCTTTCCAAAAACAAGGATATGGTGCTCAAAGCGATTGACTTTGCGGTCACCGCGCTGAACAGAGACCTGAAGATTGAAGTGGTCATCGGCAAAAACGCCGCGCTGAAATCGGTGGAAATCAACGCCAATATCGACATTTCAAACTACAACTCCGATGAAGAAGGCAGCGTGGTAGTTTCCCTTTCCCTCCTGACAGGCGAAGCGGGCAAGCTGGATATCAAATCGTTTGTGGATGAGATCAACGCCAAGACCGACCGGATCAAACTGAACAAAAAGTCCCTTTCCAAGTACCTCAACGACGGCAACTACGTGCTGGAATTTGACGAAAATGACAACCTGGTATCCATTACACTTGCCAAATCCGCTACCGTGAAACATCTGCCGAACGGCACCGATATTGCCACCGGAAGAGACGCGCGCGGCAGATACACCCTGCGCATTTACGGGATCAAAACTTATCTGATCGACACGGCGTACGGCATCATGATCAGCGAAAGCTGCGGCGCGACCGACCTTGCCTCGCTTCTGACCTCAACGGTAACCGAGTTTGCCATCTACAAGGATTACGGCATGGATGTGCTGGTGCCTTATGAGGGCACGGAGTACGATGAAAAGTATACTCCTTACCTCCACGCCGAAGAAGGCAGGGACACTCTTGAGTTCACCTACAACACCACAACAAACAAGGTCACCTTTACCTCTGTTGATACGCTTCACGTATGGAAAGAGGATAAAGCCGCCGCCAAAGAGGCGACCGGTTGCACCGGCGTGGGCGAGATTCACTACACCTGTGCGAAGTGCGGTGACACCTTTACCGAGTTCTATGTCAACGGTCACCTTCACACCAAGGCGGAAGGCACGTTCCTGACCAACGAGCAGGACTGCACCAAGGGCGTGCGCATTACCACCACGTGCACGGATAGCGGCAAGGTGCTCTCCGTCAAGGAATATACCAACCACCAGAAAGTGGTTCTTGCAACCATTGACTGCAAGGAGCTCGGCGGCAAGTGCGGCGGTACCATCACTGTGGAGGGCTGTGTCTGCGGAATGACGGACTCTTACCTCAACTATAACCGCCTGGCATGCGAAAATAATGTTTTCAATGACTGGACCCGGGTAAATCTCTCCGTAAACGGCGAAACAAAAAGCGCTTCTATCCGTGTCTGCGGCGTGGATGATCCTTATTGCGGGTTCTTCTGGGGTTCCTACACGGAGCCGGTTACAGTCGATTGTCTGCACGGCTACCGCACGACCTATGTCTTCGGTGTGAAAGATCAGAACGATAATTACACTGTCAAAAAGGTGGTAACGGGTGGCATTGGCAGTCTTTCTCACGCCTACAGTGAAATGACAGCGGATACAAAAACCTACACCCTGCCGAAGAGCGGCATCACCGTCACGCTTCCGATTCTCAAGTGCGAAACTTGCGGCTATTACTGCACCTACATCGACGATAAGGATTCTGACGACGACCTCAAACACCGTGGCACCATCTATTCCTCCTTCGGCACAAAAGAAAGCATGTACGAAGTCATCGGCGGCACCGTCGGTAACGGAAAATACTACTTTGAAATTGCCGAATCTCATTTCTCGGACGGCAGTTTCGCCTTGAACATGGAAGAATACTACGAAACGGGCGAATTCCATGTAGACGAACACAAGAATTCCGTAAAAGATCACATCATGCGCTACGAACGCGAAGTCTTCTACGGAAAGGACGGAAATAACGGCGACCGTTGCCACGCGGCAAACAGATGGTATGAAGACGGTGTGCTTCGTTCCGACGATATCGCCGAAAGCGATACCTGCCAGTATTCTTCCCAATGGTTGCAGTCGCCTACCTGCACCGCGTGGGGCTTGTATGACGTGGGGGTCTGCGAGCATTGCGGTTATAACTCCGGCGAAATACATCGGGGCGATCCTCCTCACGGGCATCAGTTTGTAGAATCCGCGAAAGGCTACGTTTGCGAGGTTTGCGGTTTGAAGAGCCGCACCGGCGTCAACGGAAGTGTCTATATGGAAGATCTGAACCGGGGAGACGCCACCACCGGATACCAGAACGGCTTTAAGTTTGGCTATTTCTCCCGGAAATACCAAATCTGGGAGGACTATACGCCCTCTGTGGTTCTGGTGCCTGCCGGGGACGCTGACGGCGAGGATCTGGTATTGGATCTTAATATGAACGCCGATAGCACTGCAACGCAGGATTATATCGAATTCACATGGGAGGCGCTGGCACAAGCCATCAGCACCGATTGCGCGAATGTGAGCGGCACTTATCTGCTTAAATTCGCCTGCGTATCGAACGCTACCGGTGACGCCAATGATTACGCCATCACGCTGGATATTGAAATTACCATTAAAAACGGGCAACTTGTAAGATAAAGACTTTTCAAGCAAAGAACACCCCGGCAAAAGGCTTTCGCCTTTTGCCGGGGTGTTTGTATATTCCCTCGTTTTTTACATAAAATAAGCAAAAAAGGTGGGATACGTGTTGCGTTTTTTATGGACAGAGAATGTAGAAGCGCCGGCGGGCGAGCCGCTTTCCGGTGATCTTTCCGCCGGGGTTTTGGTGATCGGCGGCGGGATGGCAGGCGTGCTTTGCGCGGCGGAGTTGCAAAAGCGGGGGGCAGATGTGGTGCTGGTAGAAGCGGCGGAGCTGGGCAGTGGTATCACCAAAGGCACCACGGCGGTGCTCAGCGCCCAGCATGACACGCTGTACAGCGATATTGCCAAGCGTTACGGCATCCGCACGGCGGGGCAGGTTCTGCGCGCCAATTTGTCGGCGTTGGAGCGCATCCGGGAGGATGCGAAAAAAATTGACTGCGATTTTGCCACCTGCCCCTCCCTGATGTATCGCCTGCCGGGCGAGGAGAAGATCGACCTGGAAAATGAGGCGGAAACTCTGCACGTATTGGGGTATTCCGCAAAATACACCAAGGAAACGCCGCTCCCTTTCACGGTGGCGGAAGCCGTGGTCTACCCGGATATGGCGGAGTTTCACCCGCTGAAATATCTGTATGCCAAGGCAGAAGGACTGCGTTTTTATCCGCACACCATGGTACGGGAAATCCGGGGGAACACCGCCGTCACGGAGCACGGCAATATTACCGCCAAAAAGATCATCATTGCCACGCACTTCCCTTTTCTCAATCGGCATGGGCTTTATTTTGTGAAGCAGTATCAAAAGCGCTCATATGTGATGGCGTTCCGCGGTGCGGCAGACTTTGGGTGCACCGCCGTCAATGCGGGTGAGGGAGTCTATTTCCGGAATTACAAGGATTTGTTGCTGATCGGCGGGGGCGACCACCGCACCGGCAGGCGCGGCACCGCCTTTGCGGAAATCGAGACGTTTGCCGCCAAGCACTTCCCCCACGCGGTGGAAGCGGCACGCTGGGCGAATCAGGATTGCGTCACGCTGGACGGCGTTCCCTATATCGGGCAATACAGTAAGGCTTTGCCGGACATTTTGGTAGCAAGCGGCTTCGGGCTGTGGGGGATGACCAACTCTATGGTGGCGGCAGAGCTGCTTGCCGACGCGATTGAGGGGAAAGAAAACCCCAACGCGGCGGCGTTCTCGCCGGAAAGAAGTATGCTGCACAAGCAGCTTTTCTGTAATTTGGGGGCGACCCTGGCGGATTTTGTGATCCCGACCACAAAACGCTGCCCGCACCTAGGGTGCGCATTGCGCTACAATCCCGCAGAGCATAGCTGGGATTGCCCGTGCCACGGCTCACGCTTTGAGGAAACCGGAAAGTTAATTGATAACCCGGCGATGAAAGATGCAAAGGTGTGAAAATTGTAGCTCGCCGCCTGCGGCACCTGCGGTGCGGCTTGCAGAGTCAGTTGGGCGCACACAGCGAAAGTTTGGCATCGGTTGCCCAAAAGTTTTTGCGAAATTTAAAGGGGGCTTTTTGAAAAAAGCCCCCTCTTGACTCCCCCAAAAACTTTTCGGCGGCTAACGCCAAACTGTCGCTGTGTGCACCCAATTGACTCTGAAAGCCCTGTCGCCGGGATGTTTGGCGCTTATGGATTTAGCCTGACGGGAGAACTCCTGTCAGGCTAAATCCATGCTTTCGCCGAGCTTGCGAAGAATCACCCGCCCGGCGGTGAGATCGGTCAGGCGCCGCAACAGCGCTTCGCCTTCCTCCGTTTTTACACCAAAGCGCACCGCAACATCGGCTTCAAACGCCGTTTCCCGCACGCGGGCACCGGCGCGCTCCAATTCTTTGGTCACTTTTTGGTGATCGGCATAGGAACAGCATGCCTCATATTCGGCAAACGGCACATACTCCGCCACGCCTGCCTTTGTCAGCGCCAGATTTGCCGCCCCGGCATAAGCGCGGGTCAGCCCCCCCGCACCAAGCAGAATCCCGCCAAAATACCGCGTAACAACCACGATCACGTCCGTCAGCCCCGCGCGGCGGATCGCTTCCAACACCGGCATCCCCGCGGTGCCCTGCGGCTCCGCATCATCGCTGTATCTTGCCGTGCCCTTGCGCAACAGATACGCAAATACGGTGTGGCGTGCGTCCGGGTGCGCGCGGCGGCGTTCCTTGACAAACGCCTCCGCTTCCGCTTCCTCACTCACCCGCCGGACCGCCGCGAGAAATACCGAGCGCTTTTCTTCCAGTTCCGCTTCGGTATCCGCCGCTATGGTACGAAATGCCGCCTCACTCATCTTCCGTCTCCGGCAGGGGCGCAGTGTCATACTCGCGCAATGCCCCGTAGGTTTTGGCATCCACTACCGCGGTCACGTCCACGGCTTCGGCACCGTATTCCACATTCTCCACCGTAGCGTTTTCATAAAGCTTGGTCACAAGCCCGTGCTTCGCGTTCGGAATACGGAAGGTCACCCGCCGCTTGCCCGCATGCAACAGCTCCTCTATCCGCAACAGCAACCGGTCAACCCCTTGCCCCGTGGCGGCGGAAATATAAATGTTGTTCTCCCCCGCCCTGCCGATGCCGGGCATGCTGACCCCAAGATCGCATTTATTATACACGTGGATGGTCGGTTTCTCCCCCGCGCCCAGTTCCTGTAACAGCTTTTCGGTCACGGCAAGTTGCGCCGGCGCTTCGGGGTCAGAGCCGTCAATCAGGATCAGCAACAGATCCGCGTACGTCGCTTCTTCCAGCGTGGAGCGGAAGGCATGCACCAGATGGTGCGGCAGGTTGCGGATAAAGCCGACCGTGTCGGTCAGCAATACCGTTTCCCCGCCCGGCAGGGTGCATTTGCGCGTGGTGGGGTCCAGCGTGGCAAACAGCTGATCCTTTGCCAGAATATCCGCCCCCGTTAAGGCGTTGAGCAGGGTGGATTTTCCTGCATTGGTGTATCCCACAATCGCCACCTTGGCAAGCCCGGAGCGATCGCGTGCGCGGCGCTGGGTCTGCCGGTTTTCGGCAAGCGCGCGCAATTCCTCCTCCAGCGCGTGCACCCGCCGTTGCAGATGCCGCCGGTCGGTTTCCAGTTTGGATTCACCGGGACCTCTGGTGCCGATGCCGCCTCCAAGGCGCGACAACTCGCTCCCCTTGCCAAGCAGACGCGGCGCGGTGTATTTCAGCTGTGCCAGCTCCACCTGCAGTTTCCCCTCGCCGGAGTCGGCATGCAGGGCAAAAATATCCAGAATCAGCATCGAGCGGTCGATCACGCGCACCTCGCCCAGCGCCTCCTCCAAGTTGCGGATCTGCGAGGGGGAAAGTTCATCGTCAAACACGGCAAGCGTCACTTCGTTCTGCGCGCAATAATACGCCAGCTCCGCCACCTTACCGGAGCCGATATAGGTGCGCACATCCGGTGCTTCCTTGTTCTGAATCATCGTAAAAACCGCTTCTCCGCCGGCGGTGTCCAACAGCCGCGCCAACTCCGCAAGGCTGACGCGCGCGGCATCCTCATTGCCGTCGGTCACTACGGCAATGAGAGCGGCGCGCACGCCGCCGGTTTCAATCTTATTTGTCATTCTTCTCCTTTCACCGGCTGAGCCGGAAGCAAACAGGGCAAGCGCGAAAAGCGCTTGCCCTGCCGTTTACCCGTTTTGGGGGAAGATTACTTTCTTGCCTGAAGTCTTCTGTTGAATTTATCAACACGCCCGCCCGCATCGACAAACTTCTGCTTGCCGGTGAAGAAGGGATGGCATTTCGAGCAAATTTCAACCTTCATTTCCCCGCCGTTGGTAGACCGTGTTTTTACCGTATTGCCGCAAGCGCAGACAATGGTCACGTCCTCATAGGTCGGATGAATTCCTGCTTTCATGTTTTTCACCTCACTTCATTTCGTACCAAACGGTACCGTACCGAATGATTATAGCATACTATTTTGTCTTTTGCAAGGGCTTTTTGAAATTTTCTCAGATTTTGCCCGCGATTTCTTTTTTCAAGTCCGCAATGATCTTTTTTTCCAGCCGCGAAATGTAGGATTGCGAGATGCCCAGCGTATCCGCCACCTCTTTTTGCGTCAGCTCCCGCCCGCCGCGAAAGCCGTAACGCAGTTCCACGATCAGCCGCTCACGGGGCGAGAGGCGCTCCACCGCCTCGTGCAGGACACGCCGTTCCTCTTTTTTGGCAAGCTCAAATCCTACGCTGTCCTCCTCGCTGCCCAACACGTCGGAAAGCAACAGCTCGTTGCCGTCCCAATCCACGTTCAGCGGTTCATCCAGTGAGACCTCACTCTTGCCGCCGCTCCGCTTGCGCAGGTACATTAAAATCTCGTTTTCGATGCAACGGGAAGCATAGGTCGCCAATTTGATGTTTTTGTCGGCACAAAAGGTGTTGATCGCCTTGATCAGCCCCACCGTGCCGATGGAAACCAGATCCTCCAGCCCCGCGCCGGTGCTTTCAAACCGCCTTGCCACGTATACGACAAGGCGCAGATTATGTTCAATCAGCGCGGAGCGCGCCTCCTCCGACGGCAGCCGGGCAAGCTGCTCGCTCTCCTCCTCCTGAGACAGCGGCGGGGGCAGTACATCCGGTCCGTTGACGTAAAACACCCCGCCACGTGCGAGTTTTCGCCGCAAAAATGCAAACAGACGTGATAAAAACATCGCTTCCTCCTAGCCTGTCAGGCTATCCTGCTGCCAGTTCTGCCGGCAACAGCACTTCAAAATCTTCGGTTCCGTTTAAGGACGGCGCCAGCAACAGCTCCACGCCGGCGGCGCCGCGACCGGTATCCAGCGTGGCGGCATCGGGGCACAGGGCAAACAATATCCCCCTACCTGTGGCGGTTTTTGCGGGAATCAGGCGCACCTTGCCCGCCAGATTCAGCGGCAGTCCGGCAAGCCCTGCGGGGTCGCCGGAGGTCGCCACGGCCAGCAACTCCGGGGGGAAAATCTTCTCCGCCCCGGCGGGGGAAACCAGCGCAACCGGACGCCCGCCGACCGGGTCGCGCAAGAGGTTGCCGGTATCCACCGTGCAGGAAAACGCGGCACGTCTGCCGTCAAACTCCACCGAAAGTGCCGCCGTCTTGCCACGCACGCGCACCCGGTGAAAGCGCCCCCAAAGCCATGTACTGATTCCGCCTGCCAGGGCAAGCAGAAGAAAAGCGCCGAAAGAAAGGTCGCTCCCCTGCCCCAGCGGCAGGTTGATGTGAGAAAGGAGCGCGGAAAGCCCGCTCATTGCGCCGCCCAGCGCGAAGGAGACACCGAAGTAGAGCACAAACGGCAAAAACACAGCGGAAAATCTGACGCCGCGCTCCGCGAAAGTGCCCACACACATCAAAAAACAGACGGCAAGGTCGAAAAGAAATGCCCAAAAGCCGGAAATTCCGGTAAACAGCGCCGCGCAGGCATAAACCGCGCCAAGTGCGGAGAAAAGCACCGCCCGCCCGCCGTGAAAGCGGCGGTGCAGGAGCTTTGCGGTCAGAAAAAAAGACTGAAAATCCATGCAGAAATTGACGAGAAACAGAATATCGCCGTAAACCGTGGTCTCCATACCCTCACCTCCCCCTCATTATAGCAAAGGAAAAGTAAAAAGGTTGTCGGAAAGGGGGGGCAATCCCGGCGCCGGTCGCCGAAAAGTTTTTGCGACTACTTTGCGGATACCGCCTTGCGGCGGGGCGAATAGGCTGGTACGCAGCTTTGGGTGCGCTCACCGAATCACCGGCGACAGTGTCCGAAAGTTTTTCGGGGATTTAAAGGGGGCTTTTTTCAAAAAGCCCCCTTTTCGCGTCTCCTTTACGGCATTTTCTTTTTGCTTCTTTTTCTTTTGTGCCTACTTGCTCAAAAGAAAAAGAAGAACTGTGGAATCTGATGACGGAATGGAAAGAGTAACTTTTTTTCTTTCCTGCAAACTCCACACCTTTACAATCCCTCAGGCGCTCCGCGCCAGCTCCCTTTACTGGGGGGAGCCTTTGGGATTGTGCGAACATTGCGGGAATCTACATTGCTCCTCGCGCGGGCGAGTGCGGGACGCCTGCTATCCAAAT
>URMC01000020.1 GCA_900548735.1 uncultured Eubacteriales bacterium | reverse complement strand
CGCCAGCCGGACGGGTATGACTCCAAGCTCGGCGAGCGTGGCGTGGGGCTTTCGGGCGGGGAAAAACAGCGGATCTCCATTGCCCGCGCGATGTTGCGCAACCCCGCGATGCTGGTGTTTGACGAGGCGACCGCCTCTGTGGACTCAGAGACCGAGCACCTGATTCAGGAGGCGATTGAGCACCTGATCAGCGGGCGGACAACCATTATGATTGCGCACCGCCTATCCACGCTTTCCAAGGCGAATAAGATTGTGGTGATGGATAACGGGCATATCATCGAGTGCGGCACCCCGCAGGAACTGATGGAACTGCAAGGAAAATACTATAAACTGGTGCAGATTCAATCCATGTCTGATCAGGTGGCGGCAAGCCGCCGGGCGGAAAATCTGTAAAGGAGGAAAGAGCGTGGCACGTTTTTATGTGGATCGGTATACGGCAAAGATTGAGCAGACGGATCGTTATCTGGTACGTCTTATCAAAAAGGACGGCGCCGTGACGGAGAATCTGGAGCCGCGGCAGCTTTTTCCGCTTTCCAATACCGGAATGTATATTACCCTGTTGGATGAAAACGAGCGCGAGGTCGCGCTGGTGCGCGACCTTGCGGAACTGGATGCGGAATCCGCCAAGGCGTTGCGGGAATGTTTCTCCGAGCACTATCGCATCCCGCAGATCACGGCGGTGCTTTCCACGGAGGAGAAATTCGGCAAACTCACCTTTGAGGTGATGACCAACTACGGCAAAACCTCATTTACCATCCGCAGCCGGCATACCGACATCAAATCCACCAAAGAGGGGCGGATTCTCATGCGGGATACCGACGATAATCGCTATGAGGTGGACGATTGGCACAAGATGGATGCCCATAGCAGACATTTGCTGTTTTCTTATCTGTAAACATCCGGCACCGGTTGCCGACCGCCTTGCGGCGGGGCTGGTCGGCCGTAGGGGGCGACTCCTCGATGCCTTGTTTGTCTTGCGAAAATCTAACCCCGTAGGGGGGCATTCCATATGCCCCCGTTACAAGAAATTTAATTTCAACACACGCGGCGGGAGCAAGCCCACGCCCTACGGGTAACAAAGTGCAAATTCCGAACAGCAGGAGGGGAAACCCCTCCCCTACAAATATTGGTTTTTGTTAGGTGCAGCTGACCGATGGTCGCCCACTTTTCGGGAAATTCACCCCTGCAAAATCAGGTTGTAAAATCCGTTCCAATGTGCTACAATAAAATCAGACCACCGGAAAGGAGAGAAACAATGAAACGAAAACTGGTTTTTCTTTTATGCGCCCTTTGCCTGATTGCCGCCCTGCCGATTTCCGTTTCGGCGGATATGGGTCCCAAGCCCTCGGTGCGGGTGCGCTTCCGGAACATGGGAGAGGAACTCTGCTACGGCACGCTGCTTTCCTCCACTCCCTCCACAGGTCCCGCGTCCGTGTGGGACGGAAATGAGGACACCGCCTATTATAAAGGCAGCACCGCCAACCCCAGCTGCCCGCTGGAATATGACATCTGGAAAGCCTTTGTAGACTATCGGGACGCCGACGGGTATTACTTTTTGCAGACTGCCGTTTCCAAAGTCAGTGAAACCGGGGAGATCGCGTGGACGTACTACCCGCCGCAACGCTTCAAAATTCTGCTCTATTACCCGGAAAGCGGACGTTTTGCCGTCAGCGGAATCTGTGAGCGTTACGCTTTTGATACCTATTATACCGTGGATATGTCCGGTGCCGAATTCGGCTCCGTGGAGTATGATCGGGAAAACAGCACGGACGCACGCATTGACGCATACCGGAGTTATGAATGGCGGCAGGAACTGCTCTCCCTCTTTGCCAGAATTCTGATCACCATCGTGATTGAAATGGGCGTGGCGTTTCTGTTCGGCTTTTTCGGCAAAAAGGCGGTGCTTTTATTGCTTGTTGTCAACACCGTTACGCAGATTGCGCTGAATGTCCTTCTGAACGTGATCAACTATCATTCGGGGCAGGCTGCGTTTGTGGTGTGGTATATCTTGATGGAATTGCTGATTTTCGCGGCGGAAGCGGTGGTATACGCCATATGGTTGCGGAAATTTGACAGCGAACCCCGCAAGCGCCGGTTCTATGTGCTGTACGCGCTGGTGGCAAACGCCGCATCCTTTGCGACGGGGCTTCTCATCTCTCACCTCCTCCCCGGTATCTTTTAAATCCAAATTAAAAAGGGTGTGTTAAAAAACTCATTTTGAGTTTTTTAACACACCGCCGGCATTGGTCTCGGCGGCAGAAAGCCGCCGTTTTGCCACCCCAAAATCGAAGAAAATAAGACATCGGGGGCAAAAACGACCAAGATCGCATCAAAAATGCCGGGCTCCTGACCGGCATTTTTGAGCGGCTGTTAAAAACATCGGGTTTTTAACAGCCGTTTTTTTCATACCGTATGGGGGTTAATTCAAAAATTTGCGATAGGCGTTCTGCATTGCCAGCGCGTCCTCACTCTGCGTCCCGGCGGACTCCGAAATGATGCGCGGGCACAGCCCGTCCTTTGCCAGCGCTTCGGCAAGCGGCTCAAATTCGGGGCCGTATACCGTGTCGGCAAAGGTCAGGTGCCGCTTTTCGCCGGCGCTGGTAAATTCGATTTTGGAAAAATGACAGTGCATATATTTTGCCGTGTTTTCGTCAAGGGCGTTTGCAACCGCGTCAAACACGCGGCGATAAGCGTCCGCATCCGGGAAAAGCCCGCCGCACTCCCGCGCGTTCAGATGCCCGAAATCTACTACCGGGGCAAACCGGGGATCCATGCGGCAGAGCGTCAGTACTTCCTCCAGCGTGCCCAACTGGTTGCGCTTGCCCATCGTTTCAATCCCCAGTTTGATTTTGGTATCGCCCACGGCTTCCAGCGTATTTAGCAGGGTGTCGGCAGAAACACGCATTGCCTCCTCGCTGGAGATCTTGCCCGCACTGCCGCAGTGAATCACAATCAGGTCGGCACCAAGCAGTTCCGCCGCGGCGAGCGATTTCTGAATATACTCCACGCTTTTCAGGCGCTTTTCGGGGTCGGTGCCCGACAGCGAGATATAGTACGGCGCGTGGAGCGATAACTCCACCCCCGCCGCGCGCGCGGCGTCTCCGATCTTGCGGAGCGTGGTTTCCCCTGCCGTGATGCCGTTTCCGGCTTCAAATTCATAGGCGCCAAGCCCCAGCGAGCGCACGAAATCCGGTGCCTCTACCGTTGTTTTGTGCCCGCTTTCGTAAAAACTCCGGCTGTTGCCTCCGGGGCCGAATATCGCTGTGTTTCTCATTTTTTGGTTTCCTCTCCGGCATATCGCCGTTCAAATTCCGCCCGCAGTGGGCTGAGCTCCCGCACGTCGGGCGCGGTGGGGTGCTTTTTGTAATATCGCTTTAAAATTCCTTTTTCCATCTGCCGCTTGAAGCGCGTGCCGCGGTCGGTGCGATCCTTGATCGGGGGCACCAGGAATGCGCGGATGCCCGAGAGGTGCGCGCACAGCACATCGGTAAAAATCTGATCGCCGAGAAGCGCGGCGCTTTTCCTGTCCGCTCCCAGCGCCCGCAGAAGTTTTTTGGCGTTGCGCGGCAACGGCTTTTTTGCCCCGCACCGCACCGGTAGCCCCAGCTCCCGGTTGAATCGCTCCACCCGCTCCCCGTGATTATTGGAAAGAAACGCCGCGGTAATGCCCGCCGCCGAGAGCCCGTTCAGCCACGCGATAGTTTCGCTGTCGGGGTCGGGTTGCTCATAGGGCGCCAGCGTGTTGTCAATATCCAGCAGCAATACGCGCACGCCCGCCGCGAGAAGCCACTCGGCGGTGACATCGCGGTAGCAGGTAAAAGTTGCGTCAGGCGCGAAAAGGGACATGGCGGCTTCCTCCTCTGTTTGTTTTGCGTGCCTTGCCGTTGTGCCGGCACGCGGCGATGATCTTATTGTACCACAAACCGCCCCGCCTGACAAGGTCTTTCTTCCATCTTCGCGGGAAAGCGCGAAAAAATTTGAAAATGCCCTTGACAAGCCCCGCCTTTTGTGATATGATAGGAAAGCGGTTTCGGAATAGGCGATAGGCGGGTGTAGTTCAATGGTAGAATTCCAGCCTTCCAAGCTGGCCGCGTGGGTTCGATTCCCATCACCCGCTCCAATCGTGCGCCTTTAGCTCAGTTGGATAGAGCAACCGCCTTCTAAGCGGTAGGTCGAGGGTTCGAATCCCCCAAGGCGCGCCATTTCCGAAATTTTCATATGGTGAGTGTAGCTCAGTTGGTTAGAGCGCCAGGTTGTGGCCCTGGAGGTCGTGGGTTCGAGACCCATCACCCACCCCACTTGAAAAGCACTTGCATGGCAAGTGCTTTTTTCGTATCAATCCGTCTTTTCATAACAAGGAAAGGAGCGCGGGATGGGTATCCTTGATAATGAGATCGGAAGCATCGCGGGGCTTCCTGCCGACACTGTGCGGTGCTATAACAATCAGCTGGTGCGCCTGATGGGGCTGTATCTGGAGCTTTACCCCCGCGCGATTACCGCGAAAATGGCAGAGGAACTGGCAAAAGAATGCCATATTTCTCTTGCCGATGCATATGCGGAATATGTTGCCGCCATCGCGGGGTATGACCCCGGTGGGCGGGATCGCGTATTTTATGAGCATTGGTTGCGCCCCGCGATTTATGAGTTGAACGCGGCGGAATACCGGGGCGACCCCTATTTCCGCGACGTCGGAGTTGTGGAGGCGACCAACGGTCGCTGGCGCTTTGCCCGGGGCGAATTTGCCCCGATGGAGGCGTTTGTTTTTCGCGATTTCAAACTCACACAGGATGGGCGGATGCTCCCGCAGATCGGCTTTTTCCGGGAGAAGTATACCTACCCCGCCGTGTTTGAAAACAGCAGGGAATGGATGACCCTGCAACCCAATGAGATTACCACCCATAAAAAAGCGATTGCCGCCGCGCACGGGCGGGTGCTGACCTTTGGTCTGGGGCTGGGGTATTTTGCCTATCACGCTTCGCAAAAAGAAAATGTGGAGTCAGTCACGGTGGTAGACGTGAGCGGGGAAGTGATTGCACTGTTCCGCAAATGGATTTTGCCGCGGTTCCCGCATCGGGAAAAACTGCGTTTCGTCTGCCGTGACGCATTTGACTTTGCCGAAACCGAAATGGCGGGGGCGTTTGATTTTGTATATACCGACATCTGGCACGACGCGGGCGACGGCAAAGACCTGTATCTGAAAATGAAAGCCTATGAGTCAAAGTGCCCCGGTGCGCAGTTTGAATACTGGTTGGAGGACACGATTCGTTGCTATTTGAACCCGGAACTCTGGTAATTTGAAAACGGTTTTATAAAATTGGAATATTTTAATACAAAACTTGAAAAAGCAAATCTGAATTTTGGAAAGCAGGGCGTCGGTATGAATCACGCACAAAAAGCGCGGGAATTGTTTTTGAAAGGGGCAAACTGCGCGCAGGCGGTGTTTGCCGCCTTTTCGGATGTGACCGGGATGACCGAGAGCGAAGCGTGCCGCCTTGCCGCCGCTTTTGGCGGCGGTTTTGCCCGCCAGCGGGAGGTTTGCGGCGCGGTATCGGGGATGACGCTGGTGCTGGGAGCCCTCTATGGCTATGACGACATTGCCGACCAGCACAAAAAAGCGGAGATTTACGCAAAAGAGCAGGCGCTGTGCAACCGGTTTCGGGAAAAGTACGGCACTATCATCTGCCGGGAACTGTTGCAAAACCGTGTTGCCAAAATCGGCACCACTCCCGTGCCGGATGCACGCACCGAGGCGTATTACAAAACCCGCCCCTGCCTTGCCACTATTGAAACGGCGGCGGAGCTGATGGACGATTTTATCCGCGAAAACCCGCCCCCGGCGAAAGTGTGACGGTATGAAAAAAGAGCAGTTTTTGCAGTGGAGCCTGGAACAGTACGGCGTTGCCCCCGACTATCCGTTTGAGAATTTGGAAGCGGCGGTGTTGCGCCATCGGGACAACCGCAAGTGGTATGCGCTTCTCATGCGGGTGCCGCGCGAAGCGCGGCGGAGGGGTTGTGCCTGACATAAACTATCTTTTTTCCTTTCCTGCAAACTCCACATTTTTACAATTCCTCAGGCGCTCACGCGCCAGCTCCCTTTACTGGGGGGAGCCTTTTGGGTTTGGGCAAACACTGCGGGAAGCACTTTCCACAGGGGCGACCAATGGTCGGCACCTTGCGGACACCGTCTTCAACGGCGGCTTTCAGGCTGACGCGGCGCTTTGGGTGCACCCGCCCAACTTTTGTAGGGGCGACCATTGGTCGCCCGCCCTGACGTAAAGAACCTCTTTTCATTCCACCATCAAATTTCATACCCGCTCTCTCAAAGAAAAAGCCATCAAAAAGAAACGCCAAAAGGAAAAGGGGGCTTTTTAAAAAGCCCCCTTTAAATCCCCTAAAAATTTTTACACGGTACACGCCAAACTTTTGGTGTGTGCCGGACTGACTCTGCAAGCCGCCGCAGACGACCCGCAGCCCCCCGCCAGTGCGGGGGGCTGCGGGCTTTTTTATTTTAATATTGCCATGCCGGTTTGGTGTAGAAATCGCTTCTCGGTTCCAATACGTTGAAAGTGTGTCCCTCTTTCGTCAGGGCGTCCACGGTTTCAAAAATGTGATCCCACGAGAAGGTCTCTTTCGGCAGGTTCATAAACTCAATCACGTGCTCGGTGGAGACCGGCGCCACGGGGTGCGCCAGCACAGTGGCGGTTTTCACCATATGAACGGCATCCCGCACCGCTTGCTCAAACGCCGCCTGATCGGGCGTTTCGCCCAGCGCCTTGAAACTGCCGGAAATCTCTTTGTTGATCAGGCGGAAATATTCTTCCAACGCGTTGATCACCAGATGGAAGTTCTGCGCCGCCATATGGTTTTCCACTTTGAGAATCGCCTCTTTTGCCGCCTCCATCACCGGGGCGCTGACTTCACCGCGCGGGATGACCTGATTGCCGCCGTTGAACTTCTGGAACGAGTAGAACAGGGTTCTCGTTGCCCGGTTGAGCAGGTTGGTGAAGATGTTCCACTCCTTGACCGCCGGGTCGGGGTCTTTTTCGCCTGCGTTGGGGTTATAGGGCTTCGGCTGGAAGGGCGCGTTGGAGTTGCCAAGCCCGAAGGCAAGAAAATGTGCGCGCAACTGCTCCGCGGAATAGTGCTGTAACAGCTCCTCTGCCATCGGGGGCTTGATTTTGCCGCTGCTGCTTGCCTTCTTATCGAAAAACAGCAGGTGCTTGTTGGCGATGATGCGCGGCATTCTGAACGCTTTGTCATAGCCGTGGCTCTCGTTGATTGCCTCAAACATCGCCATTTCGGCAAGATGATAGAAGTAAATGTTGTCCTCGCCGATAAACTGGTATACGATTGCGTCATCGTCGCACCACCAGTTTTTCCACTCCTCTTTGTCGTGCCCGATGCTTTCCAGATACGTTTCGGTAAAGGAGATCGGCGCCCAGAGCGACTCCGGCCAGACCCAGAACGTCAGCCCCTTTACGCCGTCTTTTTCCGGCACGGGAACGCCCCACTCGATATTGCCGGAAAGGCGGAAGGGAACGAGTGTTTTGCCGGTACGGAAGCGGATGCCGTTTGCGGAAAGAATCTCGCACGCCGCCTCACGGTCGGCAAGCTTGTCAAAGAGACTGCGAAGCATGCCCTTAGCCTCGTCCACCTCAAAGCCGCAGGTAAACGCCGCCAGTTTTTCTTTTGCGGTTTCCTCAAACTCGCTCTTGGTGTAAATGACCGGGTCTTTGAGAAACTCCCGGCAGGCAAACGACGTGGTTTTGCGCAGGTTTTCCTTTTCGTCCTTTTCATCCATCATATGAAGGAGGAAAGAGCGGTAGCGCTCCAGGTCAAAATACCAGTTTTCCACATTGCGCAGCACCGGGCGCTCGCCGGAAAGCGTGCTGACCGGGGCGATCAGTTCCTCCGGGAAATACTGGTGCCCGAGGGAGCATTCATCCGCATATCCGACCTCGGATTTGCACCCCTGAATGGGGCATCTGCCCGTGACCTGCCGCCCGTTGAGAAAGGTGCCGAATTTTTCATCGTAAAACTGCTTGGTGGAAAGTTTCATCAGCGCGCCGCTTGCCGCCAGCTTTTCAAAAAACTCCGCGCTGTAAGCGGTGTGAATTCTGCCGCTCTCCCCGAGGCCGCTTGCCGCGAAAATCGACGTGCTGATTTCATATTCTTTCAGCGTGCGCGCCTGACTTTCGTGGTTCATTGCCACAAAGTCCCTCACGGAGCCTTTGAATTTGCCCTCCGCGACAAGGCTTTTGTATTTTTCCACAATCGGGGAGCCGTAGCAATCCGTGCCCGACACGAAAATCACATTTTCCGCGCCGATCCGGTCGCGCAGAAAACGCGCAAAGGCGTCCGCGTGCACAAACACACCGCCGACATGACCGAAATGAAGTTCCTTGCTGCCATAAGGCATCCCCGCGGTGATCAGCGCCCGTTTGGGGAAAACAGGGCGTCCTTTTTCCGTATTTTCCATATCCGTTCCTTTTCTTCCGGAAATTTCCGGTACTTCTTTCATAATAAATTATTGTAACACAAAAACCGCGCTTCTGTCAATCGTTTGCAAAAAAATCCCGAAAAAGCAAAGGTCGCCCGGCGTTTTCGCCGGGCGACCTTGCCCGTTTGCGCTTTCTGGCGCTTATTTACTTGCGCTTATTTGTTCTTTTTCATTATCTCGCACATTTCGGCAAGCAGTTTTTCCTGGTGAAGCACCGCTTCCTCCAGCTGTGCCTGCCGTGCGGCAAGTGCTTCCGCCTTTTCCTTTGCGGCGGCTTCCTCCGCCTCGGCTTTTGCCTTTTCCTCGGCTGCCTTTTTCTCCTCGGCGGCAATCTTTTCGGCGTCAATCACGTTCTTGGCGCGCATCAGAATGCGCAGTACCGTGAAGATGCAAAGCGCCACAATCAGAAAATCAAGGATCGTCTGAAACCACGTGCCCCAAAGCAACGCCACTTCCTTTTGCACTACCGCGCCGGTTTCGTCCAGCTTTTCGGGGGTGATGACGGTCTTGATGTCGTCAAGACTGCCCGCTTTCATGAAAATGCCGATGAACGGATTGATGATATAATTGACAAGCCCGGTCACGATGTTGCCGAAGGCTTTGCCGATCACAACGCCGACTGCCATGTCCACGACATTGCCGCGGGTGATGAACTTTTTGAAATCCTGCCAGAAAGAAGATTTTTTCTTTGCCATTTCCGTTCCCTCTCTTTTCGGTTTTTGAAATGCACTTCACATTATAATCCGCCTTTTCTCATTTGTCAAGGAATATCGGCAATTTTTTGTCGCATTTTGCGATTTTCGGCAGACAGTTGACTTTTGCCGGTAAGTGTGTTACAATATGCTGAATGCAATAATTTCTGTTTTCAGGTGAATGATTTCTATTTTCAGATAAAAAGAAAAGAGGAGAATGGAACCCTATGAGCAAAAAAATTCAACTGCTGGACTGCACCCTGCGAGACGGCGCATACATTGTGAATGCCGAATTCGGCGTTCCGGCAATCAAAGGTATCATCAAACGGATGCAGGACGCAAACGTGGACATTATTGAGTGCGGCTGGCTCAAAGACGCACCCTATAAAAAAGGCACCACCTTTTTCCACGTTCCCTCGGATCTGGAGCGGTACCTCCCCAAAAAGAACCCCTATACCGTTTACGTTGCCATGATCGACTGGGACAGATACAATCTTGATAACCTCCCCCCCTGCGACGGAAAATCCATTGACGCGATTCGCGTCGTCTTCCCTCAGGAGAAATTCAAGGAGGGAATTGCCCTTGGCAAGACCATCCGCGAAAAGGGTTACAAGGTCTATTTTCAGGCGGCAAACACGCTGGGCTACAGCGACCTTGACCTGATTGCCCTTGCGGAGGAGATCAACAAGGCGCACCCGGTGGCGCTTTCGGTGGTGGACACTTTCGGCGCGATGTATGAGGAAGATCTGACCCGCATTGTCACCCTGCTTGATCGGCACCTGGACAAGGACATCAAGCTGGGCTTTCACTCCCACAACAACCAGCAGCTTTCCTTTGCGCTTTCCATGCACTTTGTGAATCTGCTGCAAAACGCGGAGCGCGACACTGTGGTGGACGCCAGCCTTTGCGGCATGGGCAGAGGTGCGGGAAACACCACGACCGAACTGCTTGCCAACTACCTCAACCGCAAGCACGGCGGCAGATATGATATGAATATCATCATGGATGCCATTGATATGTATATGACTGATTTCCAGGAGAAATACAGCTGGGGCTACTCCACGCCGTATTTTATCTCCGGCATGTACTGCGCGCACGTCAATAACATCGCCTACCTGCAAAAAAACCACCGCACCAACGCGATGGACATGCGCAATATCATTGAGTCCCTTTCTCCCGCAGACCGCAAGAAATACAACTATGACCTGCTGGAACAGAAATATATGGAATATCAGAGCAAGATCGTGGACGACAGCAAGGCGCTGGCGGAGCTTTCCCGCAGGTTTGCCGGCAAAAACGTGTTGCTGTTGCTGCCGGGCAAAACCATTGTGAAAAACATGGAGGATGTGAAATCCTACGAGAGCGAAAACGAGCCGATTGTGATCGGCATCAACGCCATCAACAGCGCCTATGACTACGACTACCTGTTTTTCAGCAACACCGTGCGCTACGATTACGCCAAGGAAATTTACCCCGAGATTTTCCAGAAAACCAAAAAAATCGTCACTTCCAACGTCAAAACCGAGGCGGACGATAAGGAATATATCATCAACTTCAATCTTCTTGTCAAACGCGGGTGGGAGCACTTTGACAACTCCGGCATTATGTGCCTGCGGCTGTTGAGCAAACTGCAGGTCAAGCACGTGGCGCTTGCCGGGTTTGACGGCTTTGGCAGAGCGCACCGCGAGAGCTATGCCGACACTTCGATGCCCCGCCTTGACCCCGGCATGAAGTGGGAATCCCTGAACGCGGAAATCAAAGATATGCTTTCCGATTTTATCAACTCCACCTCGGACTGCATGGATATTCAGTTTATCACGGACAGTAAATTCAACGATAACGACTGACGGAGGAACAGAAAATGATCAAACTCTCGGATTATGTGATCAAGCGGCTGGAGGAAACCGGCGCAAACCACATGTTTATGCTTCCCGGCGGTGGGGCAATGCACCTGAACGATTCGCTGGGCAACAGCAAAAAAATCCGTTTTGTGTGCTGTCTGCATGAGCAGGCGTGCGCCATCGCGGCGGAGGCTTATGCGCGGGTCAATAACAAAATCGGGCTTCTGATGGTCACCACCGGCCCCGGCGGCACCAACGCCCTGACCGGCGTTGCCGGCGCGTATCTGGAGTCCACGCCGATGTTTGTGGTTTCCGGGCAGGTCAAGCGGGCGGACATGATCAACGGGCAGGGGCTCCGTCAGCAGGGCATGCAGGAGCTGGACATCATCTCGGTGGTGAAATCCATCACCAAATACGCCGCGCTGGTAGACGACCCGCAGATGATCCGCTACCACATTGAGCGCGCGCTGTACGAAGCCACGCACGGCAGAAAAGGCCCCGTGTGGCTGGATATTCCGCTGGATGTGCAGGCAACGATGATTGACGAGGATCGGCTGATCGGCTTTACCCCGAAACCGGAAATGAAAAACACGCACCTTGAAAAGCAGGTGCTTGCCGTGATTGACGAGCTGAACCGCGCCGAGCGCCCGGTTCTGCTGGCGGGCAACGGCATCCGGCTTGCCGGTGCCAACAAAGAATTTGACGAACTGGTGGAAACACAGGGCATCCCGGTGCTGACCACCTGGAACGGCATCGACCTGATTGAGGAAACCAACCCCCTGTATTTCGGTCGCCCCGGCGGGCTGGGGCATCGCTATGCCAACTTCATTCAGCAGAACTCCGATCTGTTTCTCAGCATCGGCGCGCGGCTGAACCTGCTGCAGACCGGGTATAACTTTGACGGGTTTGCCCGCGCGGCAACCAAGATTATGGTGGACATTGACAACGCGGAACTGCACAAGATCAACGTGCGCCCCGACCTCCCGATCTGCGCGGACGCAAAAGAATTTATCGAAACCCTGCTTGCCCACAAGGATAAGCTGGTGAAAAAGGACCGCAAGGCGTGGTTTGACTACGCAAAGCGTCTGAAGGAAAAATACCCCATCGTCAAGCCCGAATACTGGCAGCAAAAAGACCTGGTCAACTCCTATTGCCTCCTCGAAACCATTTCCGAACAGATGGGGGCGGACGAGGTTTACGTTTCGGGCAGCTCCGGCAGTTGCATTGATATTTCCATGCAGACCTTCCGCGTGAAGAAAGGTCAGCGCGTATTCTGCACCAAAGGGCTTGCCTCCATGGGTTACGGGCTTCCCTCTGCCATCGGTGCGTGCCTCGCCTCCGGCGGCAAGCGCACCGTGGGCGTGAACGGGGACGGCGGCTTTGTGATGAATATTCAGGAGCTGGAAACCATCCGGCGGCTGGGGCTTCCCATCAAGCTGTTTGTGCTTTCCAACCGCGGGTACGGCGCCATCCGCGCCACGCAGACCAATCTGTTTGCGGGGCACCTGGTCGCCTGCACGGAGTCCTCTGATCTGTCTTTGCCCCACATTGCCGAGATTGCAAACGCTTACGGGCTGAAAACCGTGACCATCCGCAACAACGCGGAACTTGCCGAAAAAGTGCGCGAGGTGCTGGAATACAACGGACCCGTGATCTGCGAGGTCATGACACCCATTGAGCTGACGGCAAGCCCGAAGCAGGTTTCCTACAAGCGCTCGGACGGGCAGATGGAATCCAAACCTCTGGAATTCCTCAATCCGCCGATCCCGGAGGAAGAAATGCGGGAAAATATGCTGATCCCGATGTTTGAGGAAAAGTGATGTTCCGCCACCTGTTTTTTGATCTGGACGGCACCCTTGCCGATACCGAGGAGGGGATTATCCTTTCTCTGCGTTACGCGCTGGAGAAAATGGGACACCCGGATGTGGACGACAAGGTACTGCACTCCTTTATCGGCCCCCCGCTGAAGGACGCGTTTATGGGGCATTTCGGGATGAGCGAGCAGGAGGCACTGACCACCCTTGCCCATTACCGGGAGTATTACAGCGGCGGCGGGCTTTACCGCTGCCGCCTCTTCCCCGGGGTGGAGGCGCTGTTACAGCGCCTTTCGGGAGAGGGATACGGGCTTTTTGTGGCGACCTCCAAGCCCGAAGTTTATGCAAAGAAAATTCTCGATCATCTCGGCGTTGCCGGGCTGTTTCGTGAGATTGCGGGAAGTCTGTTGGACAACACCCGCACCAAAAAGCACGAGGTCATTCAATACCTGTTGGACAAATATCCCGAAACCAAAGGCGACGCGCTGATGATCGGCGACAAGGCGCAGGATCTCGTCGGCGCCGCAAAATGCGGCATTCCCGCAGTGGGCGTGCTGTACGGGTATGGGAGCCGCGAGGAACTTTCCGGAGAGAAAAGCGCCGCGCTGGTGCCGTCGCCGGAGGAACTGTATCGCTTTATTGCAAAATAAATTATTCAAGGAGGGGGAACGATGAACTCCAAATTGAATCACAAGACTCTGCACGCCGATTTCTGCGTGGTAGGGGGTGGACTTTCAGGCTGTTTTGCCGCTCTTTCCGCGGCACGCCACGGCGCAAAGGTCATTCTGATGCAGGACAGACCCGTGCTTGGCGGCAACGCCTCCTCCGAGATCCGGATGTGGGTGCGGGGGGCGAAAGGCAAGTTTGACCGCGAAAGCGGGCTGATCAGTGAGTTGGAGGAGCGGAATATCCGCAACAACCCCACGCTGGTCTCTTCCCTTTTTGACGCCACGCTGTACGATATGGTGCAGGAAAACCCCAACATCACGCTTCTGATGAACTGCTCCTGCGCGGACGCCGCGGTGGAGCACGGTAAAATTCTTTCGGTGACGGGCTGGCAACTGACCACTTACACGTGGATCACGGTAAACGCCAAACTGTTTGCCGACTGCTCCGGCGACAGTATCTTAGCCCCGCTGGTCAGCGCGCGCTATCGCCACGGGCGGGAATCCGCGCTGGAAACCCGCGAGAGCCTTGCCCCCAAGGAGGGGGACAAGATGACGATGGGTATGTCCGTCCTGCTGGCGGCAAGGGAGACCGATCACCCGGTGCCCTTTACGCCCCCGTCGTTTGCCAATGTCTACCCGGATGATGAGTGCTTTTCCAACGGCACCGCGGCACACGAGCACGCGGAGTTGCGCAGCCAGAAAATTGCCACCAGCGGGTGCAACCTGTGGTGGATTGAACTCGGCGGCGATATGCACAGCATTTATGACGCGGACAAAGTGCGCGCGGAGCTGCTTGCCGCGGTATTCGGCGTGTGGGATCACCTCAAAAACCGGGGCGACCACGGGATGGAAAACTGGGATCTGGAATTTGTCGGGTTTCTGCCCGGCAAGCGCGAAAGCAGACGCTACGTCGGCGACTATGTGATGAACGAGCACGACGTGGTCAGGGGCGGCAACTTCCCGGATGAGGTGGCTTTCGGCGGCTGGCCGCTGGACGATCACAACCCGCACGGGATGCGCAAGGTCGGAGAGGAGACGCACCCCTCGGTCACCATTCCGGTGCCGGTCTACGGAATCCCTTACCGCGCGTTGTATTCCGTCAATGTGGAAAACCTGATGTTTGCGGGCAGAAATATCAGCGTCACGCATGCGGCGCTTTCCTCCACCCGCGTGATGGCAACCTGCTCGCTGATCGGGCAGGCGGTGGGTACCGCCGCCGCGCTGGCGCTCTCCAAAAAGTGTACGCCGCGCTATGTGGCGCAGAAATACGTGCCGCTTCTGCAAAAGGAGTTGCAGGATGACGGCATGTTCCTCCCCCACATCAAAAACACCTACAATAAGGCGCTGTTGAGCGCCGAGACCAACCTGACCGGGGCGGAAAAGGCAACGCTTTTCAACGGAGTGGAGCGCCCACGGGAAAAGGACGGAGAAAACGGTATTGTCAAAGCCCCCGGCGACGTGCTGGAATTCACCTTTGAGACGCCGGTAAAAATCCGGGAAGTACGTTTCCGGTTTGACCCGGATTTCGGGCGGATGAGCATTTCCGACAACAAAAAAATGCGCGTTTTTGCGATGAAACTGCACACCGGCAAGGATTTTGTGCCCGTGC
Source organism: uncultured Eubacteriales bacterium (assembly GCA_900548735.1). Classification (GTDB taxonomy): domain Bacteria; phylum Bacillota; class Clostridia; order Oscillospirales; family CAG-272; genus Firm-07. Next base: position 9,181 of record URMC01000020.1, on the reverse strand, counting down.
GCGTGGCAAACACGATTGTGCGGGATTTCCTCATCGTTGCGGACGGCAAGGAGGTTGCCCGCGTGGAGGGCAATTACCTTTCCAACCTGCGCGTGCCGGTTCATACCACCGCGAAAAAGCTGGAGATTCACCTGCTTGCCACCGGCGGCGCGGAAAAAATCCCCCTGTACGGGCGGGATATCCTGTACCATGTATCAAAAAGGCGGGGCACCGAAAGGGGCCCCGCCTTTTTGAATTTCTGCAAAATAACCCCTCACTCCGTCACCGGCAGGGCGAAACGGGAGCAATAACGTCTGGTCTCAATCTCGCGGCCGGTGTAGGGGGCTACGATCCCAAGAACGCGCGGGGCGCCTGCGGGCGTCAGCCCGCGCGCTTTTACTTCTTTGCCCAATGCCAGCCATGCCTCATTTACGCCGGAATAATCCCCGTAGTACAGCACCGACAGCGCGCGGCATTCCGGCAGAGTCACCACGTCCGCGGGCGCTTTGTCCGCCCGCACGGGGACGCAAACAAAATACGGATACGGCTCCTCGCTGATGTGCCCCTCCAAAAAGTCGTGCCGCTCCGAAATCGTGAACAGCGGCTCCTCGGAAAGAACGCACCCCCGGCGGACACAGTCGCTGTAAAAGTCATACATATCGGCGTACTTCTCCGCAATCGTGTGCCCCATACACCGCCGCATCCGGCAGGTCACGGCGGGCAGGTGCATCATCTGCACGGAGACGCCCGGCGCCTCTGCCGCCCTCAGGCGCAACTCCTCTACACTGCGTTGCAGGTCATGCAAACGATTCTCCAATACCGCCAACAACGCCGACGTTTCGCCGCCGTGCGCAAAATAATCGGCAATCTGCTCGGTATCAAGCCCCATGCTCTTGAATTTTTCAATCTGCAACACGCGCGCCACATCGTGGTTGTCGTAATACCGGCGCCCGCTCTCCTCGGCGATATAAGCGGGGGTGAGCAGTCCTTTTTCCTCCATACGCATCAACGTACTGCGGGAAATCCCGCAGGCGTGCGCCGCCTCGGTAATCTGAAAGTACTTTTTCTGCATTTTTTTCATTTTTTTGTAAAAACCCCTTGCTTCGTTCATGGATGAACGATATATAATATATTATAAGCAAGACCATCTTTCCTGTCAAGTACGAATAGAGAAACATCAAAAAAGGAGTGAACGAACATGAAAGTTTGGAAGAGACTATGCGTGTCCATGCTGCTTCTGTGTATGTTGCTGTGCGTGATGAGTGTTACCGTAACGGCAGACAACACGCACACACACCCGGTCTGCGGGGCAACGCATACCGACATCGGCGACCATATGGGCAGTTGTGCCGCCGTGGTATGGACCGCGTGGGACGGAACTTCTGACATCAGCTACGGCGAAAGCAATACCGCCTATGTCTATCTGTCAGACAACGCAACGCGAAGCAGCACGCTCACCGTCACGGGCGGCAACACCCTCTGCCTCTGCCTTGGCGGAAAAACGCTGACCGGCGATATTACGGTAGAGGGCGACGCCACGCTGAACATCTGCGATTGCCGGGGCGGTGGCGAGATCAAGACAGCATCCGGCAACGCCGTCTGTGTAAAAACGAAGAGTAAGTCCAATGTTCACACTACCCTGAATCTGTACGGCGGAAAGATCGGCAGCGACAGCACATTCAACAGCGGCGCGATCGAACTGTACAACAACGACCGGAACAACGCACAGACAGTGGCAGTGTTCAACATGTACGGCGGCGAGGTGTATAATGGGGGGGCCGGTCAGGCTGCCGTCTTTGCCAGCTATGCAAACATCGGTCAGGGCTACTACGAGCTGAATATGTACGGCGGAAGCATTCGTTGCGAAAAAGGGAACGGATTCGCCTTCAGTAACAACGAAAATGTCACGATGCAAATTACCGGCGGAACGATCACAAGCGGCAATTATGGCGTCAACCTCAGTTCCAACGACAAGTTGACCCTGTCGGGAAATCCGCAATTCATAGACAAAAAATATTACTCGTCCAGCGCGGGAATATATATCCCCAATGGTGTGACCCTGACCGTAACAGACGATTTTGCCCCCGCCGGCGGAACAACCGTTTCGGTGGGAATGTTCATCGACGATGCAACAGGTACGGCTGTCATTGCCACGCCCGCAAGCGGCAAATCCCTGTCCGCCAAGGCACAGTACTTCACCTCCGCGGTGGAGGGGTGCTTTGTGGAATGCAATGCGGACGGCAATCTCTCTTTAACGAAATGTGCCATCACGGGGCAACCCACGAAAGGCAACCGTTACACCGTCAGCGCAAACGGCACCCCCAATTATCAGTGGTGGCGCACGAAGCGGGGTGACATCTCTGTAACAGACGAGAGGGCAACGGCGGATACTTTCTATTACTCGGAGTGGAGGGAAAAATGGTATTATTCCACAGAGGCAAGTGACGGCACCGCCGTGACGCTGAAAGCATTCACCCTGCATATGGCGGCGGGCGATGTGTTGAAACTGAACGGCGTACGTGACGTCGACGGCAGTTATTTCTACCTCACAGGCGTCAGTATTACCCGTTCGGGCGGCAGTTCGACCCCGCTCACAGACACATACGATGATTATACTTTCACGGCTCCCGCAGATGGTGAGTATACGGTGGAGATCACTGCCGAATGGGCAGTGGGCAGCAGCTCGTATTATATGAATTTCTCCTTTACCGCCACCGTGTCGGGTGATGTGACAGACGCCGAGTTGAGCGGTCAGACCGACAAAACGCTGGACACCGCGGCGCTGGAAAACGGCAGATACATCTGCGCCGTTACCTGGGGCAACACCACACTTTACAGTGATGCGGCGGAAGTTCACAATCACACGTGGAACGACGGCGAAGTCACCACCGCGCCCACCTGTACCGTGGCAGGCGTGAAAACCTTTACCTGCACCGAATGCTCTGCCACGAACGTGCAAACGATTGACGCCTTGGGGCATGACTTCACCGGTGCGTGGCAGAAGGACACCGACAACCATTGGAAACAGTGTTCCCATTCCGGCTGCACCGCAACCGACGGCAAAGCCGCCCATCGCTGGGCAGAACAGACCATCCTGGAAGCCACCTGCACCGCAGACGGGAAAAAGCTCTGCATCTGCAAAGACTGCCTTACCGCCAAATCGGAAACGCTGCCCGCAACCGGGCACACACTGACCCATCACGCGGAAAAAGCACCGACCTGCACGGAGATCGGCTGGAACGCCTATGACACCTGCGCATGCGGCTATACCACGTATGCGGAAACGCCCGCCCTTGGGCATGACAAAATTCATCACAACGCCAAAGCGGTAACCTGTACCGAAAAGGGGTGGGAAGCCTATGAAACCTGCTCCCGTTGCAGCTATACCACCTTTGCGGAACTCCCTGCACTCGGGCACGACAAGATTGCCCACGAGGGACAGGCGGCAACCTGTATCAACATCGGCTGGGACGCCTATGACACCTGCTCTCGGTGCTCTTACACTACCTATGAAGAGATTCCAGCCCTCGGTCACGATAAGGTTTCTCACGAAGCGAAAGCGGCAACCTGCACGGAGATTGGCTGGAACGCTTATGACACTTGCTCCCGGTGTGACTATTCTACTTATGTAGAAGCTTCTGCCCTCGGGCACGATAAGGTTCACCATAACGCTAAGGCGGCGACCTGTCAGGGCACCGGCTGGGATGCATACGAAACCTGCACTCGTTGCGATTATACCACCTACAAAGCAACCGATGCCCTCGGTCACGACTTTGGCGGCGCGTGGGAGAAAGACGAAACCAAACACTGGAAACAGTGCTCCCGTTGTGACGCCATCGGCGAGGAGACCGAGCATGACTGGAATGACGGGGACATCACCCTGAAACCCATCTGCACGGCAACCGGGCGCAAGACCTACACCTGCCGGGATTGTTCCGCCACAAAAACGGATATTCTGGACGCAAACGGTCACAACTTCGTCCGTCACAACGCCAAAGCGGCAACCTGCACGGCAAAAGGCTGGAGCGCTTACGACACCTGCAAAACGTGCGGCTACACCACATACGCAGAGATTGACTCCCTCGGGCATGACTTCACCGGCGCATGGCAGAAAGACGACAACAATCACTGGAAACAGTGCTCCCGTTGCACCGCAACCGATGGCAAAGCCGCCCATCGCCAAAGCGCGGGCGACGTGCTCGCCAAAGCATCCTGCACCGCAGACGGGCAAAAAATCTACATCTGTGAAGATTGCTTTGCCACCAAGTCGGAAACGTTGCCCGCAACCGGTCACACACTGACCCATCACGAAGCACGGGCGGCAACCTGCACCGAAAAGGGTTGGAACGCCTACGACACCTGCGAAACGTGCGGCTACACCACCTATGCGGAAACGCCCGCCCTCGGGCACGACTTTGGCGACGCGTGGAAAAGCGATGCCGACAAGCATTGGAAAGAATGTTCCCGCTGTGACGCGGTTGCCGAGCGGGCAAGCCACACCGGCGGCACGGCGACCTGCCACGACAGTGCCGTTTGCGCCGTCTGCGCAACGTCTTACGGCGAGCGGAACCCCGATCATCATACCGGGGGGAGCGAGATCCGGGATATGACAGCGCCCACCGCCGAAAAAGCGGGGTACACCGGCAACCGTTACTGCAAGGGTTGCAACGCCAAGCTGTCTGACGGCACGGGGATTCCCACCCTTTCCGACCTGTCTCTTGACCAAAAGAGCGATCTGACCGCAGCAGTGGTGGCCATGGAAAAGATTCTGGACGATTGGTACGGCAATTTCACGGAAGAACAGAAAGAACTGCTTACCGACCGTATCCGGGCAACCGGGTCGGCTCTTGCGAGCATGGAAAAAGCGGAAGAAGCGGTGAAAAAAGCGGAGGCTTTGCCCGCCGCCGACAAGACCCGACCGGATGATCAGTCCGCCATGGACGCATACGACGCCGCAAAGAACGCTTATGACGCCCTGTCCGACGCCGAAAAGGAACTGGCAGGCGAGCGCACCAAATCGGCTTTGGACGCGGTGTGGAAAGCCCTGACCGCCTATGACGTGACTGACGGCAACGGCAGCACCTGGGCGAACACCGACAACGAGGGTTTAACCTTTACGGTCAACGGTCACCACGAGAAATTTGCCGGGCTTCTCATCAACGGCGCGACCGTGGATGCCAAATACTATGAGATCCAAGCGGGCAGCACCGTCATCACCCTGAAGGCTGAATATTTGCGGACGCTTTCTGCCGGCAAGTATACCGTCACGGTTCGGTACACGGACGGTAGCACGGACGGAGAGGACTACTTCACCGTTACGGAAAACAGCTCCGTCAATCCGTCGGATCCCGCCGCCGCCTCCGATCCGGATGCCGCGGACGGCACGGCGGGCAATCGCGGCGTTGTGGTCGGGATCATCCTTGCCGTCATCTGCGTTCTCATGCTGATTTTCCTCCTGCTGTTCTTCAAAAAACGCAGGAAAGAAGAAAAATAATCCATCGCAAACAAAAAACCGGGGGCACCGAAAGGTGCCCCCGGTTTTGTTTTTTACGCTCTCTTTTTTCTGCCCGAGAGGATGTTCATTGCCACAAAAACACCGATGAACAGCACGATGGCGCCGATGAGGATCAGGTACATGGTTCCTTCCCCCACACGGCGACCGGAGAAATACAGGTTGCAGTCCACGCTGTCGCGGACGGCGTCCATTACCTCATCCGGGAAGCCGCTCTCGCTCATCTCGGCAAACACGCCCCGCATGGCGTGGCGGCGCAAAAGGCTCGTGCCGTAGGTGCCGGGGAGGAAAGACAACACCTTTTGCAGCCCCGCGGAGAAACCGGAAATCGGCATATACGCGCCGCAGATAAACCCGTACCCGGCGCTGACAATCGTGCCCACGGCGGAAGCCTGCCCGTCGGTGGAGAGAAAGAAGTTGACGCAGGAGGAAAGCGCGGTGCCGAACATGGTCAGCAAAAACACATCCAGCACTATCAGCACCACGTCAAGGGCGCTTAGATACCAGCCGACCGCGGCAAGATAGCCAAGGCTGACCGCCAGCGCCGCAAAGCTGATAATCAGCGTGGAGCTCAGTGTGGCAAGGTAATAACCAAGCGCTAAGGCGCCGGGTTTGACGGGGGTAATCGTCAGGTCGTGCCGGGCGCCGGAGGTTTTGTCTTTGATCATCATCAGGTTGGAGCAAAATGCCACCGTCACGCAACTGACGGCAAGCAGGGAAGAAATCAGTTGCCCGCCCACACAGCCGTCAATCACCGCGTCCGAAACGCCGGCACCCGCCGCCGCCAGCGCGGAGCGAAAGGAATCCGTAAAAACATTTTTGAGGAAAGTGCCGTAGAGCACCAGCAGAATCATCGGCGTGATCAGGGAAGAGAAAAACAGCCCTTTATCCTTGAAATACAGTTTGATATTGCGCGCGGTCAGAGAAAACAGCCCCGTCATTTGTCCTCGCCCCCTGTCAGTTTTTTGCCGGTGACGGCAAGAAATACGTCGTCCATTTTGCCTTTGGTAATCTCATAATCCCGAAAGAGCGCCGGGTGGGCAAGAATCAGCCCGGTTGCCGCCGCCGTGTCCGGCACCGCCACGCGGAACGCGTCACGAATCGCGGTATACGGCGCGCCCAGCGCCTGCACGTCCGCCTCGCTGACGCCGTACAGCGTGATAAAATCCCCGGTGTAGGTATTTTTCAGGGTCAGCGGAGTGCCCTCGGCGGCGATTTTGCCGTGATCCAGAATCACCACATAGTCCGCGTCCGCCGCTTCCTCCATATAGTGCGTGGTGAGAAACACCGTCATCCCTTCGCTCTCGCGCAGTTCCCGCACCACGCGCCAGAGCAGGGAGCGCGTTTGCGGGTCAAGCCCCGTGGTCGGCTCATCGAGAATGAGAATTTCCGGGCGGTGCAACAGCGCGCGGGCAATGTCAATGCGCCGGCGCTGTCCGCCGGAGAGTTTACCCACCGGGCGCTTTAACAGGTTTTCAAATTCCAGCGTGCGGGCAAGTTCCGAAAGACGCGCGGAAAACGCCGCCCCGCGGATGCCGTACAGCGCCGCGCGGCTTTTCAGGTTATCCAGCACGGACAAGTCCTTATCCAGCACCGAACTCTGAAACACCACGCCCAGCTTGCGCTTGATGGCGTCCGGGTCCTCGTCCAGGTTCTCGCCGCAGATTTTCACACTGCCGCTGTCCTTGGGAAGTTGCCCGCAAAGGATGTTGATGGTGGTGGATTTTCCCGCTCCGTTGACCCCGAGGAACGCAAAAAACTCGCCCTTTTTGACGTGAAAGCCGAGGTCATTGACCGCGTGCACCTCGCCGAAGCGCTTTTGCAGATGCTCGATCTCGATAATATGTTCCATATTGTCTTATTCTCCTTTCCGTTGTTTCCACGGTCTTTGCCTGCCGTGCCAGCCGCGGCGCTCCCAATAGCCGAAATCCGGCTCCGCCGGGGGGGACACCTTGTGAAACAGCCGCATGATATAAAACCATTTGCGCCCCCGCGCGTTCTCGCCCCGCTTGCCGACCCCTGCGCGCAGTTTTTTGCCGGTGCATCGGGCTTTTTGTGGATTTTGCGCTGAACCCCCGCCGGGATTCCGGCAGGTTCGGATATCTCCTGTCAGGCTAAACACACGGCGCACGCCCCACATTTCCAGGCTGTCTGCCATATCGCGGCAGGTGTTTTTCATGCCGCCGCCCGCCGCCGTGCAGATGGCAACCGCCTGCTTGCCGCACATTTCGGGGCGCGGGCGGTGCACCGTCCACCAGGTGCCGAAATGGTCCGGAAAGCTCATCATCTGCCCGGTGGCATGACAGACATATACCGGACTGTCCGGCAGAATGATGTCCGCGGCAAGCAGTGCGTCTAAAAGCGGTTGCAGTTTTGCAAAATGCGGGCAGTGCGTCAGGTCCTTCTGAAAGCAGGTGTAGCACCCAAGGCAGGGTTGCGCAAAGTCACGCGGCAGAAAAACTCGGTGATCTCACCGCCAATTTTCTCCGCCAGTTCCCGCGTAATCGCATGGGTACTGCCTTTATGGTTTTGCCCGTGAATGATCGTGATTTTTATCCGCCTTTTTCCCCCAGACCCGGATAAATCCGTTCAAAAATCGCTCAATTTCGGCAAAAGTTTCTTCCGTTTTCTGCGGCTCACAGTCGCAAAGGCGGATCAGTTCTCCCACCGGCGCCACATATTCCAACGCCAGCAGGGAAGGGTCGGTTTCTCTCAGGAGCCCCCGCTCCATCATCCCGGCAAACACCGCGGTGTACACCCGTTCCAGCCTCGCGTGAAAGTATTCGTCCGCCGCCGCGGCAATGTGCGCATTGCGGAATTGACTGAGCGTCAGCAGTCGCCGCACGCGGATAATGGTTTTATCCGCCACGGTAAAGCGCACCTGTGCCATACTGGTTGCCACCAGTTCCGCCGGCGACCCCGGCACCGGCGGGTTTTCCGCCGCGGCGCCAAGCCCCGCCTCGTAATGTGCCCGCAGGCTTTCTATCAGCGCATCAAATAAAGCTTCCTTGCCGGCAAAATGACGGTAAAGCGCCGCCTTGGTCAGCCCCACGCGCCCCGCGATATCCTGCATGGAGGTGCCGTCAAAGCCCTTTTCGGAGAACAGTTCCAGCGCGGTATGCAGGATTTTTTCTTTGGTATGTTCCACGGCGGCCTCCTTTACTAATAATCGGTAACATCATTATAACTAACGTCCGGTAACTTGTCAAGGGGGAACGGAAACTATTTTAAAAGATCTTTTGCAGGGGGGGGCATGCTGTCGCAAGAAAGTTGGGATGAATTTCCTTAGAAACGGGCGGATATGAGTTGCCGCATTGCGGCAACCGCCGCCACCTACGGTTGGGTTCTTCTCACTATGTTCGCACAAACGAAAAAGGCTCCCCCCAGTAAAGGGAGCTGGCGCGGGAGCGCCTGAGGGATTGTTTTGTTTGAAAAATTCGCCCTACAAGCGGGAGGGGAAACCCCTCCCCTACGGAAATTAGTTTTTGCCGAGGTGGCGGGCGACCAATGGTCGCCCCTACGATGGGTATTCTCCTCATGTTCGCACTCAACTCCGTAGGGGCATTCTATATGCCCCCGCCCTGATGTAAAGTTACTCTAGCCTGACAGGAGGTATCCGAACCCGGTTCTCGCGGGCGGATTTCTTATCAAGCTGCGTTAAAATACTCGGGAATATAAAATATTCCCTGC
>URMC01000019.1 GCA_900548735.1 uncultured Eubacteriales bacterium | reverse complement strand
GGGCGCTGGGGTAATGGCGATGGCCGGGGCTTGCCGGGCCCCTACGGCGATGCAAATTTTACCCTTCTTCGTTCTCCCGCCCGACGATCTCGGCCTTTAAGACGTCCTGAATTTCCACCAGGCATTCCAGCAGCAGGGGGTTGAACTGCCCGCAGTCGCCGTGCAGGATCATCTGCACCGCGGTGTCCGGTGAGTAGGCGGCCTTGTAGACGCGCTTGCTGACCAGCGCGTCATACACGTCACAAATCGCAACCACCTGCGCCGCAATCGGAATCTCCTCTCCGTTCAGCCCCTCCGGATAACCTTTGCCGTTGTATTTTTCGTGATGATAGCGGCAGATCTGCCACGCGTATTTCATCAGCGGCTCATTCCGATATTCTTTCAGGCTCCACAGCATATCGGCGCCCACACTGGTGTGGGTCTTCATCACCTCAAACTCCTCCGGCGTGAGGCGCCCGGGCTTGTTGAGAATCTTTTCGTCAATGGCGATCTTGCCGATGTCGTGCAGAGCGGATGCGTTTTTGATCAGATCAATCTCCCGCGCACCGAGTTGATAGCGGTCGGTTTTCATCACCAGCTGATGAAGCACCATGCCGGTGAGCCTGCGGATCATCACGACGTGCCTGCCGCTCTCCCCGTTGCGGAACTCCACAATCTGACTGAGGATACTCACCATCATCTGGGAGTCATTTTCCTTTTCCATCATCTGCTCGGTCACGCGTTTGAGCAGCCGGCGCTGTTTGGCATACAGCTGAATGGTATTCATCACCCGACGATAGACCACCTTGACGTCAAACGGACGATTGATGTAATCCGAAACGCCGAGCTCATAGGCTTTGCGCACCGACCGGTCGGATTCATCCCCGGTAATCATAATCACAGGAATCTCTTCAATCAGGTGGTGCACGTTCATATAGGAAAGCACCTCAAAGCCGCCCATGCCGGGCATAATCACATCCAACAGTACCACCGAGATGCGGGTGCCGTATTTTTTCAGCATATCCACGCACTCCTCGCCGCTGCCCGCCTCCATAGTCTGAAACTCGTTGCCGAGGATGGAAACCAGAATCTCGCGGTTCAGTTCCGAGTCGTCTACAATCAGGATGCTCGGTTTTTCCCTGACCTTGTCCACCGCTTCGTCACGATCGGTCACAATGCTGTTTTTACTGCGCTTGGCGCGATACATCAGCAGCCCGTCTGCGCGCTCCACCACCGTCCCGATCGGCTCATTTTCGGCATAGGCTGCGCCGATACTGGCAGAAAGACTGATGCCGGAAAAGCCCTCCATCTTGGCATTGTTGATTCTCGCACGGATGTCGTACAGGACGTCGAGAAAAGCGCCCGGCTCCGTATCCGGGCAATAGATCAAAAACTCATCTCCGCCATAGCGGATCAGCTTGTCTGTCGGGGAGAGACATTCTCTGATCTCCTGCACGATCACGCGCAGCACCTGATCCCCCGTGGCATGACCGTAAACGTCGTTATACAGTTTGAAATCGTCCACGTCCAGCAGCGCCACGCCCGCATGCGGCACGGTGTTTTTCAGCCGCTCCTCGTAAAACCGGCGGTTGTAGCACCCGGTCAGCACATCGCGGTAGATTTTTTCGTAATAATCCCCCAATTCCGCCATGGCGCGCCCCTCGTCGCCGAGTTCGGCGAGAAAGTCATCGTCAAACTCACGCACCATCTCGATGACACAGGGCTTGCCGTCTATCTCCACGTACTTTGCGGTAATCTGAAAAATCGTGTTGTCCACATGTTCCAGTTTGGTTCGGGAAGACTTTTCCGCAAGGGCGCGGGCGGAAATGCAGTAGTCGCAACGCTGGTTTTTCTGCCAGATCTCATAGCATTTGCCATTTTCGCGGTCCTCTGCCACGCCGCCGATCGGCAGGCTGTCATGATCCAGCAGTCTGACACAGGTAAAATATTTGGAAAGGGTTTTTAATTCCTTTTCCCACTCGCGCCGGGACAATTTTACAACGGTTTCCATAGTCCTCCTGCGGAAGCGCCTTTGCTTCCTGCTTTTGAATTTGAGTCACGAAACGAGAGCCGGTTTCCGCAAATCCGACGCATCCGGAACAACCCCGCTCCGCATGGCCCCCCCGGTTGCTGCAGGTTTCCCGGTCATATCCGAGAATGACGGCTCCGCACAATGTTGCACAATGTATATTTATATTTTAACCTTTTTTGTCGGATTTTGCAAGGGATTTCCGATAATGTTTATAATTACCGGATATTATCAAAGTTGGTCGCCACAAACTCCCGATAATCCACGTATTTCATTGGCTTGGCAAAATAGTAACCCTGAATCACGTCGCACCCCATCTGCTCCAGCATTTCAAACTCCGCCTTGTCCTCCACGCCCTCTTGCGTGATTTTGATGCCGAGTTTGCGGATCATCCCGATGATGGATTGCAGCAGAATTTCATCCCGCTCCGGATGTTCGCTTTTGTCAAGGAGCGATTTGTCGATTTTGATTTCGTCCATATCCAGTGATTTCAACACGCCGAAAGAAGAATACCCGGTGCCGAAGTCGTCCAGCGAGCAGAGGAATCCCGCCGCGTGAAGCCTGTCCAGCACGCCGGAAAGATACTCATAGTTTTCATAGGCAAAACTTTCGGTAAATTCCAGTGTGACGAAGCCGTCAATGATGTTGAATTTCTGCTTGATACGGATGTAATAATCCACAAAATCGGGCTGAATCGCCGTCACGCGCGACACGTTGACCGACACGGGGAAAACCGTTTTTTTCTGCCGCACCGTCTCCGCGATGTTTTCGCATGCACGATAGAACACAAAGCGGTCCAATTTGTTGATAAAGCCGTTCTCTTCGAAAACCGGCAGAAAATCGGCAGGTTTTCGGTAGCTGTCGATTTTAACGTCAAACCAGCGCACCAGAATCTCACTGCCGTCAAGCATGCCTTTTTTCAGATTGTATTTCGGCTGATAGAACAGGTGAAACTCGTTATGTTCCAGCGCGCTTTCCATTCTGCCCTCAATCTCCGCGCGGCGCAGATAGTTTTCGCGCAGCATATCCCCGTAAAAGTTGATGGCGACCGTGCCGCGCTGTACCGTGGCGTTATTTTCCACCATCTTTGCCTTTTCCACCATGCGGGCGGCGCTTTGCCGTTTGTCGCGCTCCACCTCATACACACTGTAGGAAACGCTGATTTTATACTCCCCATCCGGGAAGCCGGCATATTGAAGGATCTGCGCATGAAGCCCGTTCAACCGCCCTGCCAACGCTTTCCGGTCCTTATAATGCAACAGCAGGAGGAAAGCGCCGTCCTTCATGTAACCATAAGTCTCGCCCAGCATCATGGCGTTGGCGCAGATATTGCGGGTAAAACGCAGAACCTCTTTGCTTTTGCTCTCCCCGAACCGCTCACCGATATAGCTGAAATTGCTGATTTGCAAAATCAGCACCGCAAAACGGGAGGTGCGGTAGCGATCCAGCAGTTCGTCCGCCGCTTTTTCAAAGCCGAGCTGGGTGTAGCAATCGAGATCCTCGTCCAACTGCGTGATCTGACGAACCTGACGACGGACATGCACACGATCCACCACAAACAGCACGACAAACAGCAGGATAATGCCGCACAGCAGCAACAGCGTGCCCCAAATGGTATTCATGATCGAGTATCCGCTGCCGCACAGCGTTTCGGTGCTGTACAACCCCACCAAAAACATATTGCCGTTTCCGGCACCGGGGGGCGTTACGGTCAGCACATATTTTTCGGAGCCGAGCGTGGTGATCTCGGTGCCGCCCTCTTTGCCGGTGATCAGCGCCAGCATCCGGTCGTACTCCCCGTTATTGTCCGCCAATGTGCGGAAAAGCCCCTCCTGCACCGTGGCACTGCCGAGATTGATTCTGTCGGTATCGTTGATCTGCCGCTCCAGAATCACCCCGTCATGCTTGCAAAGCAACAGGCACGCGGCGTTGGCAACGCTGTCAATCAGGCGATTTTCTTCATCGTACATAAAGTCGGTGATGGAAATGGCGGTACGTGCGTACAACAGCACCACCTCGCTCATATAGGGGCTGTCCACGGGAGACACCACGGCAAAGGACATCAGGCGGTTTTCAAACTGAAACAGGCGGGAAACCTGCGTTTGGGTGACCCCGGAAAGCGCCGTGATTTCCGGATACTCTCCTGCGGGGGTGCCGTCCTTTGACATCAGAACGCCGTTTTTTATGTAAAAAATGTCCTTAAAAACCTCGCGCTCCGTAGCGGTCAGATTATCATCCACCCCATGCAACAGCTCCGAAATTTCACTTTCGGTGCGGCAGGCGGAAAGCCGGGCGGCGTAAAACTCGCCCCGTGTTTTCAGGGCGTTGAACTGCCGCTCGGTGTACAGCGCCTGCTCCAGCGCGTAGTCGCCCGCGCGCTCCGCCGCCTGTGCGTCGATATTTTCATTGTACCCGCTACCCAGAGACAGCAGATGCACCAAAAACGACACGCAGATAATCACCACAATGGAAAACAGCACGGGCTTGCCGTACTTTGTAAAAAAACGGTTCATCCGCTTCTCCTTTCCGCCGCCGGAAGCCCCGCGGCTGATTTAATTCTTTCTGTCTTGCTCGTTGCCGGGTGCGTTGTGTTTCCCGCGTTCCTCGCGCTCCAGCCGTTCCACTTCCGCCGCCACGCGGCGGGCAATTTCCCTTTCCTTTTCCGCCGCCATCTCTTTTTCGGTCTCTTCACGGGCGCTTTTGATCATGGAAGGGATATACACCAGCCCGCAGATCGCGATAAATACGCCAAGCAGGAGGAAAAACCCGGTCCTGGTCGCGAAAACGCGCCCGATAAACGTCAGCACCGGCACGTTTTTCTCGTACACGGCAACTACATCCTCCCGCGCCACCGTCCACGGGTCCACCGCCGACATCGGGTTGTCGCCTTTGGTGCGATAGCCGTTTTCGGTCTCCTCCACGATGCGGTGGGTGATCAGACTGCCGTACACCGGGGAGGTGGAATCTTTACAGGTAAAAACGATCACGTCACCGGGCACGGGCGCGGGTTCGCCCGCTTTTTTCACCATGATATAGCTTTTTTCCTCAATGGTGGGTTGCATGCTGGCGGTTTCCACCCACAGAAAACTGTGACCGAAGAGGTAGGTGGGCTGACCGCCCCTGCCCCGCACCAGCAAAAACACCGCACAGAACAATACAAACGCCAACGCGGCGTAAAACAGCACGTTTCCGGCTATGGTTCTGATTTTTTGCTTCATTTTCCGCTCTTCCCTTTGTTTTTGCCGAACAGGCGGTCAAAAAGACTGCGTTTGCCGGTACCGGCAGGGTGTCCTGCCCCGTTTTCTTCCTCCCTGCTGTCCTCGATAAATCCGCGGCTGTCATCCACGCCCTTTGCGGCAGGACGGCTGTAATCCATCTCCCCCGGGTAGCGGATGTCGGAAAGCAGACGCTCGTTTTTCGTCAATTCCTCCACCAAGGGTAAATTCTCCGGCAGGGGGTAGTTGTCAGGGTCAGCGGAGGTATTTTCAAAATACTCCGCCTCGTGCCCGGCGTCGGGTTTCTCCCGCTTGGCGTACTCAAAAGGCTTGAGATCGTCAAGGTGTTCGCGTTCCTGTTCACTGATCGTGGGCGTTTCCACAGGCGCGGGTTCCGTCTCCGTGGCGGAGGTTTCGCCGGCTTGTGCCGTTTCTCCGGCAGGGGTCTCGCCCACACGGCGGATCCACCCAAGGGCGGTCATTTCCGCTACCGTCATGGGGGTAAATTCATCTTCGCCCAACAGCCGGGGGGTATTTGCCGCAGGCAGTTCAAACCGCTCGCCAAGGCGCGCCACCGCCGTCAGAGCGTTTTTCAGCCCGCGGGGACCGCGCACGCGCAGGAGCGTGGGGGTCGCCTCATAGCGTTTGATGAACGAAACATCCCGCGCAAAAAACCCGGCGGGCAGGATGTCCCGCTCCAGTGCGGTATAGAAATACAGAGTCTTGCCCTTGATCGCGATTTTTGCCAGCTTGTTCCGCCCTGCCGTAAAGGTACAGCAGGCGCGGCTGACCCGCATTTTCACCCGGCGGAGCGACAACAGCGCGTTGGCAATCTCCAAAAAGTATGCGCGCGTTTTTTCGTCCGCAAGGCGAATTTTCGCCTGAAAATCTTTCTCGTAGCGGATGCCGGGGAATGTGAATGCGCCCGGCTCCTCCTCGTCCTCCTCCGCGTCGGTCGGCAATTCCGGCAGATTCTCCTCCACGGGGGGGACGTACAATTCCGCCGCTTCCAGCGCCACGCGCACGGCAAAGAGAATGTCCCGCTCACCGTCCGTCTCCGGCGCTTCCACCGTCACGTCAAAATCGGCGGCTTCCGTTTCGTCCTCATCCTCCCGCACGCGCACGTCCGGGTGCAGTTGCGGGGTCACATAGGCGGCAAGCGCCTCCTCTTCTCCAAGGCCTTTGGTATGGTGGGTAAACAGCAACAGTTGCGCGGCGGCGTTTTCACTGAGCTCACAAAGGTAATCCACGCCCGGCTCCACCACTTTTTCGCCCACGGTCAGCCCCACGCCGGTCTCGTCATAGCCCTCCAGAAAGTTCCAGAGATCCAGGCACTGGCGCAGGTACTTGTTTTTCAGGATGGCGTTGGTGCGCAAAATCGGGGGATGGACGTAATTTCTGCCCATCTGCCGCACAAAATCCGACTCCATATAGGTCTTTACCACGCCGTTCAGGCGTTCCACGCGCCGCCAGAGCCCGGTGCCGAGAAAGCCTTTTTTCACGCCCTCGGGGTCGGTCAGTTTTTCAGAGACCTCAATGCTGACCCGGATTTTGCCGCGCTTTTCGCCGTCAAAAAAGTTGTTTTCAAACTGCACCTCGTCCACCCGCTCGTCCGCGCCCTGCTCTAAGGCAAGGCGGTAACGGATGGTCACGAAATAGTACAGGTGCGAGAGCAGGGTGTTGAGAAACTTATTTTCATAGGTCAGCACCGAATCCTCGCGGAAGACATTCAGCAGTTTGGAGGGGGTGATTTCATCCCCGTTGACGCTGGCAATGTAGTCGGTGTGCTGACACAGGTGCACCACCGATCTGCCGGTGATTTTTTTGGTCAGTTCCATGGGGAGAATCTCTTCGGTTTCGGCAATGTAGTGCGACGGGCGACGGATCAGTTCGTCCAGCGCGACCAGACTGTCCTCCACGCGGCGCACCCAATCCTCGTCAATCGCGCGCAACATCGTCTTTTGCGAAAGTTTCACGCTGGCGTCGCCCGCGTCCAGCGCTTCGCAGATGCTGCCGTATGCCGCGTGGCGACCGATAACCCCGCGCACGGCTTCCACCGTGTCGGTATAGGCGTCTCCGCACTCCGGCACTTCTGCCGGGGCGGTGACAGGCGCCGCCGTTTCGGGCGGTTGCTCCTCGCCCGGCTCACCGGCGCTTTTCCCTTTCATCAGGCGGATGAGCCCCCTTGTGATGAGATTTTGGAAACTGTCCTGCGGGAAAGCCTTTGCCGAAATCGGCTCCGGCAGGGGGTCTTTTTTGGCAAGCCCCAGCCCTGCCGCCACTTCGGCGATTTTTGCCACGGCGTTTCTTGCCCCGCCCGCGCTCTTGACACGGAACAGCGCCGGGGTTTTTTCATATTTGCGCGCCGCCGCGCCGCGCGCTTTATACCGCCCGCCCGAAAGCTCCTCCGGGTCGGCGGCGAGATACAGGCAAAGGGTCTTGCCGTTGATGGTGCAACGCGCCAGTTGGGCGCGCCCCACCGAAAAAGTGACCCCCGCCCATCCCGTGCG
Organism: uncultured Eubacteriales bacterium; assembly: GCA_900548735.1. Classification (GTDB taxonomy): domain Bacteria; phylum Bacillota; class Clostridia; order Oscillospirales; family CAG-272; genus Firm-07. The sequence continues at coordinate 16,990 of URMC01000019.1, read as the reverse complement.
CGAGCGCACGCGCGCGTAAGAAAGGAGCTCGGTGGCGATTTCTGCATAATACTCCCTGACCGGGAGGTCGGAGAGGAGCAGTTTTGCGGTAAAGGATTTATGGTAGCGCAAAAGCCCCACCCAAGTGGTGGTTTTCTCACTCGTTTCTTCTTCGTTTTGCATACCGTTATGGGGGATATTGGTTTCGTGATCCACGTAAAGCTCCTCCTTTCCCGTATTTTGCAGGGTTTAGTACATCTTTTGCAGGCGTTGCAGGTAGGCAATGCTCTCCCGCATGCTGCCCTTGCCGAATTGCGCGTCCATAAACGCAATCAGCCCTCTGATTTCATCCCGGATAAGCGAGAGGTTCAGGCTTTCAAATTTACGGAACACCTTGGTCACAAAAATATAGTCGATCGCTTCGATCTCACTGCCGCCGCAGGCGACATAGACCGGAACAAAGTTTTTCAGCTGTTTGAGAATACGGTTACCGAATGCCACGCGGAATTTTTCGATGACATACAGATCCAGTTTCTCGATTTTATTCAGAACCTCGTCACTGACGGGGTAATCTTTCTTTGCTTTTTCATACAGCGCCTCCACATAGGAGTACGCAATTTTCTTGCTTGCGGTCGCCGGGGCATCAAAGGGGATGCCTTTGCTGTCCAGATTGATCACAAACGCACGGTCATAGACCTTATCGGTGACCGTAAACGTAGAGTCGTCATTATTGATGGTGCCGACGTACCACACGTTTTGCGGAATGGTCAGAAATCCGTCGGTCAGTTTTGCGGGGTCGTTCTCCCAACGGGAGGCAACCAGCTCGATCTTCCACTCCTTGGGGTTCGGCATTTCCAGGATGGAGAGCATTTCCGCAAAGTAATACTCCACGCGGGCGATGTTCATCTCATCGAGAATGATGACGTTGAGATCATCATTATACCCCGCCTCGTAAATGCGGCGGAGCACATCGGTCTCGTTAAATTTCTTGGTAAACTCGTTGAAGTAGCCAAACAGCTCGTTGCGGTCACGCCACGACGGCTGTACCGACGCGATGGTGGCGTCGTTTTTAAAATACTTGCCCATCACATAGGGCAGCGAGGTCTTACCGGTACCGGAGATACCCTGTAAGATAATCAGTTTGGTGCAGGCAAACCCGGCAAGCATCAGCCGGATGGTGCGCACATCGTAATAAAGAGAATTGTTGGAGCAGGCGAAATTGCGCAGGTCGTCACAGATTTCCCGCAACGACATAGAGGTATCATATTCCGGCGCGGTATAAAACGTGTATTTGGCGTCCACCGCGGCAAGGCGGGAAAAACGCCCGGTGGTATCCGGTACAGAGTTGTTCTCTTCCCCTTCCGCAATCGCGTCCGACACCTCCCGGAATTCGCCCTCAAACATTTGTTTGAGTTGCTCATAGGTCACGCCGGTCTGGGCGATTTTCAGCTTGAGAATCCGTTCCCGGTCTTCGGTCAGGCGCACCACGTCCTCATGGAGATCGGCAATTTCCTCCAGTAGGTCCTCATTGCCGACCAGCGTGCGGCGAAACCGGATATATTTGCGGATGCCGTAGGCAACGAGGAAAATCAGCCCCGCCCACACGGCAAACGTGAGCACAAACGCGAGGATGGAAAACACCCAGTCAAGCACCCCAAAATTGGCGCGCTCATCTGCCCAGAGTTTGAAGTAATAGGTCAGATCAAAAATTTTGACAATGCCGAAAAAGATCCCCTTGACAATCATCAGGAATCCGTCCAACATATTGCCGAAAAACGATTTGAACCAGGTTAAAAACCCATACAAAAACTCATTCATAGTCCGTTTCCTTTGCGAAATTTGAGGCGGTGCGTTTTTTTACCGCGGTCACGGGTTTCTCCGTGACCGCGAGCGAAATCGGTCAGTTCTTGCTGTCCTTGTTTTCTTCCTGCGGCGCGTTCTCGGGGGTTGTGCCCTTGTCGTTTGCCGCTTCAGCCTGTTTTTTGAGGTATTCTTCCACTGCCTTTTGGCGGATCAGTTCTTCGTCCGCTGCCGAGATCATCTTTTTGCCGCTGTTTTTCACCGAAAGCAGTGTCCGGATAAACACCACCAGCTGGTATACGAAAAACGCGATCAGAGGCAACAGAATGCAAAGCCCGAAACCGAGGCGGGAGCTGAGAAATGTCATCACGCTGCCAAGCCCGGCAATTTTGGTGCCGGTATAGACGGCGATCAGGCGGGAGCGATCCACGGATTCCGAAAAGCCGTGGCTGTACTCCTCATTGTCACCCATGGTGGTGACGGAGACAACGTTGCCGTTGTCGTTTCTGCGGATGGCGGTGATACGGTGCGTATTGTACTCCCCGGGGGAGACCACGCCGTCACCGTTGATGTCCCATTCGTAAGTGACGATGTCGCCCACTTCCAGCGCGTCGATTGCCGCGTCATCCGTGGAGATATATTTGCCGATTATCATCGTACCTTTGGAAAAGCCGGAGGGCTTGTTTTCCGGCACGCCTGCGGGTTTTCCGGCGTCCATAGAGCCGGACTGCACATACAGGTAGCATTTGCCGCCCACCGTAGGCACGTTTTTGGCGTTGGCGTTTGCCGACACCGCAACAATCGTTACAAACACACAGAACGCGACAAAAATCCACAGGATGACGTTGACGACAAGGTTCACCGTCTTTTTTGCATTAAAATTCTTTTCCATTCCCTTTAATTCCTTATGTTTATTTGTCAAGCCAAAGAACCGGTCAGGTGCGCGCGGCGCTCACGCTTGCCCCTTTAACCGACTATACCCTGCACAGGGCAAAAGCCCTGTGCAGGGGGTTCACCCGCGCGCTTCGGGTGAGAGGAAAGTTTTCAATCAGTCAATGTCAAACTGGAGAGAGAGTGTGCCGGTAATCTGATTTCCGCCGTTGATGTAATTGCTGTTTACATTGTCGGAGTTGCCGTCCACATAAACGTAAACGGTAACTTCAAGGGCGGTAGTGGATTTAATTTCAACATTGCCCGCAGTCGTAACATTGGTAGTGGCGGAGTCAAGAACAAACTTTTCACCGTTAATCACAACAAATGCTTTCACGGCAGCATCGGCGGTAGCAAAGGTGGGAGTAATTTTCACTTTGCCGTTGTAATCCACAGAATCCTGCGACAGGGTCAGATACATCTTAAAGGTCAGCATATAGTCTTTATCGCCAAGCGTAACTTCTTTGATTTCCCCGCTACCGGAAACGGCTTTGGACTGATCGTCAGAGGAAGTGGTGTACCACGTATCCGCTTTCGTTGCGTGACCGTTCAGTGTGCCCACTTCTTTATAGTAAGCCGTGGGGTAGCACTGTTTGTCATCGTTGCCGGTAGTCGTGTATTTTGCCGCAACCGTGTTGGAAAGACCGGTTTTGTTGGTTGCAATTTCGGCGTTGTCGCCGATCAGCAGGTAGGTGGAATCGGACTTCGCAGTCACCTGCATGCCCGTGGCGGTAACGGTTTTGTTCATCGAGAACCATGCAAAGGTGGAGGTGCCCATCAGGACTGCCGAAACGAGAAGCAGGCAGAACGCAGGAATCAGTTTCTTGAACTTTTTCATTGTTTTTCTCCTTTATAAAATAGGTTTTGGGGATGTTATTTATTCTCCTGCCGCATAGCGCCAATGCGGCAAAAAGACAACATGGGGTAAGAAATTTATGTGAATGGCTTCGTCATCCGCCCGGGGCTTCCGATCCCCCGCCCGCGGCGTGGGAATGGAAAACGCAGTAAGCGGTTTACCGAAAGCCCCGTTTGGCTTTTGGTGTCAGGTTGCGCCCACAACCTCCATAATCATATCGACCTTGAACTCACCGCCGATCAGGTCGTCCGTGCAGTCGGGGTCGTTGCCCTCAATCCAGATGACCACGGTGATCTTGGAGATGTCACCGGGGGCAAACCCGTCTACGGTGCCCTCCGTGACCGTGCCGGAGGAGGTGAAGTTGGTCATGACGCGGTCGTAAGGATCGATTTCCGGCTCTCCGTTGCCGGCGGTTTTTGCTTTGGCAAAATCGGTGTAAACGCCGTTGCGGTCAAAAGTGCCTGTTTCCGCTTTATAATAAAACGGGGTGTAATACAGCCGCACGCGGATTGCCGCGTCAATGCCCGCTGTCATGCGGGAAATCTCCACCCGGTAGTTGTAAGTTAATTCCAGCGACCCGGTGTTTTTCACGTAAAAGGTGTAGGCAACATAGTTTTCTCCGTTATGCTCACCATTGGTATCATTGAGGTTGGCGGGCAGAGAGTTGCCGTCAATATTGGTGGCGTCCTTGATAGCGCCCGCATTGAGGAAGGAGACGGGATTGGAAAACCGCTCGTTTTCCGCCAGCGAGAGCGAATATTTGCGGTCGTTGAAATCCGTGATTTTGACCGTAAAACTGCCGTATTTGCTGAACAGGAGCGAGATCACATAAACAATGGTCAGCAGCGCCAGCGTCACGCCCATCACCGCGGGCACGACCTTGCGCACCTTGCGGTAGCGTTTGACTTCCCCCGCCGTGCGACGCAGAAAGGACGTGGTTTTTTTATCATTCGTCGCCATCCGTGCCCTCCCTTTCGGTCAGAAGCCGGGGCAACTTTTTCTCCTCACACGACAGGCGATATGCCCCGCGGTAGGAAGCCGCCGGGAGAAACGCGGTGCACTCGGCGGAGTTCAGTTCCCTAATCTGCCCGTCATCGCTCACGCCCTCGGCGATTACCTGCACCTCCATGCTTCCCGCAAAGCGCACAAACGCTGGCACCACCGCCGCTTTTTCGCGGTCGGAAAGCAACGCCGTGGTCGAGGCGCTGAGATACACGGCATCCGGTGCGGTATCAATCAGCGCCGTCATCGGGAAGTCCGCCTCACCATACCCGCGCACCGAAATTCGGAAGCCGGCGGCGCGCACATCGGAAAACGCGGTTTTGAGAAGTTCTTTCTCAATAGAAAGCCATGCGCTGTCAAATTCCAGGTGGATTTTTTGAAGCAGTGCGCTCTCCGCCCGCCCGGCAATTGCCGCAAGGCGGTCATACAGCCGCGCGTCACGAAGCAAAGAAACGGGGCAAAGCACCCCCACGTATTCCACCCGCAAAAGGTCGGTTTTGGTGGCACGGAGCGCCGCCAGCGTGTTTTTCAGGCATCGGATGGCGAAATCCGCGCCGAGGAGGTCATTCTCCAGCGCCGGCAGGTACTCCACCGGCGGCAGGGTGCCGTACAGCACACTGTTGATATACCCTTGCCCGGTATAGCCGATCACGCGGTGATAATAGCAATCATAGAGCGGCAGAAAGCGCATTTCAATCGGCTCAACGCCGCTTTCCAGCGTGTGCGCCACATAGATCTCGGTATTTTCCATAGATTCACACACCTCCCGCCGGAATAATCGTTTTGCCCGAAAACCGAAAAATAAAAGCCGATTGCAATTCGTTTCACAAAATTGCAACCGGCTGACTTTATCAAAAAGCCCCTTGGCTTTGCGTCACCGCCTCACGACGGTTTTGCTAAATATTCAATTTATATTGCGGAAATCGCGCGGTGGCGCTGATTTCATCATCATATTAACACAGCATTTTGTGTTTGTCAAGGGATTTTTTTAATTTTTTTGAAAGATACGGAAGAAAAAGGGGATGCGGAAGCCGCGCGGTGCGCTAAAAATCCCCCGGCGCCCGCATCGCGGGCGCCGGGGGATTTTCTTTTATTTTTCTTTTTCGATCAAGCCGCTGGCGAGAAGCAGAAGTTCTGCATCGGTGCCCTTGGTCTTACTGACCACGGTTTTGAGCAGGGCTTTTTCTTTCAGATTCAGTTTCGCTTTGGTAATCGGTTTGCGGTCGATACCGTAGTAGCAGGCTTTCAGCAACTCGCGCACATCGTATGCGCTGCCCCATACTTCCGGCACGGCGCGATCCACGTTCAGGAGCGTGTAAACCGCCTCCATCCCGGTGCGGATGGAATACTCCGTGGTGAAGATGGTATCGCGGGGCGTTTCTGCAAACTGACCGACGAACGCGAAGTTGACGGCTCCGTCCGGAACCACCTTCGGACGATCGGATTCCTTTCTCGGCTGGAAGAACGCGTTGATATACGGCATATAGCAGGTGGTGGTATTGGCGCGCTCCGCGGCGGCGCGGTCGATTTTCTCCGTCGGATAGCCGATATGGTACAGCCACTCACGGCAGACTTCCTCGCCCGTGCACTCCCGCATCGGCTTTTTGACATAGTTGCCCTCGCGGTCGGTGTTCAGGGCATAGACCCACACCAGCACGGTGTTTTTATCCTGCGCCTTGAACTGGGGCTGACGGTTGATTGTCCACGACAGATACCAGTTATCCACGCTGTCCCGCACGGTGACGATACCGCCGGTGGTCACTTTGCCGGCGCGCGGGTCACGCTTGCAGATTTTCATAATATAGTCGATGATCTCCTCATCGGAGGTAGCGACCGTGGCGCTCATCCAGTTGGTCTTATCCACCGCCGTGCAGAATTTCTCCGGGTTGCCGAACGCCTTGTCCTGCGCCGCGATGTTCCGCCACAGATCCCACGATTCGCCGTATCCGTTGCGGATACCGCCAAGATCCGGCGCGTGCGTCTGATCCCCATAGCAGGAGGTATCGGTGCAGCAGCCGTTGGTGATAAACACCAAGTCATCCTCCGTCAGGTCGATGGTGTGCTCCTCCCCGTCTTTGAGAAAGACAATACTGGTGGCTGTTTTTCTCTCGCCCTTGCAGTCAAACAGCACGTTTTTCACATTCACGCCATACTCGATTTTCACGCCGTGCGCTTCCAGATATTTCACCAGCGGGAGAATCATGCTCTCGTACTGGTTGTATTTGGTGAAGCGCAGCGCCGTGAAGTCCGGCAAGCCGTCGATATGGTGCACGTATCTCTGCAGATACCGCTTCATCTCCAATGCGGACGACCAGCGCTGGAAAGCAAACATCGTCTGCCAGTAAAGCCAGAAGTTCGTTTGCCAGAACCCATCGGAGAAGATTTCGCTGATCTTCTTATCCTCCAAGTCTTTTTCGGGGGTCATAAAGAGTTTGGAAAGTTCCAGCGCGGATTTCTTATCCAGCGTAAATTTGCCGTCGGTGTGCGCGTCCTGCCCGCGGTTTTCGGTGGCGCGGCAGAGCGAATAGTTGGGGTCCTTTTTGTTCAGCCAGTAGTATTCATCCAACACCGATACGCCGGGGGTCTCGATGGACGGCACGTCGCGGTAGAGATCCCACATACATTCAAAGTGGTTATCCATCTCGCGCCCGCCTCTCATATAGAAGCCTTTGGTCACGTCTTTTCTGCCGTCGCAACTGCCGCCTGCCAGTTCCAGCTTTTCGAGGAGGTGAATGTGCTCCCCTTTCATCTGCCCGTCGCGCACCAGATAGAACGCCGCGGAAAGACCGGCAAGACCGGTGCCGATGATATAAGCCGATTTCTTGTCCACGCCATCGGGCTTTTGCGGATGTGCGAACGCTTCATAATTACCTGCGGAATAGTACATTTTTTCTTCCTCCTGTTTTCTTTGGCAAGTGCTTTTGCCTTTCTGTGCCCTTATCGTAACAGAAAAAACGAGATGTTTCAATCCACAGATTTTCCGCTTTGTCGCAGATTTATACAGGTGAAAAAAAGAGAAAGAAATTACGACAAAACCCGCGTTTTGTCAAGCTTTCCGGCGCAGGTTGCAGTTGGTCAGCGCCTGACGGAACGTGCCCTTGATGGTGGTGGCAAGCTCCTCAATCAGTTCGCGCGGCTCGCCCTCCATATCGTGCTGAACCCAATCCAGCATCAGCCCCACAAAGGCATATTTATAGAAATGAGCGATAAACTCCTTGTCGCTCTCCCGCACGGTCATACCCTCGGCTTCTTCCTCCACCACGGAGTAAAGAAGCGGGTACACCATCTTATAAAGATAGTTGAGTATCACCTCGCGCGGGGCGGAACGGTAGATGTTTTTGACAAACAGTTTTTCTTTTTTCAGCGTTTCAAAAACGGCAAGAATCCCCTCCTGCCACGTCTCGTAGTCTTTGTTGTTTTCCAGCGCCTCGTCCGCTTCGGTCAGGCACATCCATTCCACCAGATCCGGAATGTCCTGAAAATGATAATAAAACGTCTGTCGGTTGATGGCGCACTGCTCCGCAATGTCGCCGACCGTAATCTTGGAAAGCGGCTTTTGCGTCATGACCGCGCGCAGTGCCGCGGCAATCGCTTTCTTGGTGGTCAGTTTGCTCATTTTGCCCCTCCCGTTTTTTCTTTCATTTTAGCACAAAAAGTAAAGAAAATCAACCGAAAAATTTGCCCGCAGGGTTGCTTTCCGGCGCGCCGGATGATATAATGAGAAAAAATCCGGCAAACGCCGGGGGACGGAGGCAACTATGTATATCGGGGCGGCATACTACCCGGAGCTCTGGGACGAAAGCGAAATTGAAAAAGATATCAAACGGTGTGAGAAATACGGGTTAAACACCCTTCGTATCGGTGAATTTGCATGGAGCAGAATGGAGCCGGAGGAGGGACGTTTTGACCTTGACTGGCTGGCGCGCGTGATTGATCGGCTGTGGGCGGCGGGCATTTCCACCGTGCTGTGCACCCCCACCTGCACCCCGCCGCGCCGGATGATGAACAAATACGAGGAAATGCGCCGGATGACGCCGGACGGCAGGCGGGAGTCCGTTTCCTCCCGCTGTCACCCCTGCAAAACCTCGCCCGTGATGTTGGAAAAGACCCGTGCCGTCGTCACGGCGATGGGCGAGCGGTTCGGCAGGCACCCGGGCGTGATCGGCTGGCAGATAGACAACGAGCTGTTTGTATACAAAAAAGGGTGTTACTGCCCGCTGTGCGTGGCGGCGTTTCACAAATTCCTGCAAAAGGAATACGGCACAATCGAGGCGCTGAACGACCGCTGGGGCATGCACCGCTGGTCGCTGGAATACGCTTCTTTTGACGACGTGGAGCCGCCGAAACCGGAGGAATGGGTACACCCGTCCCTCAATACGATGTGGCGGAAATTCCAGTACGGGCAGATTTATTCTTTCATCGATATGCAGGCGGAAATTCTGCACCGCTTCACAAACGCTCCCGTAGGCACCGACATGATGCCCAACAATACGCTTTCTTACTACCGCGCCACGAAAAATCTGGACGTCGTGGAGTATAACCACTATGACACGGCGGAAAAACTGCCCGCCACAACCTTTTTCTATGATTTTCTCCGCCCGATCAAAGAGCGCCCCTTCTGGGTCACCGAAACGCAGACGGGCTGGAACGGGAGCGAATACGCCGCAAACGGATACCGCCCGCAGGGGAACTGCTACGTCAACACGTGGCTGCCCATTGCGCACGGGGCGGAAATGAATCTTTACTGGCTCTATCGCGCCCATCCCAACGGGCACGAGCTGGCGCACGGGGCGGTCTTTTCCTCTGCGGGGCGCCCGTATCGCGTCAGTGAAGAAGTGAAACAGGCGGCAAAGGATCTTGCCGTGTGCGACGATTTTCTGAAAAACAGCCGCGTGCGCGCGGATGTGGCGTTGCATTACTCCACCGTTTCGGAACACAATTTTTCCTCCGCGCGCCTCTTGCAGGATTTCAACTATGTTCACATGCTCAAAACCACCTACCACGCGGCATTCCGCCACCACAACCTTGACGTTATTGATACCGATCACGTCCTTGACTCTTACCGGGTGGTTATTTCCCCGTTTTTGACTACCGTGGAGGGGGATTTCCGGGAAAGAATCGAAAAATGGGTCAAGGAAGGCGGCACCTGGATTGTGGGTCCGATGAGCGACATTATGACCGCCGACACCGCAAAATACACCGCGGCGCCGTTCTCATTCCTGGAAGAATTTGCGGGGGTCTACACCAAATATCAGAAGCCGGTTGCCAACAACGTCTTCCGCGCCGTATGGAACGACGGCACGGAACTTGGTATTTCCACCTGCTATGACGCGTTTGAACCCACGGACAGCACGCCGCTTGCCACCTATACGGGTGATGAATTTGACGGGCTTGCCGTTGTCACCGAGAAAAAAGTGGGCAAAGGCAAGGTGATTCTGGTGGGCAGTGTGCTTTCCGCCGAGGGGCTGTTGCGGCTGGTGGATGAGGCGCCGATTGCCGAAGCCACCCCGAATATTGATCTCACCGCCCGCACGGGCGCACGGGGCGGTATCATTGCCGCCGAGGTAGAAAACAAGCCCGGCACCATGGTGTTGGACGGCACCTACCTTGACTTGGTACACGGAAAAATCCTCTCCGGCGAAGTGGTGCTTGCCCCTCAAGAGGTGTTGGTGCTGGAAAAGCAATAATACCGGAAAAACAGGTTTTTTTCGGCAAAACTTCCTTGACTCCAAGTACAATATCCCTCATAACGGTATGAGAAAACCGCAATTTTGACAAAATCCCCCTCAGTCAGGGATGCCCGGATGCGGCGCCCCTGTCACGAGGGGGATTTCCATATTGTCAGGCGCGCGTTTGCTCCTGCCGCCTTCGGCATATCGCTTTGCCGAACATGCAGGCGACCGCCTGCGCCACCTGCGGTGGGGGTCCTGCAGGACGGCTTGCGGGTCGGCGCATTGCTTTGAGTGCGCGACACCCTAAGTTTTTGTAGGGGCGACCATTGGTCGCCCGCACGGCGAAGTTGTACCCTAAAGGTCGGCATCAGTTGCCCAAAAGTTTTTGGCGCCTGTGGCGCGGCTGATCGGCTGACGCGCCACTTTAGATGCGCTCAACCGACCTTCCGGTGGCAGTTGCCCAAAAGTTTTTGGCGCCTGTGGTGCGGCTGATCGGCTGACGCGCCACTCTGGATGCGCTCACCCGACCTTCCGGTGGCAGTTGCCCAAAAGTTTTTGGCGCCTGCGGTGCGGCTGATCAGCTGACGCGCCACTTTAGATGCGCTCACCCGACCTTCCGGTGGCAGTTGCCCAAAAGTTTTTGGCACCTGCGGTGCGGCTGATCAGCTGACGCGCCACGCTGGATGCGCTCAACCGACCTTCCGGTGGCAGTTGCCCAAAAGTTTTTGGCACCTGCGGTGTGCCTCAAGCAATGCTCCGGCTCAATCAGCCGCACCGCAAGTGCCGACCCCGTGCCCGCGCAAATGTTTTGGGCATCCTTTGCTGCGTGAGATCGTGTGATTTTTAAATACAAAAAAAGAAAAGCCGCTTTCGCGGCTTTTCTTTTTTGCTGGTGCGAGAGACGGGACTTGAACCCGTACGGTGTAAACCACACGCCCCTCAAACGTGCGCGTCTGCCAGTTCCGCCACTCTCGCGTGGCAACATTGATATTATACTCAAAGCAGGCGGGTTTGTCAAGGGGATTTTCCAATTTTCCGGAAGTTTTTTATTTTTCGTCCGGATGTATGATTTTTTGAATTTGATTCCAAATATATTCCACGATATTCCAATTTCGGAAGCGGTTTTTCTATTTTTAATAACAGTTTATTTCAAAAATAGCGTTTTTGCGTCAAAATCCGCCCGGCAAGGCGATGGCGGTCCGCGGCAACCGATCTGCGCGGAAGTGCGGCAACAACGCCCCCAAGGTAAGAGGTTGCGGCTCCGGGATCAGGTTCAGGGCGGCGGCAAGTGCGCCGATGACCGGCTCCGGGCTGGGGTAACATTTGCGTACGCGTTCCATACAGCCGTCGCCATCCCGTTTGGAAAGGCGGCGACCCGCCGCGTCGGTCAGGAGCGGGATGTGAAGATACTCCGGGGTCGGAAAACCGAACAGGCGTTGCAGCCAGATCTGCCGCGGGGTGCTGGAAAGCAGATCATTGCCGCGCACAATTTCGCTCACGCCCGAAAGTCCGTCATCCACCACCACGGCAAGCTGATAGGCATACACCCCGTCGGAGCGGCGCACTACGAAATCCGAGCAGTCGCGTTCCAGATTTTCCGTATAATCCCCCGCCAACAGATCGTGAACGGTGATGGTTTCATCCGGCACGCGCACGCGCCATGCAGGGGTACGCCCGGTAGGAGCGGGGGCGCCGGAGAGCAGGCGGCGAAGACACCGGCGGTCATACAGTACCTGTCCGTCAGAGAGGTGGGGGGCATCGGCGGCATGCAGTTCCGCGCGGGAGCAATAGCAGGGGTAAAGCAGCCCCTTTTCCCGCAAGCGGTTAAAGTAGGTTTCGTAAACCGGAAATCGTTCCGACTGATAAAGCGTCTCCCCGTCAAAGGTGATGCCAAGGTAAGCAAGGTCATCCAGCATCCACTTGGTGTTTTCGCCCATATAAGGGCAGCGCGCCGCGTCTAAGTCTTCCACGCGCAAAAGCAACTTTCCACCCCGACTTTTTACCGAGAGCCACGCAACCATGGCGCACATCAGGTTGCCGAGGTGTAGCCGGGCGCTGGGCGTCGGGGCAAAGCGCCCCACCGGGGGGATTTGAGGTTCTGTCATATTTTCTCCTTATATAAATCCGATAAGATCCGGGAGGGCACCGCACCGGAAGCGATATTGCGTCCCTTTGCCGCGTTCAATCTTCTGCCGGTTTCGGGGTTTGACGGCGGCAGAATGTTTTTTGCCACGCTGGCGCGGCGGCTTTCGGTGCGTGCGGCGGTAACTGTACTTCATTGCGGCACGTATCTGACGCTGTTGTTTTTGTTTTGCCTTTCCTCCTGCCTGTTACTTCGGTACGGGCAAAACCTTGCGCTGTTTGTGCTGTGCGCGGTGTTGTTTGCCAAAATCTTTTTACCTGCCGGTAGCGCCTGACAAAGCCGGTATCGCTCGCCTGCCGGGGTGGCAGGCACATTCTTCCCGCAACCGCTATCTTATTGTTTAACCGGGGTGCCGATCACCGTCAGAGGGTGCCTTGCTTCCAGTTCCTCATGATTGCGCACAAAATCCTCCGGGGTGAGGTTTCGCGGGCGGGTGATCGTGGCGGGCGCACCGTAGCCGAGCTCATAAAGGATGGGACCGCGATAGCCGACGTCGTCAAAGGCGTCCATCACGGCGTTCCAGTCAATAATTCCCTCTCCCGGCATCCAATGCCGCTCGTCAATGCCGTCATAATCCGAAAAATGCACGGTTACGATTTTATCCCCCAGTGCGCGGATAAAATCCTGCGGTTTTCTGCCGCCAAGCAGATGGTTGGTGTCAAAGCACACGCGCAGGCGCTCATCCGCGGTGAGCAACTCCCGGATTTCCTCGGCGCAGTTGCCAAGACAGGTGCGCGGGAGATCTTCCACTGCCAGCACCGCACCGTAAGAGCTGACCGCCTCGCAGAGTTGTGCCAGCCCCTCTTTGGCGTACTCCATCCGTGCCGCGCGGGTCTCGGGGGCAATCGGCTCTCCGCTGGCGTGGATGACAAACGTGCGGATGCCGGCGTACCCTGCCGCGCGGTCAATCAGCACTTTCAGATAATCCACGGTCGTTTTGCGCACGAATGCGTCGGTAGACGCGATATTGTTGATATGAAAAGGCGAAAACGGCAAATGAAACGACCAGAACAGCATCTCGGTTTCCTTTGCGATACGAACAACCTTTCGCCAGTCAATCAGCGGATAGCGTGAGTCTGCCATGCTGATCTCAATCGCATCCACGCCGGCGGTTTTCAACCGTTCAAAATGCTCTGCCGAAAGATCTCCGACGGACATTGCCGTCATTCTTTCCATTCCGGATCTGACACTCTTAACCATACTTTTTTCTCCTTATTAAAACATTTGCCCGATCGGACAGTTGCATTATAGCACGCGAAAGCGGTTTTTTCAAGGGATCGGCGGGTTTTTGAAAAATGCCCCGGGAAATTTTCGCGGGAGCTTGACGGCGCGGGGCGCTGTGCTATACTGCAACCGGAATGAAGTTGTATCTACAACTAATTGGTTGTACATACAACCTTTTGAAGGGAGCGATACGAAACATTTGAGGTTCTGTCATATTTTCTCCTTATATAAATCCGATAAGATCCGGGAGGGCACCGCACCGGAAGCGATATTGCGTCCCTTTGCCGCATAAGTTGTGTCGGAGGTGATTGTTTTGATTTCCCGAAGGAAGCCCTCGTCGCCCCGGATGAAATGGCGCATCAATCCCGGCGCACTGGTCTTTTTTGCGGCACTGTTGTTTACCGGTAAACGCGCCTTTGCCGCCGTTTTTCTTGCCGCCGCATTTCATGAGGTAGGGCACCTGCTGGCGGCGCGGCGGATGGGCATTGCGCTTCGCTGTATGGAGCTTGACCTTTTCGGTGCAAAGCTCATTCCCGCCGCGGCGATTCCTTCCTACCGTGCCGAATGGATTCTCGCCGCAGGAGGACCTTTGTTTTCGGTATTGCTGGCGCTGATTCTGCTTCCCTTTCACGCGCCGTTTGCCGTGGCACTGCGCCTTGCCAGCGCCTCTTTTGCCGCGTTCAATCTTCTGCCGGTTTCCGGGTTTGACGGCGGCAGAATGTTTTTTGCCACGCTGGCAAGGCTGTTGCCGATGCGCACGGCGGAAATTCTGCTTCGCGCCGGAACATATCTGACGCTGTTGTTTTTGTTTTGCCTTTCTTCCTGCCTTTTGCTCCGATACGGGCAAAACCTCCCCCTTTTTGTGCTGAGTGCCGTGCTGTTTGCAAAAATCTTTTTGCCGGCAGGTTCTTTCTCATGATAAAGCCCATTCCCCCGATTGTCAATAAAAATTCGCGCCGGAAACGGCTTCACACGCCATTTGGCGCTGTTTTTGCAAGTTTTTCCTTCAAATCCTGTCATTTCCAAAAAAAATTATTCACAAAGTCCGGTTTTACCCTTGTCGCATTCTATATTCATTACATTTTTATATATAGGCACTTAAAAAGCTAAGTTTCGCGCCACCGTGGGGACCCCCGGCACCGGACGCAGGAGTTCCCGCGGGTTCTTCCCCAAAGAAGCTCCATTCCTGAGAAAAGAATAAATCCGTACGGAAAAAAACGTGAGAATTCAGGGGCAAAACCCTTGTTTTGACTCCCCATTTTTTGTCAATCGTGTCAAAAGTGACGGTTTTGTGACGCTTTGTTTTGCGAATATGCACAAACTTGAATTTTTTTGGAAAAATTCTTGCATTTTAAGAAAAAATCTGCTATAATATCTCCATCTTTAATATGAGGAGGAAAACTATGTTTACCCGCAAGAGAAAAATTGCATGCATACTGCTTGTCCTTGTCTGCATCGCAACACTTTTCCTGGTCTCGTGTAAAAAAGATCCTGTCAACCCTGACAATCCGAACAACAACACCCCGTCTACGAATTATGGGATTGACAGCGTCTACTTCACGGTAGACGGAGAGAACGAATATCTCTTCACGATTTCAGGAAACACCTTTATGATCTCCGGCATCAACGGTGATCAGGCAGGCACCTTTACCTATGAGAACGGTGCCCTGACGCTCACCTTCAAAGAAGGTGACAGCACCAACGCTTCCGCCGCGCTTGAAAACGGCGTGCTGAAGCTCACCTACAACGGTAGCACCTACCGCATGCTCCCGCGCAACCGTTACAACGTAACGTTTGATGTAGACGGCGGCAGTGAGGTTGCGGCACAGAAAGTGCTGAACGGACGTTACGCCGCAAAGCCGGATGACCCGGTAAAAGCGGGCTACGCCTTCATCGGTTGGTATGCGGACAAGGCATACACCACCGTTTTCGACTTTGACACCGCCGCGATCTCTGCGGACACCACGGTCTATGCCCGTTTTGAGGCACAGCCGACCGGGCAGATCGAGTACACCGTCGGTTTTGTTTGCGAGGGCGAAGCCTTCGGCGCTCTCAAAACCATCAACGGCGTGCTTTACACGCTTCCCACCCCCGCCGCAAAGGACGGAATGGAATTTGCGGGCTGGTGGATCAGTGATTATCAGTCCGGCGAAAAGCTGACCTGCCAGTACACCGGTCAGAAGCTGACGCAGGATACCCTGCTGTATGCGGTTTACAAGAGCGCGGATACGCCGCTTGTTTCCGTCAATGCTTCCGGTGCCAGCTGGAACGCGCTCGGCGCAAACATCACTTACCGCGTTGTCGTCAAGAGAGGCAATAACACTCTTGCGGACACCAACACGGGTAACACCAGCTTCGGCTTTGACTTCGCAGAGGAAGTTGCGGGCGATTACATCGTTACCGTTACGGCGAACGGCAAATCCGCCTCCGCCTACTACCGGAACAAAGCGATTGACCGTGCATCCGGCATCCGCATTGTTTCCTCCAACGTGCTTGTATTCAACCCGGTTGCCAACGCGCAGAACTACACAATCACCGTGATTTGCGGCACGCCCGGTCACGAGCACGAGAAGCTGAACAACGGCAAATCCACCAACTTTGTGTTTGCGAACTGCGACATGCCCAAGGACGGCATCCGCTTTGTGATCACCGCATCGGCGGACGGCTACCTCAGCTCTACCGTTACTTACACGCTCTTCCGCGGTCTTGACGCTGTGGAAGGGATCTCGATTGACAACGAAAAGATCACCTGGTACCCCACGGAAAATGCAACCGGCTACCTTGTCGGCATTTCCGCAAACGGCACCGATTACAAGTCGTACTATGTCTCCGGTGACACGTCCTATGACATCACCGGGCTAAACAAGGGTCAGCTCTATGTGACCGTTACCCCTGTGAGCGCGGGCTACTACTCTGCCCCCGCCACCCCTGTACAGTACAGCAAAACCACGCTTGCCAAACCCTCCGGCATCACCGTTTCCGGCTCCACGCTGGAATGGAATGAAGTAGAGGGCGCCACCGGGTATATCGTGACCATCAACGGTACCGAGTACCGGGTCAACGGCACCGAGGCATCCATGGATCTGAGCAAAATCGTCAGCGCGGGAACGACTGCTTACGACGTAACGGTTCAGGCAGTGACGGAAAACGCGGCGGAAAGCTCGCCCGCTTCCGACACCGTGCGGATCAACTACGCCAGAATGGGCACCGTGACCTATAAAAACGGCAAGATTTACTGGGAGCCCGTATACGGTGCGGAAAAATACATTATCCGCGTGGGCAGTGCCATCTACACGGTAGAAGGCGACCAGAGCTCCTTTGAGGTCACCTTTGTGCAGAGCGGCATCACCGAAATTTCCGTGCGCTTTACCAACGCCAACGGTG
>URMC01000018.1 GCA_900548735.1 uncultured Eubacteriales bacterium | reverse complement strand
ACGTCGGCATCGGTCTTTTTGCCCACGGCATACACAAACTCTTTGATCTCATTGGTCACATGAGGAATGACCTGCACCGTGGAGCCGAGATACGCACCCTGCCGCTCTTTGCTCAGCACGTTCCAGTACACTTTACCGGTGGTCAGGTTGGAGAATTTGTTCAGGTCTTCGTCGATAAAGCGCTCGTAGTGCCCAAGGTCCAGATCGGTCTCCGCCCCGTCCTCGGTCACATAAACCTCGCCGTGCTGGTACGGGCTCATCGTGCCGGGGTCCACATTGATGTACGGATCCAGTTTCTGCGCCGCAACTTTCAGCCCGCGCGCTTTGAGCAACCGCCCGAGGGACGCTGCGGTAATGCCCTTGCCAAGACCGGAAACCACGCCGCCGGTCACGAAAATGTACTTTGTCTGCTTCATATCTATTCTCCATCCTTTCTGTTATTCCACGAAAAAAACGTCAGGTGGGCAGCCTGACAGGCTGATTACTTATCGTATGTACGCACGATGTACTCCGCCACTTCCCGGCGGGAAAGGCGCATATCCATCGCCTGTTTTTCAATGTGGTAATGGGCTTCCTTTTCGGACATTCCGAGGTGCTCGATGAGCAGCCATTTTGCGCGGTTGACCGCGCGGATATCCGCCATTTTTTCCTGCAGGGTGCGGTTCTGCTTTTCCATTTTGGAGAGTTTGGCGCACATCGCGCAAAGCAGGCGGATCGACACATACAGCTCCTGCTTGGTGACCGGGCGCGGCAGGGTCATTACGCCGTCCTCCTCCAAAAGGCACGCCACTCCCTCATACACATCGGAGCGGCACAGGAGAAGCACCCCCATATTGCGCCCCGCCAGTTCCCTTGCCAGTTCCGCCCCGGATTCATCGGGCAGCGGTGCATTGATCAGGGCAAGGTCAAATTCCGTAGCGGTAAGCAAACGTTTTGCCTCCCCCGCGGATGTGACGTGCACGATCGGAGAAAAGCCGCCCGGCGGCAGGATTTCCATCATCAGCTCATGCGCCTGCCTGGTAGCGGAAACCACCAGCACACGCCGTACCGTTTTGGCAGTGTTCACGGTGCGCCTCCGTTATTCCCCGAAATAACCGGGCAATACCGAAGCAAAAAAGGCGCTCTTTTTTGCCGCTTCCAGTGCTTCCTCAAGGCTCCCCGGCAACGCCTGCAGCATCGCGGTGTCCGCGTTCTTTGCAAACAGGTCGGTCGTGACCTCGGGCGGCAGGGGCAGATTTTTCTCCACCCCGTCAAGCCCCGCATGAATCAGCAGGGCAAAGGCAAGATACGGGTTTGCCGCAGGGTCGGGAGAACGCAGTTCCATGCGGGTATATTCCCCTTTTGCGGCGGGAATACGCACCAGCGTGGAGCGGTTTCCCTTTGACCACGCGATGTATTTCGGCGCTTTTCTCTCCCCCAGGCGGCGGTAGGAAGCCTCCTCGGGGTTCAGCACCGCGGTGATCTCCCGGATATGCGCAAGAACACCCGCCAAAAACGCATGCTCTTTGCCGCCACTCCCCTCCCCGGCAAGAGAAATGTTGATGTGAAGCCCGTTCCCGCTCTCGTTTTCAAGCGGTTTCGGGGAGAAATCGGCAACCAGCCCGTTCCGGTCCGCCGTGGCTTTTACCGCGGAAATGTTTATGTGCATTCCGCTGCCGTCCCGGTCCGACAAAGGCTTGGGCTGAAAGCTGGCGCACAGGCCGTTTTGCGCGGCCACCGTGCGCACCACGGCGCGGAAGGTGATGGCGTTATCCGCGGCGGTCAGGGGATCGGAATAGCGAAAGTCGTTCTCGTTCTGGCCGGGGCCGCTCTCGTGATGGGAGCTTTCGGGCTGAATGCCCATTTCCAGCAAGGCAAGGCAGATCTCGCGCCGGATGTTCTCCCCTTTGTCGTCGGGCGCCACATCCATATAGCCGGCGCGGTCAAACGGGATTCTGGTCGGCTCCCCGTCCTCCCCGGTGCGGAAAAGATAAAACTCAAACTCCGCGCCAAAGCGCACGGAAATCCCCATCGCCGCCGCCTTTTCCACGGCGCGGCAAAGGATCCCGCGGGAGTCCTTTTCAAACGGGGTGCCGTCCGGATACCGGATGTCGCAGAACATCCGCACCACCTTGCCGTGCATCGGGCGCCATGGGAGAATACTTAATGTGGAAGGAATGGGAAAGAGCAAAAGATCCGATTTTTCCACACTGCCAAACCCGCGGATGGCGGAAACGTCAAAGGAAATACCGTCACGGAACGCACGCTCCAGCTCCTCCGGGAGGATGGAAATATTTTTCTGTCTGCCCGCGAGATCGCAGAAGGCAAGGCGGATAAACTGCACGTCTTCTTCTTTGATAAAGTCGAAAACTTCCGCTTCCGTATAGATCATGTTGCACCCCTCCCGAAATAAAGAAAAGATGCTTGCGCCGGTGGCTCCTCGCCGCCGTCAGCAAACATCCTTGTTTACGGAAAGAGTATACACGAAGACGCATCGTTTGTCAAGAGAAAAAATAAAAATATTTTTAAAAAGCACCCCTTGACAATATACGCCCCATATGATATAATTTTTGCCATAAAGCGACAAGGATGCCGCAGGCAAAGAGGGTTTTGTCTGTGGTGTTTTGTTTTTGAGAGCAGAAGCGACAAGGGCGTCGTCAGAGCGGGCAAACCCGCTCTCCCCTCGGGGACCCTTGCCGCCGTATATATGATATATTGAAGGAGATTTGGCTATGACAAATGTAGCGGAAATTTTCGGAAGCATGGTTTTTGACGACAAAACGATGGAAGCAAGGCTACCCAAGGAAACGTTTAAGGCATTGCAGAAAACCATTAAAAGCGGCAAGCACCTTGACCTGTCGGTGGCGAACGTTGTTGCCAACGCAATGAAGGACTGGGCAATTGAGCGCGGCGCCACGCACTTTACCCACTGGTTTCAGCCTATGACCGGCGTGACTGCCGAGAAGCACGACAGCTTTATTTCCCCCAAGGACGGCGGCAAGGTCATTATGGAGTTTTCGGGCAAGGAGCTGATTCAGGGCGAGCCTGACGCTTCCTCCTTCCCCTCCGGCGGGCTTCGCGCCACGTTTGAGGCACGCGGCTACACCGCGTGGGACGCAACTTCTTATGCCTTTATCAAGGACGGCGTGCTGTGCATTCCGACCGTGTTCTGCTCCTACGGCGGCGAGGCGCTGGATCAGAAAACGGCTCTGCTGCGCTCCATGGAAGCCATCAACCGGCAGGCAATGCGGGTACTGGCACTCTTCGGCAATACGGATGTGCATTCCGTGAAAACCACGGTAGGACCGGAGCAGGAGTATTTTCTCATTGACCGCGCCATGTATGAAAAGCGCAAGGATCTCATTTACACCGGCCGCACGCTGTTCGGTGCCAGAGCCCCCAAAGGGCAGGAGCTGGACGACCATTATTTCGGCGCCATCAAGCCCCGTGTGCAGGCGTATATGAAAGATCTGAACGAAGAACTCTGGAAGTTGGGCGTGCTGGCAAAAACCGAGCACAATGAAGTTGCCCCCGCACAGCACGAAATGGCGCCGATCTTCACCACCACCAACATCGCGGCGGATCACAACCAGCTGACGATGGAAATGATGCAGAAAGTTGCCAAAAAGCACGGACTTGTGTGCCTGCTGCACGAAAAGCCCTTTGCCGGTGTCAACGGCTCCGGTAAACATAACAACTGGTCGATCTGCACCGACACCGGCGTCAATCTTTTGGAGCCGGGCGAGACCCCGTATGAAAACGCGCAGTTTCTGCTTTTCCTGTGCGCCGTGATCAAAGCGGTGGACGAGTATCAGGATCTGCTTCGCATTTCGGTGGCTTCCGCGGGCAATGACCACCGTCTCGGCGCCAACGAGGCGCCTCCTGCCATTGTTTCGATGTTCCTCGGCTCCGACCTTACGGACATCCTTGCGGCAATCGAAAAAGACGAAAAATACGACCCCAAGCAGAAAGAGCTGATGCGCATCGGAGTGCATACCCTGCCCAAATTCCCCAAAGACACCACCGACCGCAACCGCACCAGCCCCTTCGCCTTTACGGGCAATAAATTTGAGTTCCGGATGCTTGGCTCCGCCGCGTCGGTTTCCGGCGCAAACACGGTGCTCAACACCGCGGTGGCAGAGGAGTTGCGGCAGTTTGCCGACACACTGGAAGGCGCCGAAAACTTTGAGGTTGCCCTGCATGATCTCATCAAAAAGACCATTGCCGAGCACAAGCGTATCATCTTCAACGGTGACGGGTATGATGACGCATGGGTGCGCGAGGCGGCAAAGCGCGGGCTGTATAACCTGAAAACCACGCCGGACGCGCTCTCCCATATGATGGACGAAAAGAATGTGAAGCTCTTCACCTCCCACAACGTGCTGACCGAGGTGGAAATGGCGGCGCGGCACGAGGTACGGCTGGAAAACTACTGCAAGATTATCAATATTGAAGCGCTGACAATGCTGGATATGGTGCGCCGGGATATTCTGCCGGCGATGAGCGCCTATTCCGCAGAGCTGGCGCGGGACGCGAAGGAAAAATCCGCCCTGCTTGGCGAGACGGATAATTCCTATGAAAAGGAAACGGCAAAAAGCCTTTCCGCCCTGATCGGCTCCGCATTTCGCAATGCGAAAAAGCTGGAAAGCGACCTGCTTGCCGCCAAATCGGTGACCGACACGGCAGAGCTTGCCAACGTGTATCAGAGCACGATTCTCGATGATATGCGCTCGCTTCGTATCGCGGTGGACGAAATGGAAACCATGGCGGAGGCAAAGGTCTGGCCCTACCCCACCTACGGCGAGTTGCTGTTTGGGGTGTGCTGAGCGCCAAAACCCGATAAAACCGGGGGCAACCCCGTGAAGAATAAGCAATAAAGAGAGGAATCAGGAATGCCGGAACAGCAGCAGAAGATCATTATTCTGGATTTCGGCGGTCAGTATAATCAACTGATCGCAAGAAGGGTGCGCGAGTGCCATGTGTACTGCGAGATCAAGCCCTTTACCATGACCGCGGCACAGATCCGTGCGGCGGCGCCGTGCGGGATTATTTTCACCGGGGGCCCGAACAGCGTTTACGAGGAGGGCTCACCCAAAGTGGACCCGGAGATCTTCAAACTCGGCATTCCGATTCTCGGCATCTGCTACGGGTGCCAGCTGATGGCGCATACGCTTGGCGGCAAGGTCTCCCCTGCCCAGAGTGACTCCGCGCGGGAATACGGCAAAACCGAAACGTTTTTTGACACCAACTGCAAACTTTTCAAGGGTCTGCCGCAGAAAAGCATTACGTGGATGAGTCATGGCGACTATATGTCCGATCTGCCCTCCACCTTTGCTCTGACGGCGCATAGTCTTGCCTGCCCCAATGTGGCGATTGCCGATGAAGAACGCGGCTTTTACGGCGTACAGTTCCACCCGGAGGTCAATCATACCCAGTACGGCAAGCAGATGCTGCACAACTTCCTGTTTGAGGTCTGCCACGTGCGTGGCGACTGGTCGATGTCCGATTTCTGCAAGACCGCGATTGAAAATCTGCGTGCCGAAATCGGTGAAGAGGGGCGCGTTCTGCTGGCGCTTTCCGGCGGGGTGGATTCCTCCGTGTTGGCGGCGCTGCTGGGTCAGGCAATCGGCAACCGCCTCACGTGCGTATTTGTGGATCACGGTCTGATGCGCAAAAACGAAGGCAACGAAATTGAAGCCGCTTTTGCCAAGTGGGACATCCGTTTTGTGCGGGTCAACGCCGAAGAGCGCTTCCTTTCCAAACTGAAAGGCGTGACCGACCCTCAGGAAAAGCGCCATATCATCGGCGCGGAGTTCGGCTACGTTTTCCGTGACGAGGCAGACAAATTCGGCATTACCAACCACGATTTTCTGGCTCAGGGCACCATTTATCCGGACGTAATCGAATCCGGCGAGGGTGACGCGGATGTCATCAAGAGCCACCACAACCGGCTGTTGCCGAAAGAAGTCATCGCCCGCTTCAAGGGCGTGCTGGAACCGCTGTCGCTCCTCTTTAAGGACGAAGTGCGGGCGCTTGGCAGAGAGTTGGGACTTGCCGAAAGCGTGGTTTCCCGTCAGCCCTTCCCCGGCCCCGGTCTTGCCATTCGCATCATCGGGGAGATTACCAAAGAAAAGGCAGATCTCCTGCGCGAGGCGGATTATATCTTCCGCGATGAGATCAGAAAGAGCGGTGAGGACGCAAACCTCAGCCAATATTTCGCCGTACTGACCAACCTGCGCTCGGTCGGCGTGATGGGCGACGGCAGAACCTATGATTACGCGCTGGCACTGCGCGCCGTCAAAACCGATGACTTTATGACCGCAGAATGGGCAAGAATGCCGTATGAACTGCTTGACCGCATCTCCACCCGCATCGTCAACGAGGTGCGCGGGGTGAACCGTATCGTCTACGACGTCACCTCCAAGCCCCCGGCAACCGTGGAGTGGGAATAAAAAATGACAGTCGCACCGCCAAACGGCGGTGCGACTGTTTTTCTGTTTGACATCCGTATCCTGAACGCCTTTCACCGGGAGGAAAGCGTCACGCAACGCGTGGCGAAAGGAGCGCGCTACCGGTCTGACCGGAGGTATCCGACAACAGGGCGGATGTTTGTGCGGACATCGGAGAAACGCACGTGTTTAATAATGATATTTTTTCCGTTTTGCAACCAGGAATGCGGCGGAAACCACAACCGCCATGGCTTCGGCGGCAACGATGGAAATCCAGATGCCGTCCAGCTTCCAGATCAGCGGAAAAATCAATACCGCGGCGATCTGAAAAACCAAGGTACGGAGAAAAGAAATAATCGCAGAGGTGATCCCGTCATTGAGGGCGGTGAAGAAGGACGAGCCGTAAATGGCAAAGCCGGAGAAAAAGAACGAGAACGAAAAGATGAAAAACGCGTGCAGGGTCATTTCCATCAGGGTTTCGTCATAGCCCACAAACAACAGCGAGAGCGGCTTGGCAAGCCCCAGTGCTAAGGCGAACATACAAACCGAAAACACCGAGATTACCGTGAGACTTTTACGCAAAAGGCTTTTCAATTCCCCGTGGTTCTGTGCGCCGAAATGGAAGCCGATAACCGGCGCAGTACCCACCGAAAAACCGAAAAACACCGCCACAAAAATCATACTGACGTACATCAGCACGCCATAAGCCGCCACGCCGTCCTCTCCGGCATAACGGAGAAGCTGGGTGTTATACAGCATAGACACCAGCGACATTGCGATATTGCTCATCAGCTCCGAGGAGCCGTTGGTGCAGATACGAAGCAGATCCCGCCCCGAAAAAACGGGTTTGGTAAAGCGCAGGCGGCTGGTGTTTTTGCAAAAAAAGTAAACCACCGGCAAAAGTCCGCCGATACATTCGCTGAGCACAGTCGCCACTGCCGCGCCGACGATCCCCCACCGGAAAACGGCGACAAACAGCGCGTCCAGCGCCATGTTGGTGACCCCTGCCGCCACAGTGACCCACAACCCCAGTTTCGGTTTTTCCGCCGTGACCAGCAAAGACTGAAATTCATATTGCAGGAACAGCGCCGGAATCCCGATGATGACCACGCGGGCATAAAGAATACTGTTTTCCAGCAGTTCCCCCTCCGCCCCAAGCAGAGCGACCACCGGGCGGAGGACCGCAAGACCGATACCGGCAATTGCGACCCCGCAAAGGGCGGAAAATAAAATCAGCATGGAAAAAATGCCGTTTGCCCGCTCACTGTCCCCCTCGCCCAATGTTTTGGCAATCAGGGCACTGCCGCCGGTACCGAACATAAAGCCGAGCCCACCGAGAATCATAATCACGGGCATCACAAAGTTAACCGCCGTAAACGCGCTCTTGCCCACAAAGTTGGAAACAAAAAAGCCGTCCACCACCCCGTAGATTGAGGTAAAAATCATCATGACGATGGGCGGCAGGGTAAAGCGCATCATCCTCCCGTAGGTAAAATGATCGGATAACTGAATCTTGTTTTTTTCTTTCATAAAAGAGCCTCACTGCTGCTATCAAAAAACGGGCAGGCGCCGTAAGCGCGCCTTGCCTTGCCGAAATCATACCTCCCGATTATACAGCATCTCCTCTTCTTTGTCAAGCAAAAGCGCAAAACCCTTTTACTTTGCAACCTTGAAGTATTTCATTATTATAACACCCCCGTCAGCAAACCGACGGCGTGGAGCCGGGGGGGCGGGGGATTTGCGCGGCAGTTACCGCGACCAGAAGAAGATCATCAGGAAGATGACCAGCGCAAGCCCCGCGAGAAACACGGCGGCGATGGCAAGCGCGGCGCCCAGCGCTCCGAAGATGAACGCGCGGCGATCTTTGCCCTGCAACAGTTCCTCGCGGGGCACCTCTCCGCTCTCCTGCCCCTCGATGTCCTTGTTTTCCTCCCACTCCGGGCGGCGCGGCAGGAATATGTTGCGGTGACCGACGCGGCTCATATCGGCAATGGTGCGCCCGTCATCGTCGTCGTACTGTTTTTTCTTCACGGTGTGATCCCCCTTTCGTTATTTTTCGTCGTCATACAAGTGGCACACGACAAAGTGCCCCGGTTCCATCTCTTTTTGCACCGGCTCCTCGGTCTTACAGCGCTCCATACAATACTTGCAGCGGGTATGGAACTTACACCCCGACGGCGGGTTTGCAGGGGACGGAATCGACCCCTCCAACACAATCCGGTTCATTTTTGCTGTAGGATCGGGGATCGGAATTGCGGAAAACAGCGCCTGCGTATAGGGGTGTAACGGGTTGCGGAAAATATCCTCCGTGGAACCGTACTCCACTAAATTTCCAAGATACATCACACCCACAACGTCCGAAATGTGTTCCACCACCGACAGGTCGTGAGAGATAAACAGGTAGGTGAGGTGATATTGCTCCTGCAAGTCTTTGAGCAGATTGATAATCTGCGCCTGAATCGACACGTCCAGCGCCGAAACCGGCTCGTCACACACCACAAATTCCGGGTTCAGCGCCAGCGCCCTTGCAATGCAGATCCGTTGCCGCTGTCCGCCCGAAAACTCGTGCGGGTAGCGATCCTTATGAAAGGACTGCAAGCCGCATTTTTCCATAATATCGTCCACGTAGTCCTGATACTCGTCCTTGGACACCAGATTGTGCTCCTTAACTGCCTCCCCGATGATTTCCCCTACCGGCATGCGCGGGGAAAGAGAGGAAAAAGGGTCCTGAAAGATAATCTGCATTTTGGTGCGGATGGCGCGCAGTTCCTTCGGGGCGAGGTCATAGACCTCTTTCCCGTTGAAAAGCACCTGCCCGTCGGTTTTTTCTCCGTTCAGGCGCAGAATCGTGCGTCCCACGGTGGTTTTGCCGCACCCCGACTCCCCGACGAACCCCATGGTAATACCCCGCCGGATGTTGAACGTGATTCCGTCCACGGCTTTGACATGCCCCACCGTCTGCGAGAACATGCCGCCCTTGATGGGAAAATATTTCTTTAAGGCATTGACCATCAGGATATATTGCGGATCGTACACCACGGGGGTGAAATCCGGCTCCTTTTTCCGGTCATTTTTCGGCATTTTCACCCTCTCCTTTCTCGGGATATCTGTGGCACGCCACAAAGTGCGTGGGGCTGAGTTTGCGCATGGCGGGATATGTGCCGTCACATTTTTCCACACACATCTCGCAACGATCCTTGAAGTAGCAATAATCCGGCATATCCACCGGGTTCGGCACCTTGCCGGGGATGGAATACAGTTTGTCAACCTTTTTGCCCACCACGGGCTTGGACGCCATCAGACCGATGGTATAGGGGTGGGAGGGGTGCGCGAAAATCTCTTCTACCGTTCCCTTTTCCACCACGCGCCCGGCATACATCACCACCACCTCATCTGCCATTTCGGCAATCACGCCGAGGTCATGGGTGATGAGCATGATGGAGGAATTGATTTTGTCTTTCAACTGGCGCAAAAGATCGAGAATCTGCGCCTGAATCGTCACGTCCAGCGCGGTGGTCGGCTCATCGGCGATGATCAGCTTCGGGCTGCAGGCAAGCGCCATGGCAATCATCACGCGCTGGCGCATCCCGCCCGACAACTCATGGGGAAACATGCGCGCCACGCCCTCGCTGTTGGCGATACCCACCAATTCAAGAAGCGCGACCACGCGTTTTTTCACTTCCTCGGAGCGGGGCTTTTGCCCGGTGTGAAGCGCAATCACTTCCCCCACCTGATCGCCGATACGGAAAACGGGATTCAGGCTCGTCATCGGTTCCTGAAAGATCATCGACAGGAAATTTCCGCGCAACCCCTGCATTTTAGCGGCGGGCATTTTGGCAATATCGTAGGCTTTTTCGCCGAGATTGAGGCGGATTTCACCCCCTACGATCTGCCCTTGCGGGCGCTGCAACAGCTGCATAATGGAAAGGCTGGTCACCGATTTACCGCAACCGGATTCCCCCACCACGCCCACGGTTTTTCCGGCGGGCACGGAGAAACTGATTCCGTCCACGGCTTTGACCACGCCGACGTCCGAGAAAAAGTAACTTTTCAGGTCTTCGATTTCCAACACGTTGTCGGGGTTTTTCATTTCGGTAAGGTACTCGCTCTCCGGCACGTTGCGCCGTTTGCGCGCCTTTTCCAGCCGGTCGGTCACGCGGCGGTTTTCGCGGGCGATTTTTCTCGCCTCCGCTGAGGAGAGGTAGCCTTCTGCTTTTTTATGAGCCATATTTCTCCTCCTTACCGTTTCATTTTGGGGTCAAACGCGTCACGAAGACCGTCACCCACAAGGTTAAAGGCAAGCACGGTCAGCAAAAGCAGAACGCCTGCCGGAATCCAGATAAAGCCATAGTTGGTCAGCACGTGCGTATCCGTCACGTCGCTGATGATATTGCCCCAGGAGGCAAACGGATATTTTACGCCGAGCCCTAAGAACGACAGCGTGGATTCGATCAGAATCGTGCTGCCCAACCCCATCGTGCAGGAAACAATCAACTGCGGGATGACATTAGGCACCAGATGCTTGAAAATCCGGTGGTGCACCCGCACGCCGCACGCCTCGGTGGCGATCATAAACTCCTGTTCGCGAAGCGAGAGAATCTGCCCGCGAATCATCCGCGCCACGCCGGGCCAACCGAGGAACCCGAGAATCAGCATCAGATACAGCATCCGCATCTGAGAACTGACGTGCATCGCGTCCATTGCCGCGCCGAGGATAATGATGATCGGCATGGAGGGGATACAATAGAAAATATCCACAATCCGCATAATCACCATATCCACCCACCTGCCGAAGTACCCGGCAATGCCGCCGAGAATCACCCCGATCACGGTGGAAATCAGCTCCACAATAAAGCCGATGATCAGGGAAACTCTGCCGCCGTACATCAATCGGGTCAGCATATCCATGCCGTTGCCGTCCGTGCCCAGCCAATGCGCTTTGCTGGGGGCGGAATAACGGTCATAGACCTGCACGGAGGTCTCACGGAGAATCTCATAGGTGTCGGCATCCGGACGGTAGGAAACGTAATGCGTTTCCGCCCCCTCGCTGCCCTCAAAGGTAAACGACGCTTCCCCGTTTTCAATCGCGTGAATCAGCCGCTCACGGTATTCTCTCGTCAGAAACACGTCATCCATTACGGGGTTAACCACATAACGCCCGATAGATGCCACCTCCGCGCCGGCGAGATGCACCACGCCCGCGTCGTCAATCTCGTACGTATTCTCGCCAACGGTAAAGGTTTTTTCCTCATTGGTATACGCCAGCAACGCCGCGCGGCGCACGGCATATGGCAGTTCGTTTTCCGTGCTGGAAGTGACAATATCATAATACGCAATACCGACCTCGGCACCGCCGCTGACCGAAACCGCGTAAAAGTCCTCTCCCAGCCGTTCCACGGTATAATTGACGTCGTTGTAGGCGAATGTGGTTTTGTTCTGTTTGAGCGCCAGCTTCATCTGCGCCTGCAACACCGCGCGGAAGTTCTGCCCATCGGCAGAGGTAAAGCGGAACTCCTTGTTTTCCACCGCACCGGCATACACCTTTTTCTGCGTTTCGGTGGTATAAAAACTCTGATCCTGACGGTAAGGCGAAATCAGCCCGCCGAGAAAGGAAAACAGAAACATAAAGATCAGCACCGCAAGCCCCACCACCGCGATCCGGTTGCGGAAAAAGCGCTTGGTGACCATGGCGCCGGGGGAAAGCACTTTTACCCTGCGGTCGTCATTGAGAGAGAGCGGTTCTTTGTCGGGCTCCCCCTTCGGAGCGGGTTCCGGTGCCGGAACCCGGGAAACGGCGTCAAGGGGCGCGGTTTTGTTTTTTTCGTTTTTCTCAAAACTCATCGGTTGCCCCTCCTTTTACGAAATACGGACGCGTGGGTCTACCACGGCGTACAAAACATCGGAAATCAGATTTCCCGCCAGCGTCAGGATTGCCAAAAACACCAAGTAGAACATAGAGAACGGAATGTCGCCCCCGACCATCGCGTAATAGGAGGCATATCCGATACCGGGGATGGAAAACAGCGTTTCGGTAATCAGCGCCCCCGAAAAAAGCCCAGGCAGAGACCCGCCGATGATGGTAACCAGCGGAATCAGGGTGTTTCGGAACGCATGGTGATAGATCACACGCCGCTCGCTGAGCCCTTTGGCGCGCGCGGTGCGGATGTAATCGGCATTCAGCACCTCCAACATATTGGTGCGGGTATAGCGCATCAGCGACCCCACACTGACAACTACCAACGTGATGATCGGCAGCACCAGGTGTTGCGCCTTGTCAAGAAACTGCCCCCAGGGGCTCAGTTGTGCGTAATTCCGCCCCACAAGCCCAAACAATTCAAACCACCCGAGCTTGACGGAAAATACCAGTTTCAGCAACGCCGCAAAGAAAAATGTCGGCAATGAAATTCCGGCAAGCGCCGCCACCGAAATGGTGTAGTCGGTTTTGGAATACTGTTTGGTGGCGGCGATGACGCCAAGAGGAATGGCAATCAGCAGTTCCAATACCATAGAAATAGCGCCCATCACAAAACTGAGCCACACGGTCTCATGAAACTTCTGCACTACGGGTACGGTATAATACCAACTGTCCCCAAACTCCCCGCGCAGCATACTTCCGATCCATGAGAAATACCCTGTCACAACGCCTTTGTCCATATTGTACATCGCGGTCAGTTGCGCCATCCACTCCTCAAAACTTTTGGAGCCGGGCTGCATGGATTTCTGCCTTGCTATATTTTCGATATAAGAGGACGGCAGACACCGCAAAAGCGCGTAGATGATAAAACCTACGAAAAAGAGGATCAATATGGAAATCAAAATCCTTTTGAGAATAAATTTACGCAAAGGGAGCCTCCGATCACGGGCAAGATTGCCCTGAATTTGTGGTTACCGCACATCCGCAAGCCGTTTTCTTCCAAAACGGCTTGCGGACAGGCGGTATGTTATGCCGACACAGCTACCCGGTGTTTCCGGGTAGCTGTGTACCTCTGATTGTCTTATTTCAGTTCCATATTCTGAATTTCAGCCATCCAGCCATAGAACGTGGTGATGTCGGGAGTAACGGTTGCCATATTCACCTTTTGTGCGGCAAATACCACGGCATTCTGTCTCTGATAGACCGGGATTTCTACCGCCCAGCCGATAATCAGGTCCAGACACTCTTTATACATCGATTTCCGGTAGTCCTGATCGGTTGTGGCGCGCGCGGCAAGGATCAGTCTGTCCAACTCCGGATCGGCAATGCCGTACATAAAGTTGGAGCCACCCTGCGCGGGGCCGCCGTTCGGGTTTTTACCGCTGGGGTTGGTCAGTTTATCGTGGTTTGCAACGTCGGAGTAGTAGATCTGATACATATCGGGGTCTACCGTTGCGCCCCAAGCGGCGCACCAGATGGCGGCAGTGCCCGCATCCAGTTTTTCCCACAGGTCATTGGAATTGGAAAGGTCGTTGACCACCAAAGTGATACCGATGTCGGCAAGCGCCTTGGCCGCCTCCTGCAACAGCTGGAAGGTCGGGTGGTCGCCTTTACCGCCGCCGGGAATCATCGCCTCATACGTGGTTTTCGCACCTGCGGGCGCCGCGGTCACTTTCCCGTTGACAACCGTGTAACCGGCTTTTTGCAGGAAGCCGAGTGCCGCCGCTTTTGCCGCGGCATACTTCTGCTCCGCCGTCATGCCGGAGGTGTAAATCGGGTTGCCGTTCACGTCCTTGGAGAACGCGATAGAATAGCCGTCATCGGACGGACGCGGTGCCGCCCAGGAGGTGTCGGAAATCGGGTAGTTGATCACCGATGCCAGCTCGCCGTAGTAAGAGTCCACGGAGAGGTCACGATATACGGCAAAGATGGTGGCAAACGCTTTGCGCAACGCCTTGGACTCCGCGGAAGCGGCGTTACCGCCCACGCTCATCACGCTGGCATTCATCCCGAGATAACCGTATCCGAGGTTTGCCACGGTGTCGGTGTAAAGTTTATCGCCGACAATCAGTTTGCCGTCCTTTTGTCCGTTTGCCTCGGAAATCTTGGCAACGGTATCCTTGTTGAAAGTCGGGTCGGTAATATCAATCGTACCGGTGATCAGGCCGTTGATTTTGTCGTCCTCGGTCAGGCATTCCTTGAAGTTGATATACTTGATTTTCGGCGCGCCGAGGAAGTAAGAGTCGTTTCTCTCATAACGGATTACGCCGTCCTTGAACTCAATAAACTTGTAGGGGCCGGCACCCATCGGGGTCGTGGTTTTGGCACGCACGGAGGAAAGGTCGCCCTTCGGGAAGCCGAACTGGTTGTTATCATAATTGTACAAATCTCTGCTGCCGTAGTAGTGAAGCGGAGCGATGGAAACACCCAGCTGGTAGATTGCCACGGCGTCAACCTTTGTCAGCACCACGCGCATGGAGTACGCGCCGGTCTTGCGGATACCGCTGATATTGGCGGCACCTTCACCGGTGTTTCTCCACTCGGTATACTCCGTTGCGCGGTCACCGAGCTCTGCTTCCAGAAGCGACATGATCGAAACGGTTGCCGCTTCTTTGTTGATACCGTCATCGGAAAGATCGTAACCGTGTTTCTCCACGATTGCCGCCCAGAACTCCTTGGCGTTTGTCACGCCTTTATAGTCCCACGCTTCCGCAGCGGCTTCGAAATCTTCGATGCCGAGTGCTTCCTTTACATAGTCCACAATGCTCTGCGCAAACTTTTCACCGGCGGCGTCAAACGCTTTCCAAAAAGTGTCATACTGCTCTTCGGTAAACTTGTTGTTGGCAACATAGCCGCTTCTCTTGGTTTCCAGCACGGCGGAGATGATGGTATAGAAACCCTTGCGATACGCGTCCATGCCTTCGATCGGCACAGAGTACAGCGTACTGCTGCCGTCATACGTCGGGTCGCAGAGGACATACATCGAGAAGATGACGTCATCAATCGTCACCGGCGTGCCGTCCGAGAATTTCAGGTCTTCACGCAACACGAAATCGTAATAAACGGTTCCGTCCTTGTTTTCGGTGATGGTGAGATCGGCGGGGCCGTAATAGGTATAGTCCTTGCCGTTGTAGGCAACGGTCTCGCCCTTGATTCCCTTCTGGATGATCGCACCGGTGCGATCGGCGTTCAGAAGGCCGAGCTGCGTCATGGCGGAGGCATCCTGATCATACCCAGTAGTTGCAAAAAAGGGAGAGAACTTGCTGCTGAAGGGTGAATACCCCACGACAAGAGGTGTGTTGTTTTCCGGCTTGGGCTGGTCGCCCTTCGGATCGTCAGCGTTCTTTTTACATGCGGCAAACACTCCGATCAGCATCAGCAACGCCAGCGAAAAAGCCAGAACTTTGAGGAAGGTTTTCATCGTTTTTCTCCTTTTGTTTATTATAACAACGGATCACTCCGTAATTATTTTTTCCATATCCGATAAGATGATTCGTGCGAAGCACGCACCGTCCCGCGCCGACCGATGGTCGGCGCGGTTTTTTGCGTAGTAAAAAACCGTTTTTCGATTTTTATATTTACTCGTTCTCCCCCGGTGTGCGGGTAAATTCCGCCTTTTGGCAAAGGCGCCGCAACATCAGCGAAAAAGCGATACTGCAAGCCTCTGTCAAAAACCCCGCAAGGATCAGCGGAAGGGTTTGCCCTGCCCCGCGATGGAGGATCAGGTAGATGCCCTGTACAAAGACGCCCACCCCCGCACAGGTAGCGGAAAAACCGGCGAGCGCCGGCAGGCGGCGGACGGTTTTTAAAAAGCTGTATTCTCTGGCAGGATATGCCGAGAGAAGAAAGGAAAGCGCGGCATACACGGTAAAGGCGACCCCACCGACTTCCAGAATATAAGGGAGAATTACATAAAAGCAATTCAGCATCCCCCCGGCGGGGTTGCAGCCGCGCGCCACGGTGACTGCCGCCATCAGAACGGAAAGAAGCAACAGCCGCCACCGGAATGACGGTAGCTTCTCCCGTGGTTGCAACTCATAGTGCGCGCCGGTATAAACATACTTTCCGTCCGCCCCTTGGCGGAAATCATTCAGATAGGCGCGTCTGCCTTTTTTTGTTTTTTTCTCTGACATACTTTGCCTTTCGTTCAGGATGCCCTCTTAATACTTTTGTCACAGTATAGCACAGTCGGGCTTGTTTTGCAAGTACTTTTTTAAAAAAATTCTTTTTTGTGGTCAACTTCTTGCAAAATTGCATATTTTTCGCCATTTTAAACTGGCTATTTTGGCACAATTTGCATTTTTTATTATGAACAAATTCACACGCATGGTGCAATCATATCTACTTTTCCCGGAAAGCCATACCTAAAGTGTGCCCAAAAGCCACGCCGCTGATCAGCTCCGTTTTGCCTGCCGCAGGAGAGGCCAGAAACGAAAAACGGGAATTTGTTTTCCAAAATCCGAAACGCCCTTGCAAAAAGCGCGATAATATGATATAATGTATAGCAATTCACTGCCGCACCGCGGCACAGCATTCCAAAGGAGTTTTTTATGAGTCATTGGTCGGAAGAAATTGCAAAGCGCATCATTGCGCGCCACCCGGACAAAGCGGAATATGTCTGCGCGGCAGGCATCAGCCCCTCCGGGTCGATCCACATCGGCAACTTCCGTGATGTTGCCACCAGTTATTTTGTCGTGCTGGCGCTCCGGCGCATGGGCAAAAAAGCGCGGTTGCTGTTCTCTTGGGACGAGTTTGACCGGATGCGCAAGGTGCCGGTAAACGTTGCCGCCGTGCGATCGGATATGGAGCCTTATATCGGCTGCCCGTATGTGGACGTGCCCAACCCCTTTGAGGACGCACCGGAATACCCCACCTATGCCACGTATTTTGAGGCGGAGTTTGAGCGCTCGATTGCCAAATTCGGCATTAAGATGGACTATCGCCACCAGGCAGAGATGTACCGGAGCGGCAAATACAAAGATCAGGTGCTTTATTCTCTGAAAAAGCGCAAAGAGATTTTTGACATCATCGACCGTCACCGCACGCAGGATGCCGCCGAGGGAGAGCGCGACAACTACTACCCCGTCAGCATCTACTGCCCGGAGTGTCACCGCGACACCACCAAGATCACTTCCCTTTCCGAGGACTGCACCACCGCGACCTATCGTTGCGCCTGCGGCCACGAGGGCACGTTTGATTTTACCAAAGATTTCAACTGCAAACTGGCATGGAAGATTGACTGGCCGATGCGCTGGATGTATGAAGGCGTGGATTTTGAGCCGGGCGGGAAAGATCACGCCAGCATCAACGGCAGTTATGACACCAGCAAGGACATCGCCAAGGAGATTTTCGGCTATGACGCACCGATCTTCCAAGGCTATGAATTTATCGGCATCAAGGGCACAACCGGCAAAATGTCAGGCTCCTCCGGGCTGAATATGACCCCGGAGACCCTGCTTCGCCTCTACGAGCCGGAGATTATCCTGTGGCTCTACTCCAAAACCGAGCCGCTCAAAGCCTTTGATTTCTGCTTTGACGAGGGGATTTTGCGCCAGTATTTCGAGTTTGACAAAATGCTGAACGACTGCCGGAACGGCACCGCGCCCGACTATGTGCGCGCGATTATGGAAAACTGCAAGGTGCCGGGGCACGAGGTTGCCACCGTACCGATGGGGCTTCTGGTACAACTCGGTTCCATTGTCAACTTCAACGTACCGATGCTGGAAACCGTGTTTGAAAAGATCGGCACCCCCTACAAGTATGCGGAATTTGCGGACAGACTTTCCCGCGCGCAGTTCTGGCTGGAAAAATGCGCACCGGATCAGGTCAACCGCCTGTGTCCGCGCCGCAATTTTGAAGTTTATGAAACGCTTGCCGACGCGGAAAAAGCGGAAATTGCCGCCCTGCACGACTATATTGCAAACAACAACTTCACGCTGGACGAGCTGAACGCGGAGCTTTACGCCATCCCGAAACGGCAGTTCGGCACCGACCTTGCCGACAAAGAGCTGAAAGCAAAACAGGGTGAGTTTTTCAAGGCGGTCTACCGGCTGCTGCTGAACAAAGAAAAAGGTCCGCGGCTTTATCTCTTCCTCTATGCCATCGACAAGGAAAGTTATGTCAATCTGCTTGACTTTTCGACCCCGCGCACCGAGGAAGAAGAAAAGCCGATGTATGAGGAAGCGGCGGCAGAGGTCAAAGAGGAGCGCGTATACGGCGCCCCCGACCCCGTGGAGCCGGTGAAACCCGAAATTTCGTTGGACGAGTTCCTGAAAGTAGACCTGCGCGTCTGCAAAGTGCTCAAAGCGCAGGAAATCCGCAAATCGCACAGTTGCCTGAAACTGACGCTTGCGGACGGCATCGGTGAACGCACCATTGTTTCCAGCATCAAGAGCGAGTACCGACCCGAAGACCTGATCGGCAAAAAGATTATCGTCATCGCCAACCTGGCACCCACGCGTATCACGGGCGTGACCAGCGAGGGGATGCTGCTTGCCGGCACCAACAACGCCTGCGGCTGTAAGGTCATTTTTGTGGACGACCTGATCCCCGAGGGCACACAGATCAAATAAAAACGCGAGGCTGCCTTTCGGCAGCCCCTGCTTACGAGAAAGTTATGAACGAAAAAGAAGTATCCGAAATCCGCCGTTCCCTTTCGCCCGAACGGCAGACCATCAACGCCGTGCTCGGCTGTTATGTCAACGGCAACGGGGAGATTATCGCGCGCTTCCGCCGTTCCGTGGGGCTGATGAGCGAGGACGAGGCGACCAAATACCTTTCCCTCTTCAAAAAGACGCTCTCCGGCGCGATTGACCGGAATCTGCTGGATATTCCCTTCTCCACCGCGCAGGTGTCAGAAGCGAAAGAACACGGACTGCTGATGCGCCTGCGCGAGAGCGAACTTGCGGATGAAGCCGCGGTCGGCGAGTTTTTCACCAAGATCACCGCGGCGTATGAGAGCGGAGACAACTATTGTATTCTGCTGGCGCTGAATCATTATGACGTACCCTATCGCGGCAAGGACGGGGCAAAATATGAGGACGCAGGGGAGGAAACGTTCACGTTTCTCACCTGTGCGGTCTGCCCGGTCAAAGCGACCAAGGCGGGGCTTTCCTATAACCCCGCGGAAAAGTGCTTTTGCAACGACCCCGGCGAAAACGCGCTTGCCGCGCCGGATGTGGGTTTTCTGTTCCCCTCTTTTGACGACCGGAAAACCAACATTTACGACACGTTGTTTTATACCAAAAGCACCGAGGAGCCGTATGAAGAGCTGACAGGCGCGTTGTTCGGGGGCAAAATCAGAATGCCCGCTGCCGAACAGGGGCGCACGTTTCACACCGTGCTTGCCGAAACGCTGGGGGAGGATTGCAGTTTTGAGGTTGCCCGCGCGGTGCACGCAGGGGTTGCGGCACGCATGGAGGAGCACAAGGAAAGCAAAGACCCGGAGCCGCTGGTGATCTCCCAGCGGGAAATGCGGGAAATGTTGGAAAGTTGCGGCGTGCCAGCGGAAAAAGCGGAAAAGTTTGACGAAGTTTATACCGAAAACTTTGGCAGCGGCACCGACCTTGTGCCGAAGAACATTGTCAGCCCCAAGAAGTTTGAACTGAAAACGCCGGAGGTGGTAGTGAAAGTCACCCCTGAAGGGCAAGGGTTGGTAGAAA
This sequence comes from uncultured Eubacteriales bacterium, assembly GCA_900548735.1. Classification (GTDB taxonomy): domain Bacteria; phylum Bacillota; class Clostridia; order Oscillospirales; family CAG-272; genus Firm-07. Next base: position 5,502 of record URMC01000018.1, on the reverse strand, counting down.
CCCGCGTGATTGACGGCACCAAATATATCCTCATCCGCGCCGACGCCGGCGTGGAATTGAATGGGTTGGATGTGAAAATCAAATAAACCGTACGTAACCCATCTTTTCAAAATACAGAGGTGCTTCGATGGAAAACTTTTGCACGATTGAAACTCTTTTGAAGATTTTTGAAGACTACTCCTATCCCGAAGAAAGCCGGCACGTGCTTGCGCAGGCATATGGCAGGATTGCCGCAGACCCTGCGGCAAATGCGGCGACGGGAGAAATTCTCGGCAGATACGCCGCAGATATTCTCTGCGATCAGGAAAAAATGCGGGAGGATTTCGCCGCGCTGGCGGCGCCGTTCGGCATTCACGAATACACGGCAAAGTTTCTGCTTTACCTGTTGCTGTTGCCGCAGCTTGAGAAAAATTATGAAGCGGCAAAGCTCCCGCACGAGATTTTTGTCGAATCCGCCGCCGATCTGAAATACAAGCTGACGGAATGCCATCTGGTGAAAGGTATCTGGGGGAGCTTTGTGACCCCATGGTTCCGTGATTTTTATGCTCTCCGGCTTTTTTCTTTCGGGCTTTTGCAGTTCCGCAGAATCTGCTATAATCCCGAGCGGCATCATATCCGATACGAAAAGGACGGTTTTTGCCTTACCGCCGATACTCCGCTCATTGATGTGCACATTCCGAGGACGGGAAAGCACCTTGATCACGATGAGGTCATGCGGGAATATCGCCGTGCGGCAGTGTTTTTCAGAGAACGTTTCGGGGTGGAACGGGCGGCGTTTTTCTGCGCCTCGTGGCTGTTGTTTCCCCCGAATCTGGAGCTCCTCAGGCCGGATTCCAATCTCGCCCGTTTTATCCGCGACTTTGATATCATATATTCCTCGGAATTCAGTGACTACACCGAGCTCTGGCGTCTGTTCGATATGGATTATACCGGGGATCCGGACGCTCTACCCGCTGACACATCCTTCCGCCGCGGATACATCCGTTGGCTGAAAGAAGGAAGAAAAACCGGAAGAGGGATCGGCATTTTTCTCCCGGCGAAAGACTTCTGACATTTTTGAAACAGAATAAAAAAACGGGAAAGCATCCTTTGTGTGCTTTCCCGTTTTTTGATGGAAACGCAGATCATATTATCCGTGTTTTGCCGCAAATTCCACCCTTACCCCGGCGTTATTCAGCGCGGCGCGAAGATGCTTGGACATCGGGGTGTCACCATCCGTAATCAGGCGGGAAAGCGCATCTAAAGAACACACGCGGTAAAAACTTTCTTTATCCAGTTTTTCGCTTTCCGCATAGGCAATCACCTGCGGCGCACATTCGGTCAGCGCGGAGGAAAACACGCCGTCCTCCTCTTCCCAAACCGAAATGCCGCTTTCGGAAATTGCGGTAGCGCCCACAAACACTTTATCCACCCGATATTTACGAAGCGCCTCCACCGCGGGGCCGCCGGTCACATTGGCGCTTTTGGGGTGCAGTTCCCCACCGATGAAATAGACCTTGCCCGTAAAATCCCCGCAGGAAAGCTTGCGCAGCAAAATCTCCGCCACCGGTAACGCGGCAGTGACAATGCGGACATTGGTAACGCCGGAAATTGCCTCCGCAATCGCTTCCGCTCCCGTTCCGGTATCCAGTGCAATCATATCATTATTTTCAATATGTTTTGCCGCGGCAATTCCGATGCGGCGTTTCTGGTCGGCGTTTTGCGTGCGGCGGCGTTCATACGGTTGCTCGCGGAAGCGTTGCCCCGCCACCAGCACTGCCCCGCCGTGCACTTTTTTGACCGGGTGTGACGCCGCCACCTCCGCCAAATCCCGCCGGATTGTTTCGTCAGACACGTCAAAAAGGCGGCACAATTCCGTATTGGAAACCTGCCTGTCGCGATAAATCAGCTCCAGAATTTTCTGCCGGCGTTCCTCTGCTAACATAGTGCCCCTCCCCGGTGGTAATCATTTCTATGTTATTATAGCATAAATTTTCCTGTATTTCAACTTCGTATTGATTTTTTTGGATTTGTGTTGACATTTGTGGTTTTTCACGTTATAATATCCTTGTACCGGTAGGTATAAAATTCAATTTGTAAAAAGGAGTCCTTATGAAACGCCTGATTGCAATTTTACTCTGTTGTTTCATGCTGCTCCCCTTCTGCCTGCCATTGTCAACCGCGGCGGAAACCGGAAGCACGGAGCCGACAAGCGCCGAAATCAACGCCGTGGAAAACACCTCGGCAAAGACCACACACCTGTATGTGGAAAAAACCGTATTTGAACTGGGCGATCCGATTATGGTTACGCCGTATATGGACAGTACGGACAAATGTTGGGTTGGCATCGTACCCGAGAAAAACGGGCAACCGTTTTATACCGGCGGTGCGATTTTTTGGAAATACATAAAATCCGGAATCGGCAGCGGAAAGGGTGCCGGAGCCGGTGACGGCGTTGCAGTTGATCTGCGGCTCGCTTCTCCCATCACGGATACCAAAGATGATAATCTGAAATACACAATGACTTACAAAACAGGCAATCTTCCTGCCGGAAATTATTACATTATTTTTGTTACCAATAACGGTGTCGCCAAAAATGCCACCGAGTACATCCGGATTACGATTAAGCCGGAAATTGAGGGTGCAATGAAACTGGAAAAGACTGTTTTCAAGGTAGGGGAACCGATCATGGTCACTCCCACTGCAACCAATACCAATGACTGGGTCGGCATTATCGCGCGTAGCAACAGCGGTGCCACCACCGGCTCTTCCATCCGCTATCGGTATATCAATACCGCAGACGGCAAGGGGGACAGCAAGGGGCTTGGCAACGGCGTTGCCGTTGACCTGAGAGAAGCATATGTTCAGCCCGGTTCGGAAGCCATGAAGGATCTGCCGGCAGGAAACTATTATGTGGTTTTCGTGGAAAAAAACGGCGGCGTAGGCAGTGCCAAATACAGAATTCCGATTACCATTGTGGAATCCAATCTCACCCTTAACAAAACCGTATTCAAATACGGTGAGCCGATTCTGGCAAGCGCTATCGGTTCCGCAAATCCCAAAACCGACTGGATCGGCGTACAGCGCAGTACCGATCAGAACCCCACCACGACCATCCGTTGGGAATATCTTGCAAACATCACCGAATGGCCCTATAACCTCCGCACCTGCCCCGGATTCAACAAAACCGATAAGGAAGACAAATACATCTATCTCCCTGCCGGAAACTATACCGCTATTCTGGTGCCGAACAACGGCGCCTTTGATAAAGCCACCTTCAAGATCAACTTTACCGTAACCGCCGAAACGGTTGACGCGCCTGTGGCTCCTGTCGGTGCCGCATACACGCTGAATAACAATACTGACGGCTTTGCGGACGGCACCGTAACCGTAAAGCTCTCCGGGCTTTCCGCCGAAAATGCGGCAACCGATATTGTGATGTACTGGGGGCATGCGAACGGCAGGCTGGAAGGATATACCGCGCTGGCACAGCACAAGGTGACCGGCGAGGTGACCACCATCGCCATGACGCCGCATACGCTGATTCCCACCGGGGCTACCAAGCTGCTGGTTTATGCCTCCAACGTCGGCGGGCTCTCGGAGCCGGTAGAGGTTGCCCTGCCTGACGGCGCCGCCGCTCCCGACCTTGGCAAAGCCGTTCTGGAATTCCAGGTCGGCAGTGACCTGCACCTGATTGCCTCCGGGTCAGCAACCGACCTTCTGCGTCAGCAACACACGAAAGATTTCCTGAAAGACATCACGGAAAATTCTCCGGACAGCAAAGGAATCATCATCAACGGGGACCTGACCGATTACGGTGCCTTGAAGCAGTATCAGCTCTTCCTGGATATCATGCAGGAATTGCTGGCGGAAGGATACTCCATCCCGGATATTCATTACGCCATCGGCAACCATGAGTTCTTCAACGGCATCAGCACTGCCACCTATGGGGACTTTGCAACTCAGCTCAGGCTCTATCTGCAGGGCTCCTATGCAGTGGATAATAAGACAACGTATGACGAGAACAGCCGGTATGAGCACGCGTACCGCGATTTCTTCATCGACGGTTATCACTTCATCCTGCTCTCCAGTGATGAATATCCGGATGGCATGAAAGCTACCAAAGCTATGATTCATGAAGAACAGCTGAACTGGCTGCGCGAAGTGCTTGCCGCCAATAAAAACGCCTCCAAGCCCACCTTTGTCTTCCTGCATCAGCCGATGAGAAACACGGTTTCCGGCAGTCTTGACGCACAGGGCTGGGAGGGCGTGGAAGCAAACACCACCGCCGCCCTGAAAGAGATTTTCAAGGATTACCCGGAGATTATGTTCTTCAACGGTCATACTCACTGGGATATGAACGATGAGAACAACCTCTACTACCGTGACGGCACACTCCCCACCATCCTCAACACCGCGGCTGTCGGCTACCTTTGGAGCAGTTATGACAAAGCCATCGGCGTTCACAAGAAAGGCAGTCAGAGCTACTATATTTACGTTTATGCCGACCAGGTGATTGTGCGCGGCTGGGACAACGAAACCCACGAGTGGATCCCCTCCGCTTACTACTCCATCTCCTACACCGATTATGAGGAAAACAACGATACCGAAACCGCGGGCGCAAAGGCGGAGGGGATGTCCCTGACGCTGGGCGACCGCATCGGCATCAACGCTTACTTCACGTTCTCCGAAGAGGTGCTTGCCGACAGCACGGCGGTGATGCGCTTTACCATGCCCGGCGGCGAGATTGCGGAAATTCCGTTGGCAAACGCCACCCGCAGAATGTTGCAGGGCAAGACCACACTGATGTTCTCGGTAGATGTAGCACCGGCGCAGATGGCGGACACCGTGACCTTCCAACTGACGAGAAGCGGCACGGGGACAGGAAAGACCTACACCTACTCGGTGCAGAAATATGCGGATTACATTCTCTCCAACCGCGAAAAATATGTAGACGCGGCGCCGCTGGTGGAGGCGATGCTCTACTACGGCTCCCTTGCCAAAAATTACTTCAGATATGACGGCGCCGACATCACGCTGGCGGAGGAAACGCTGACGGCGCTGAAAACCGCTGCCGCCGCCCTGACACCGAATGCGGCTTTCCGCTCCGTGAAAAAAGGCACTCTGCCGGAGGGGCTCACCTATGCCGGCTCCACACTGGTGCTGGACAGCGCCGTGGTGGTGCGCCACTACTTCAAACCGGCAGAGGGCAAAACGATGGACAGTTACACCTTTACCGCAGGCGGCAAGACCCTGGCGCCCGTGGAAAAGAACGGGCTGTGGTACGTAGACCTGCCTGCCAAAACCGTTGCCGATTTCGGCACGTACCAATCACTGACCGTGGGCGGATTTACCCTTTCGTACAGCCCGATGAGCTACATTTTCGCGGTGCTTTCGGCTCCCGAAAAATATGATAGTTCTCTTGTAACTCTTGCCCGCGGCTTTGCCCTTTACTATCAGGCGGCTGTCACCTATTTCCATCTGTAAGGAGGTTCGCACAGTATGAAAAAGACTTACGAGGCG
>URMC01000017.1 GCA_900548735.1 uncultured Eubacteriales bacterium | reverse complement strand
CGGCGGGAGAAGGGGTTCAGCCGGTGCCAATACAGCACTGCCACCGCGAGAATGGCGCCGAGTTGAATCAGCACCTCAAAAAGGGCAAAAACTTCCTCGCGCGCCGGGAAAGAGAGAATGTCCTCCAATAAAATCAGATGCCCGGTGGAGGAAATCGGCAACCATTCGGTCACACCCTCCAGAACGCCGAACAGACAGGCAACCAGAACGTCACGTAACATACGCGCCCTCCGAAAAAGATTTTGACCGCGTTTGAACGTCCTGATTTGTATTGTTTGCGCACTCAACTTTCCGGCACCGCCTTGCGGCGGGGCTAACAGGCTGACGCGCTGCTTTGGGTGCACACACCGCACTTTCCGGCGGCGGTTGTTCAAAAGTTTTTAGGGGATTTTAAGGGGGATTTTTTCAAAAATCCCCCTTAACGCATCTCCTTTACGGCGTTTCTTTTCATAGTTTTTCTTTGCGCCTGCGCTCTCAAAGAAAAACGGCTAAGGAGGCTGACAAGGCAAAGGAAAGAGTAACTTTACGTCAGGCGGGAGGATATGAGTTGTCGCAAAGCGACAACCGCCTCCACCTACGGTATGGGGTTATCCGCAATGTTCGCACAAACTCCGTAGGGGCGGATTTCAATATCCGCCCGCTGCGAGGAATCTGATTTCAACAACGCGGCGGGTGCTTACCCCCGCTGTATGGAAATTCATCCTAACAACCGGCGGCGCACTCCTGAGCCTCCCCTGTGTAAGGGGAGGTGCCGCGCGGAGCGCGGCGGAGGGGTTGTGCCTGACAGAAACTATTTTTCTTTTCTGCTCTGCAATCTCCACGCTTTTACAATCCCTCAGGCGCTGGCGCGCCAGCTCCCTTTGCACAAGGGAGCCTTTTTAGATTGTGCGAACATTGCGGGTGACCTCTTGCCACAGGGGGCGGCGGTTACAATGCACCGTTTGCTTGGCGAAAATCTAACACCGTCAGGGGCATTCCATATGCCCCAGCTTATATGGAATTTTATCTCAACAAACGCGGCGGGTGCTTACCCCCGCCCTGCGGTCAGCAAAGCATAGATTTCAAGTAGGCGGGAGGGGAGACCCCTCCCCTACAAATATTGATTTTTGTTAGGCGTGGGCACCTGAAAGCTCCCTCCCGGAGGGAGCCTTTTTAGTTTGTGCGAACATCGCGGGGGCGCACGCTTCTCACCGTAGGGGCGGCGGTTGCCTGCGGCAACTCCTGTTTGCCGCTTGTATGGAATCAAACCCCAACGCCCGGCAAGAGCTGCCGAAAAGTTTTTGCGGGGAGTGGCGAGGGGGCTTTTTTCAAAAAGCCCCCCTCGCCCGCTTTCTTTTACTGTTTCACCGTTTCGGTCAGGGTGGCGGCAAGCCCGGCGAGGGACTGCAACTCGGAGGGGATGATGATCTTGGTCGCCTGTCCGTTTGCCACCTTTTCCAGCGCTTCAAAACTCTTGAGCGTCAGCATTTCTTTGCAGGGCTTTGCTTCGTTAATCATACGGATACCCGCGGCAGTGGCTTCCTGCACTTTGAGGATGGCTTCGGCTTCGCCCTCCGCCTCGCGGATGCGCACCTCGCGCTCGGCTTCGGCACGCAGAATCGCCGCCTGCTTTTCGGCTTCCGCTTCCAGAATCGCGGACTGTTTGCGCCCTTCCGCCACCAGAATGGCGGAATTTTTTTCGCCCTCCGCTTTCAGAATCGACTCGCGGCGCTCACGTTCCGCTTTCATCTGCTTTTCCATCGCGTCCTGAATCTCTTTCGGGGGCATGATGTTTTTCAGTTCCACGCGGTTGACTTTGATCCCCCACGCGTCGGTCGCTTCGTCCAGAATCGCGCGCATTTTGGTGTTAATGGTGTCGCGCGAGGTCAGCGTGCCGTCCAAATCCAGCTCGCCGATCATATTCCGCAGGGTGGTTGCCGTCAGGGTCTCGATGGCGAACAGCGGGTTGGAAACGCCGTAGGCGTAAAGCTTGCAGTCGGTCACCTGATAGTACACCACGGTGTCAATCTGCATGCGCACGTTGTCTTTGGTAATGACCGACTGAGGCGGAAAGTCCACCACCTGCTCCATCAGGTTGATGCGCTGATTGAGTTTGTCGATAAACGGCACTTTCACGTGCAGACCGTTCTTCCATGTGGTGTGGTAGGAGCCGAGCCGCTCCACCACATAGGCGTATGCCTGGGGCACTACGCGGATATTGGAAATCAGAACGATGATCAGAATGACCGCAATAATACAAATCGCAACAATAAGTGGTACCATTTCAATTCTCCTCTTTCTTTTCTTTTTTTGGTTTTACGATCAGTTTCACGCCCTCAATGCGCAACACCGTGACCAGCGCTCCCGCGGGGATGACCTCGCCGTGTTCCGTGCGCGCCGACCAGCGCAACCCGCCGATTTTGACCTCGCCCCGCTCTTTCAGATTGTCAATCTCCTCGGTGACCAGGCACTCGCCGCCGATGAGCGTATCGGTGTTGGTTTTGGCGTTTTTCTCTTTGAGGAATTTCCGGCAGAAGGGTCTGGTGCAGAAAATCAGCAACAGCCCGCAACCGAGAAACACCGGCAACTGCGCCGCCACCGGCGCCCCGCAGAAAGACAGGATCATGGCGATCAGCGCCCCCGGGAAAAACCAGATGGCAACCAGATCCGCCGTTGCCGCTTCCAACACGATAGAAGCGATCAGCACCGCGATCCATAGAATCCAGAGATACTCCATAGAAACCCTCCTTAATTCTTTATTATCTACAGTATAACATCCTTAAAAACCCTTGTCAAGGTGAAAAATCAGTAAAGATCGCCTTTCCCGCACAGTTTTTTCCACACCAGCTGTAAAAAACCTGCCGGAATCACCGAAAAGGCAAGAAGAAGCGTAAATCCAAGCTCCCGCAAGGTCAGGGGCGTGGTGCGCAGCATCGTGCCGCCCAGGTACACAAACGCAATCTGCACTGCCGCCACCGCCAGCATAATCGGCAAAAACGCCTTGTTTTTGCGGATCCCGGCAAGCATGCGCACGCGGTCGCTTCTCGCATTGAAGCAGTTAAAGACCCCGGCGAAAATAAAGAGCGCAAAGAAGGCGGTCAGGAGGCACAAATCCCCCGGCATCTGCCGGAAAACGCGTACCGTGAGGGGGGATTTTAAGAAAAAGACCGACAGCGCCACGGTGAAAGCGGAGAGAAACGCAATGCGCCCCGCAATGCCGCGGGTGAGGATCGGCTCGTCTCGCTTTTTGGGCGGCTCCTTTAAGTAGCGCGGCATGGGCGCCTCGCCCGCAAAGGCAAGCCCGCCGAGAGTGTCCATAATCAGGTTGATCCACAGCATCTGCACCACCGTGACCGGGGATTCAAACCCGATGAAGGGTCCGATGATGGAAATGCCCACGGCGCAGAAGTTCATGATCAGCTGTAATGTGATGAATTTGCGGATGCTTTTGAAGATGGTGCGCCCGTAAAGTACCGCGTTGGTCACGGAGGCAAGGTTGTCGTCCAGAATCACCACATCGCCCGCTTCTTTCGCCACGCCGGTGCCGCTGCCCATGGCAAAGCCCACGTCGGCGGCTTTGAGGGCGGGCGCGTCGTTCACGCCGTCTCCCGTCATGCCGACTACCAGCCCCGCCGCTCTGCCAAGGCGCACCAGGCGGCTCTTGTCGGAGGGCAGGGCGCGTGCCACCACCGCAAGGCGGGGTAAGAGCGCCGAGAGTTCCTCATCGGAAAGCGCCGCAAGCTCCCCGCCGTCCAGGCACACGGAGTCCGCGCCGAGCATTCCGCACGCGGCGGCGATGTGGGTGGCGGTTTCTTTTCCGTCTCCGGTGATCATCACCACCTGCACGCCGGCGCGCCGCAGGGTCGCCACCGCGCCTGCCGCTTCCGGGCGCACGGGGTCGCAGAAGCTGACTGCCGCCAACAGGGAAAGGGGCGGGATTCCGCCGTTTCCGTCCGGCATTTTTTCGGCTTCACATAAAAGAATCACCCGCTCGCCGCGTTCCGCCCTCGCCCGCAGTTGCCCCGCAAACACGTTGCGGGAAAAAGCGCCGGGCAACCCGTCCGGGTCTTTGGCGGCATGCACGTGGGGCAGCAGTTTTTCGGGCGCCCCGGTGACAAACACCCGCCCGTCCCCCAAGCGCACGGCGGCAAATTTGCGGGCGCTGTCAAAGGGCAGTCGCGCCCGCACCGCGTATTCCGGCGTGCCGAACGGGAGAAAGGCGGAAAGCAGCGCCCGGTCGGTGGCGTTTCCGCCGAGCGCGGCGACTTTGCCCTCCCGCTCCCCCGGCATGGCGCCGGAATTGGCATATGCCGAGAGGGACAACAGCCGGAAAAGCCCCGGCGCTTTTTTGTGCAGTTCCGCCACGCTGCCGAACGTGCCGCCCGCCGTCAGCACAAAGGAGGCGGTCAGGCGCCCGCGGGTCAGGGTTCCGGTTTTGTCGGTAAACAGAATATTCATACTGCCCGCCGCCTCGATCCCTGCGGGTTTGCGTACCAGCACCTGATCCCGCAACATCCGGCGGATGTTGGAGGAAAGCACCACGGCAATCATCATCGGCAGCCCCTCGGGGACAGCCATAACCACGACCGTGAGCCCTAACGTAAGGGCATTTAAGAGGAGCGAGGCGAGAAAAGGAAAATCGCGCACGCGCGAGAGCAGCACCGCGCCCGAAAAGCCGCAGTCGATAAACAGGCGGTCGAAAAGGAACGCCGCCACGCACAGCCCCGCCGCGATGTAGCCCACAATGCTGATCTGCCGCGCCAGTTTCGAGAGGCGCCGTTTGAGCGGGCTGTCTCCGGTTGCCTGCTGGAGCTCTCCTGAAATGCCGCCAAGCATGGTGGCATCCCCCACGCGGGTGACCTCCATTTCCCCCTCGCCGGAGAGCACGGTGCACCCGGCAAACAACCCGGCAGGGGAATCGGGCGAGAGAGCGCCGCGCACGGGGACAGGGGTCTTTTCCGCTTCGCGGCTCTCGCCGGTCAGCGCCGACTGATCCACCGCCAGTTTTCCCTCAAAAAGCACACCGTCTGCGGGGATTTTCTCGCCGGGGGAGAGCAGAACCACGTCGCCCACCACCACTTCGGCGACCGGGATTTCGGTCACGTTTCCGCGCCGCACCCGGCAAAACGCCGTGCCGCAGCTCTCGCAAAGGCGGCTGAACGCCGCTTCGCTCCCGTACTCCGAGAGGGTAGAGATAAAGGTGGCAAGAAACACGGAAACGGCAATGCCCACGGTCTCAAACCAGTCTCTGCCGCGAAACAGCAGCAGGAGGTTGACGGCAAGCGCCGCCAGCAACACTTTGATGACAGGGTCGCCGAGATTGGCAAGAAAATGCCGCCAGAAGCCCTGCCGTTTTGCCTCGCTGAACCGGTTTTCGCCGTGCGCGCGGCGCGCCTCCTGTACCTGCCGCGGCGACAACCCCGCCCGCCGGCGGTGGATTTCATTTGTCATGGAATGTACCTCCTTTTTCTTCTTTTCTACTCTATGCAAAGAAAAGGGAGAAAAGAAGCAAAACGCCGTCACACACCCAATGCTCGGCCACCTGCGGTGGGGCTTTCAGGCTGACGCGCCGCTTTGGGTACGCTCACCCAAAGCTCGGCATCAGCTGCCGAAAAGTTTTTAGGGGATTTTAAGGGGGATTTTTTCAAAAATCCCCCTTAACGCGTCTCCTTTTGGCGTTTCTTTTTGATAGCTTTTTCTTTGCGCCTGCGCTCTCAAAGAAAAAGCGGGCGTGGGGGCTGATATGGTGAAGAAAAGAGTATCTTTGTTATTCGGGCGGGAGGATATAGAATCCTCCCCTACGGAGTTGGTGTATACACACCGTAGGGGCGACCATTGGTCGCCCGTAGGGAGAAGTTGCGCACCCAATGCCCGGCACCGGCTGCCACCTGCGGTGGGGCTTTCAGAGTCAGTTGGGCGCACCGACTGCGGCGGGGCTGAACGGCTGGCGCGGCGCATTGGGTGCGCACACCCAATGCCCTGCATCGGTTGCCCAAAAGTTTTTGAAGGAGTCCAGAGGAAACTTTTTTCAAAAAGTTTCCTCTGGCGCGCCCCTACGGCAGGCTTGTTCAGGCTGTCATCTGTACGGATTGTGTTTAATCTGCCGGCGGGGCGGCAATACTCGAAAAAAAGAAACGGAGGAGACACCCATGTTAAAAGGATGCCAGAGAGAAATGATCGTATTGCACACCACCGACAGCCCGCTGTTTGAGGACGCGTTTTTTGTCCTGCGCGCGGGGCGCCCTTCGCCGGCACACGCGGATATGATTGCGGAGGCAAACCGCATTGTGATGGGGGGCAGAGATTACTTCCTGCGCGGGCACAGAGGTAGAGCGGCATGGCTCTTTTTCGGCGCCGGAGTGCTGGTGGGCACAGGCATTTTTTTCCTGCTTCGGTTTTTGATTGGATTTTAATCTTGACAAAGGGAGAAAAGTGGTGTATAATAAAATGAATGTTCAGCATTTTTATCCGCCGCGGGAGAGTTTTGCGTCGGATGTTGCGCAGTTGCGCGTGATAGAATTGTCAGAAGGAGAACTTATGCCGAGAAACCCAAGGAAAAAACCTGTTGGTGAGCCGGGCAGGGCGCCCCGCGCCCCGGAAGCACCGCAAAAAAATAAAAAAGGCGGGGTACGTGATGAGAAAACGGCGGTAAAGCCGGGTAAAAACACCCGCGGTACTGCCGCAAACAACGGGGGTGCCCCCGCACAAAACGGCGCAAAAGCCGCACGGGGCGGCAGACGCCTGCCGCGAAAGCCGGCAAAGCAACCGGTGAGAGAAGCGGAAAAGGAAACGAATTTCGCCAAAAACACCCCGGTACGTAATGAGAAAACCGCAAATGAGACCCCGCGGCAGAAGCAGAAAAAGCAGGAGCGCCGCAAGGGGGCGCCGGGCGGAAAGCTCCGCATTATCCCGTTAGGGGGGCTTCACGAAATCGGCAAAAATATTACCGTAATCGAATACGGCAACGATATGATCGCCGTGGACTGCGGGCTTGCCTTCCCGGATGAGGACATGCTGGGAATTGACCTGGTCATCCCGGATGTGACGTATCTGGAGCAGAACAGCGAGAAATTGCGCGGCATTTTCCTCACCCACGGGCATGAGGATCACATCGGCGCCATCCCTTATGTGCTTCGCACGGTCAACACGCCGGTATACGGCACAAAGCTGACCATCGGGATCATTAAAAATAAATTGGAAGAGCACTCCCTGCCGTGGAAGGCGGATCTGCGCACCGTGCGTGCGGGCGATACCGTGCAGGCGGGGGCGCTTTCCGTAGAGTTTATCCACGTCAACCACTCGATTGCAGACGCGTGTTGTCTTGCCATCCATACGCCGCTCGGCACCGTGATTCACACCGGTGACTTCAAGCTGGACATTACCCCCATTCAGGGAGAAATGATGGATCTGGCGCGCCTTGGGGAGCTGGGCAACGAGGGCGTGCTGGCACTGCTGTGCGAATCCACCAACGCCGAGCGCCCGGGCTTTACCCCCTCCGAGAAAAAGGTGGGCAAATCCCTGGAATATATTTTCACCTCCAACCCGGACAAGCGGATCGTCATTGCCACATTTTCCTCCAACGTGCACCGGGTACAGCAGATTATCGATGTCAGCGCGGAGCACGGCAGAAAGGTTGCCGTGACCGGGCGGAGTATGCTCAACATCGTGGGCGCCGCCGTGGAGCTCGGCTACATGAACGTACCGAAGGACACGCTGATTGATATTACCGAGATTAAGCGTTATAAACCCGAACAGTTGACGCTGGTGACCACGGGCAGCCAGGGGGAGCCGATGTCGGCGCTCTACCGCATGGCGTATTCCGACCACAATCAGGTCACGCTGGGGCATGGCGACCTGGTGGTGCTTTCTTCCAGCGCAATCCCCGGCAACGAAAAACTGGTGGGGCGCGTGATCAACGAGCTCTCCAAAAACGGCGTGGAGGTCCTCAATGACGCGGCGATGGCGGTACACGTTTCCGGCCACGCCTGTCAGGAGGAGCTGAAACTGATGCAGGGGCTGACCAAGCCGAAATACTTTATGCCCGTGCACGGAGAGTGCCGCCATTTGCAGGCAAACCGGCGTCTCGCACTGGAAATGGGCATTCCGGACGAAAACATCTTCCTTTCCGAGATCGGAAAGGTGCTGGAAATTGACGAAAACGGCGCGCGGTTTGCCGGCACGGTGCCCGCCGGGCAGGTGCTGGTGGACGGCTACGGCGTGGGCGATGTGGGCAATATCGTGCTTCGCGACCGCAAGCATCTCTCGCAGGACGGGCTGATTGTGGTGGTTGCCACGGTAGACGAGGAGAGCGGACTGCTGATCTCCGGCCCCGACGTGGTCTCCCGCGGGTTTGTGTATGTCAAAGAAAACGAGGAACTGATGGTAGAGGCAAAACGCGTGGTACAGCGCTCGCTGGACGCGTGCCTTTCCCGCAAAGGGGACTGCGACTGGTTGCAGATCAAAACCCGCGTGAAAGACGATCTTTCCAGATTCCTGTTCGCCAAAACCGGGCGCAAGCCCATGATTTTACCTGTCATTATGAGTGTGTGACGCTTCTTCACAAAAGCAACACTGTCTATACACATCGGTACGTTACAATGTACTTCCCGGTCGATGACCGTTCAGAAATTAAAATAAAGGGGTCCTTACAATGGGAAAGGGAAACAGAGAACAAAATGAGAGAGCAAGCGCAACGCTTGCCACCGCCAAAGGCGGGAAAAACGGAAAAGCCAAAAAGGGTCTGCCGGTATGGGCGGGCACGCTGATCCTTGTTGCGGTGCTGGTAGCGCTGGTGCTGATTGCCACGTTCTCCGCGCTGAATGCCAAGGGCGTGTTCCTGCACGGCAAAACCGTGGCGTCTACCGAGCATTATGAAGTCAATGCTTCCATGATGTCGTATGTGATTTATTCGGAATACCAGAACTTTGTCTCGCAGTATTCCTCTTCCAGTTACGGGAATATTCTGCAGTACATCCGCGGGACGGGCGGCGATTCGCTCAGCACCTCCAAGGGGCTCCGCTCTCAGTACTACAGCAGACCCACCGAAAAGTCCCCCGACACCGAGACCATGACGTGGTTTGACTATTTTGCAAGAAGCGCCGAAAATCAGGTGACCCAGGTGCTGACCTATTGCGAGATTGCCAATTACTACGGTGTGGCGCTGGATGCGGACGATTACGCGACCATTGACGCTGCTATCGAGAGCATCACCTCCTACGCCAAAACGCGCGGTTACTCTGCAAACGAGTATCTGATGTCCATGTACGGCAAGGGCGTTACGGTGAAGGAAGTGCGCCGGATGATGGAGCTTTCCCAGCTCTCCTCCAAGATGGCAAACATCAAACAGGAGGAGTTTAAAAACGGCGTGGTGGATACCCGTATTGACGAGGAGTATGAGGCAAACCGCTCCAAGTATGACCTGTACACCGGGTTCATCGGTTACACCTTTACCATTGAGTTTGCCCCCCAGCAGGCGGACAACAAGGACGGCGATTTTGAAGAGTACACCGCACTCTGCGAGAAGTACAAGGCGCTGGTAGAGGAGCTGAAGGGTATTACCAATCAGGATGAGTTTACCCAAAGGCTGGAAACGGCAATTACCGAATATCTGAAAACCACGGTCTATGACAAGACTTACAAGAAAGAAATCGACAAGGGAACCGAGGAAGAGAAAGCCAAGAAAGCCGCTCAGGAAGCGCAGGATGCTGCCCTGACCAAGGCGCTGGACGATATGAAGGCTCCTCATCACAAAAAGAGCGACGATACCAATGATCTTGATACGTGGCTGTATGAGAAGGGTCGTGCCGTGGGTGACACCACTGCGATCAGCTCCGAAAACGCCGCGAAGAACGATAACGGCTCCTATGTGGACAAAGCAACCTCCACTTACTCTGTGTACATGATGACCACGTTGCCCCATGTGGACAACGGCAACAAGTGGCGCAGTGCAGGGCATATTCTCTTCAAGAGCGATACTTATGACAAGATGACAACTACCGAAAAACTGACCGGAAAGGTCAAAGAGCTGGCGGACAAAGTGCTGGCGGAAAACGGCAAGATCTCTTCTGAGTTGATGGCAAAGGCACTGCTGGCGCAGATGCTGGCGGACGGCAAGATCACCGTGGAAACCGAGGGCGAGGGCGAGAACGCCAAGACCGTTTACAAGATTGACAAGAACGCTTTCGAGGAATACGGCAAGATTTACAACGAGGACAGCAACATCTTCTACGCCGACGTGAAATCCGGCGATATGGTAGAAGAATTTGAGAATTGGCTGATGGACACCTCCCGCGTGGTGGGCGAGATTTCTTACCCCAATGCCGTCAAAACCAAATACGGTTATCACATCATGACCTACACCGGCGATGAAAAGATCGCATGGCGTTCGGAGATCAAGAAGTCTCTTGCCGATACCGATTTTGAAAACTGGTACAAGGCAGAGAAAGAAAAGATCACCGTGACCGTCAACTCCAAGGCAACCAGATCCATCTCGGGCTGAGTGCCGTAAACCGCAAAGGGCTGTGCGCTTTGCCGGTGCCAAACAGGGCGCCGCGGGCGCCCAGCCCTTTATAGCCTGACAGGAGGCATCCGAACCCGCCTTTCGCGGGCGGAGTTTATGCAAAAACCGAAAGGAGGCAGAACCCGTGAACAAACAGATTCGGCGGCACGCTGTGCGCGGCGTACTTTGCATATGCGTGGCGGTTGCTATGCTGTTTTGCGCTTCCTGCCGCAAAAAAGAACAGGGCGGCAGCAAGGTGCCGCTCTCGCCCGGGCTTTCCCTCATTGAGGGGAGCGCCATCCACGAGGACGGCGTGGCACTGCGGACGGAGCATTATACCGTGACCGACGGGATGCTTGCCTACTATTTTTACGGCTACGGGCTTTCGGTGATGCAGGAGATGGAGAAAAACAAAACCTACGATCCCTCCAAAAATCTGCACGCCCAGATGTATAGCGAGACCGAAAGCTGGTATGATACCATTATGAACAATGTGCTTGCCGCGGTTTGCCGCACGCTGGTTTTGTGCGAGGGGGCAACCGTGGAGGGGCAGGCGGAGCTGACCGATGAAGCGAAGGAAGCGATTGAGCAACAGCTTTACAATCTGCGGTTTCGCGCGGCGGCAGAGAACAGCGAGGATCTGACTACGTATCTGCGCCGCTCCTACGGCCCGCTGATTACCGAAAACGATCTTGCCACGGCACTGCGCTATGAGGCGATTGCCACCCGGTTTTCGGAGAGTCTCAACAGCCGGCTGGAGGGGGAGATTCCGGCAGAAAAGGCACTTTCTTATGCGGCGGCGCATAATCTTTCGGATGAGACGCCCTCCCGCAATCTGGAATATCTGATTGTAAGCGGCACAACGGAAGCAGCGGTGAAGGAAAACGCGGCGGCGGCGCTGTCGGCGGTGCAAAAGAAGCCGGTTTCCGGCACGCTGGAGGCACTGTCGGAGCTTGGTACCGCGTACCGTGAGAGCAATATGATCCCCGAAAACGCGGGGGTGACCGCCATTTCCGACTGGTTGTTTGCAGACGGAAGAAAGCGGGGGGATACCGGAACCGTTACGGCTGACGGGCGCACTTTCGTGTTGCTATATACCGGCAACGGAGTCACGCGGGGCGAAGTGCGCGGGCGCATGGCGCTGTTTGATATCGCGTATGCCGAATGGTATAACGCTCTTGTGGGTACACTGCATTTCGGATACAATTATGATGTGATTGACAGCTATGACGTGTCATGAGGCACGGGGAGGGGAGAATATGGTACTTGACACAAAGCAGACCACGGTAGCCTACCGTTGCCCGCATTGCGGTGCGGGGGTAATGAGCGCGGTCAGTCTGTTTCACCTGAAAGGCTCCATGGTGCGCCTGAAATGCGACTGTGGCAAAAGCGTGATGGAGGTTCAGCCCGCCGGCGACGGAAAGCTGCGGTTGACTGTGCCCTGCATTATTTGCCCCAAGCCTCATCATTTCACGGTCAGTGAAAAGATGTTTTTTGACAAGGAGCTGTTCTCCATCCCCTGTCCGTATACGGATATCAACATCTGCACCACGGGTGAGGTCAACCACGTGAAGGCGGAGCTTGCCCGCACGGAGTTGCAGTTGCTGGACATGATGGAGAAGAGCGGTATCAAGGATTTTGAGGCACTGCACGAAGAGGCACAAGAAACCGTGACCGACCCGCAGGTGCTGGAAATTGTATTGTTTGTGATTCGGGATCTGGACGACGAGGGCAAGATTCACTGCCTTTGCGCCCCGGAGGAGGAACACGAATACGATGTAGAGTTTTTGCCGGATGCCGTGCGCGTGACCTGCCGCAAATGCGGTTCCTCCACGACAATTCCAACCGGGTCGCTGTTGGATGCACACGATTTTCTCAACTGTGACGAGCTGAACCTTACTCCGCCGGATTCGGCAAGGCATAAGCAATAACCGCCTACGGCGGGGCTTTCAGAGACAGTTGGGCGTACACAGCGAAAGTATGGCGTCAGTTGCCGGAAAGTTTTTCGGGGATTTAAAGGGGGCTTTTTTCAAAAAGCCCCCTTTTTCTTTTGGCATTTCTTTTGATAGTTTTTCTTTGCGCCTGCGCTCTCAAAGAAAAACGGCTAAGGAATCTGACAAGACAAAAGAAAGAGTAACTTTACGTCAAGGCGGGAGGAAAGACCCCTCCCCTACAGAGGTAGATTTTGCCAAAAAACGGGCGACCAATGGTCGCCCGCTAATTCGGCGTATGCACCCAAAGCATCGCGTCAGCCTGCAAGCCGCACCGCAGGTGCCGTCAGCCTGAAAGCCGCACCGCAGGTGCCGTCAGCCTGAAAGCTGCACCGCAGGTGCCGTCAGCCTGCAAGCCGCACCGCAGGTGCCGGGTTACCGCACGGTGCCGTTGCCGCGCACGCGGTATTGCACGGTGGTCAGCGCGTCCAGCCCCATAGGACCCCTCGCATGCAGCTTTTGCGTGGAAATGCCGATCTCCGCACCAAACCCGAACTCTCCGCCATCGGTAAACCTGGTGGAGGCGTTCTGATAAACCACGGCGGCATCCACATGGGTGAGAAAATATTCCGCCGCTACGGCATCCTCGGTGAGAATACACTCGCTGTGCTTTGTGCCGTACCGATTGATATGTTCCACGGCTTCCTCCACACTGTCCACCATACGAACCGCCAAAATATAGTCATTGTATTCGGTGGCAAAATCCTCCGTTGTGGCAACCTCCGACTGTGGCAGAATCTCACGCGTGCGCGCGTCACCACGGAAAATCAGATTGTATTTTCTCGTTTCCCGGTAAAGCTCCGGCAAAAACGCCCCGGCAATGTTCCGGTGCACCAGCAAAGTCTCCGCGGCATTGCAGACCGACGGGCGTTGACACTTGGCATTGATTGTAACGGCAAGCGCCTTGGAAAGGTCCGCCGCCGCATCCACATAAACATGGCAGTTGCCCGCCCCTGTTTCAATCACCGGTACCGTCGCATTTTCCACGCAGGAACGAATCAGCCCCTTGCCGCCGCGCGGAATCAGCACATCTACCAGACCTTGTGCCGTCATCAGCGCCGTTGCGCTCTCGCGCGAGGTGGATTCCACCAGACACACACTGTCTGCCGGGAACCCGAGCGGCACGATTGCCTCCCTGATGGCGGCAATGATTGCCCGGTTGCTGTGGATGGCTTCTTTGCCCCCGCGCAGTACCGCCACATTGCCGGATTTCAGGCACAGCCCCGCCGCGTCGGCAGTAACGTTCGGGCGCGCTTCATAAATAATGGCAACTACGCCCAGCGGCACGCGGACGCGGGAAATCGTCAGTCCCGAGGGGCGCTCCCAGGTTTCGGTGCGCGCCGTGGGGTCCGGGAGCACGGTCAGCGCCCGCATGGCATCCGCCATAGCGCGCACACGCGCCGCATCCAGTCGCAGCCTGTCCAACATCACGGCAGGCACGCCGTTTTCCTTGGCGGCGGCAAGATCCTTCTCGTTCGCGGCGAGAATATCCCCGGTGTTCTTTACAAGGCTTTCCGCCGCCGCGATGAGCGCCGCGTTTCGGCGCTCATCGCCCGCCAGCGCCACGGCGGGCACGGCAAGGCGGGCACTTTCACAGAGTTTTTTAACTTCTTCGGTAACGGTCATGATTCTTCCTTCCGATAAATAGCTTCAATCTCACAGATATACATCCGGTGAAAATCGTTTTCTTTGTAGTTGCCGAGCAGTGCCGTGTCCAGAAAATCGGATTTCTCCAGATCCTTCGCAAACAGTTTGCGGCACACCAGCACCGTGTGTGCTTCGGCAGGGTAGGGGACGCCGTCTGCCCTCGCCACGGTCAGCCCCGCGGCGGCAAACTTGTCGGTATCCCTGCCTGAAAGGGTGCCGCACAGGCGTAGTGCCCCGCGGTATTTTTCCTCCAAAAAGGAGACGGTCAGCCGATCTGCATGCTCCGCAAGCCCGAAAGTGTAGCGTTGCGGGCGGATAAAAAGAAACGCCACGGGCTTGTTCCAAAGGAACCCGAGCCCACCCCAGGAGGCGGTCATCGGGTTGGCACCGCCGTCCGGCTTCTCTGCCGTCAACAGCATCCACTCTTTCCCGATCCGATGGAACACCTGGTCAAATTCATCCGGTTGTAAGGGCTTCATAGAAACTCCTTTCCTTATTTATACTTTTTAGCATAGTATAGCATATTCCCGCCGTGCTGACAAGTATACAACAGGAAAAACCCCTGTGCAAGTGTTGCGCTTTTTTTAACATTTCCGGTTTTTTTGGAAATCTGAGGTTCATATATCGGCAGAATGACAAGAAAATCAAAAAAAGTTTTGGTGATTTCGTGGATTATTCAAGAAAACCGATTGACAAAAGCGCTGACTTTTGTTACAATATACCTGACCGATAGGGTAGTTATACCCAAAATCCGAAAAAAGGAGGCAGTTCCCGCGGGAGCGCGGGGGCAACACAAGATGAAGACATTCGCAAGAATCATTGCACTTATCCTTGCATGCGTAACGTGTCTGTTCGTTGTGGTCGCTTGTAAAGGTGGCGAAAATAACGACAACACTTACGACCCGACGAAGGATGAGTACGGTCGTTTGAAGGATGATCTGGATAAGTACAACCTGAACTACATGGGTGAGCCCATTACTACGTTGTACTGGTCCGACGTGGAGAAGCAGGAGTACGAGTCGGAAGGTATCACCAGTGATAACGTCAACGACGCAATCTATCAGCGTAACGAAAACATTCAGTCCCGTCTGAATGTGGAGCTGGTATGGCAGAGCACACCCGGTAACGTGCAGAAGCGCGCTGCTTTTGTGAAAAAGGTGGAGAGCGATGCCAACGCGGGCGGTCATTCCTACGACCTGATTTCGTCTTACTCCCGTACAGAAGGCATGCTTGCCATCAACGGTCTTCTGATTGACCTGAAGGACATCGAGACCTCCTACATCGACTATGAGAAGCCGTGGTGGCCGAAGGCACTGATCGACACCGTGAGCATAGGTGACTCCATTTATTTCGTTTCCGGTGACTGCTCGACCAACGTGCTGCACCTGATGTACACCATGTACTTCAACAAGAAGATTCTGAACCAGTACCACAACCAGGAGGCTCAGGGTGCAGGCTTCGAGGATGCAACCGCATACCTGTATGACCTTGTTTACAAGGGCAAATGGACGATCGACAAGCTGATTGAGCTGACCTCCAACGTCGGTCAGGACCTTGATAACAACAATACGAAGGACGAAACCGACTTCTACGGCTTCTGCACGGTCAACTACCATGTAGACGCTTTCTACACCGGTTCCTTTATGAGATACGTAGAGCACGGCAAAAACGAAGGCGAGCCTCTGCTTTACATCTCCAAGGACTACGGCTCTAAGAAGACGGTAAAACTGGTTGAGAAGCTGGGCGCATGGCTGACCACTTCTGACTGCTGGGCACTCTCTTCCGATTCTGCCGGCACTTACTCCAAGCCCTTCCGTGATCAGAAGGCAATGTTCTGCCAGAACCGTGCATACTTTGCAGAAAACAATCTGGTAAAGATTGAGGGTCTGGAATACGGTCTTGTTCCTACCCCGAAATACGATGAGGATCAGAAGAACTACTACACCGTTGAGGCTAACCCGTTCTCCCTGTACGGTATTTATGTCAACGCTCCCGAGCGTGACGGCAAGCAGGAGACCTGGTCTATGCTTTCCGCAGTGCTGGAGTGCTGGTGCTCCGAAGGCTACCGTCTGACCACGCCGGAAATCTTTGAGGTGAACATGCAGCTCAAATATTCCGACACGCAGGACGAGACCAACATGTTTGAGGAAGTTCGTGCCGCGATCACCTTTGACCTTGGCCGTATCTTCACCAACGACCTTTCCTTCATGAGTGAGCTGCCCTCCAAGGCGGCAATCTCCGGTGCTTCCTGGTCTACCTCTTATGCCGCTTATAAGAAGGTATTGAACAGACAGATCGAAGAAATTGTGAAGAAACTGGAAGATCAGGGCACCCGCTCCTGAGTAAACCGATCTGAGCCGGCGCTTCTTGCGCCGGCTCTTTTTCTCTGTGAAATCAATAAAAGGAGTTTGAGATGAAAACAACCGAGATGATGCATGCCGCGGTATTGCACGCAGTAGGGGACCTGCGCTATGAAGAAGTGGCAAAGCCTGCGCCCGGGGAGGGCGAGGTACTGCTTGAAATTGCCGCCGCGGGAATCTGCGGGTCGGATTTGCCCCGTGTGCTGACCAAGGGCACCTATCATTTTCCCACCATTCCGGGGCATGAGTTTGCAGGGGTGATCCGGGAGGCACAGGACCCGGCACTGATCGGGCGGCATGCGGCTGTTTTCCCG
The DNA here is from genome assembly GCA_900548735.1 of uncultured Eubacteriales bacterium. GTDB lineage: Bacteria > Bacillota > Clostridia > Oscillospirales > CAG-272 > Firm-07. Next base: position 8,871 of record URMC01000017.1, on the reverse strand, counting down.
CTGCTACCCTGCCGCAAGTGCCCCGCCTGCCAGGTTGGGGAGTATGCAAACTGTGAGCACTATGACTATTATGGCTCCCGCAGAGACGGTGGCTTTGCCGAGTATCTGGCAGTAGACACCCGCAATCTTGTGCTGTTGGATGACAGCATTCCGTTGGACGAGGCGTCGCTGATGGAACCTTCCGCTGTGGCGCGTGCCGCGGTGCGCCGAATGCAGATCACGCTTGGCGACAAGGTTGTGATCTTCGGGGCGGGACCCATTGGCTTGGTTGCCGCCGGATTTGCCAGAATGGCTGGGGCTTCGGCCGTTCGCGTGGTGGATATCAGTGACGAAAAGCTGGCATTTGCCCGCCGCTTCGGTTTTGAGGCGTATGACAAAGAGCGGGATGGGCTGTTTGATGTGGCACTGGAAGGCACCGGCGCCGGGGCGGCGCTTGGCAATGCCATTCTGTCGCTCAAGACCCACGGGCGGCTGGTGCTGATGGGCAACCCGTTTGGGGATATGACGATCCCCGCCGCTACTTACTCGCAAATTCTCCGGCGGGAGCTGACGCTTTGCGGCACATGGAACTCCTCTTATAATGACCGCATCAATGACTGGCGTGCTGTGGCGGACGTGATGGCGAAGGGCGAATTTCCGTTCCGGGAGCTGATCACACACCGCTATCCGCTCTCTGAGGTGAATGATGCGTTTGCCATGATGAGCGGGAAAAAGGAGTTTTACACCAAAGTCACCCTGATTTGTAACGAGGAACTGACGAAATGAGACGTTTTTTAGCGCTGTTTTTTGCGTTTTGCATGCTCTTCCCCCTGTTTGCCGCCTGCAAGCAGGAGGAACCGGAAACGCTGGAGGAAAACCAGATTGAGGTTGCCTGGCACATGGGGCGGGTTGCCTCTTCCAAAGACAAAAAGAACCCGGACGCATTGGTGGATGGGGAGGAAGGCTTCTCCTACAGCGATGTGATCCATATTAAAAAAGCAGGCACGGAAATCCGCTTTACCGACGACAACGGGGAGGGGAGCGCCGATACCGCTTACGCCGGCAAAACCGAGTACGTGATCTCCCATTGGGTCAAAGAGGGGGAAAACTTTGTTCTGGAGGAGCCGGGGGATCATTATCCCGGCTTTGGCGGGAGAGCCGAAGAGGTGGTAACGTTTGAGGGGGATCAGGTTCATTACCGGTATGTCAGCACCTTTGCGGATGAGTATATCCGGTTGTGCTATTCCTCCGGGCAAACGGCGGAAAACACCGGAAAAATGAAGTTTGCCAAGGTTTTCTCCGAGTATGTGAAAAAGCCGGGTACGCTGGCAGGTTCCGAGGGCGGGGCAACTCTGAAAAACCTGAAGGTTTCGCGCTTTCTGAAAACCGCAAAACAGGAGTTGTACAACGAGGAACTTTCCGGCATTACGATGTACGCGATGGGCGACAGCTATTTCGGTGGTAGCAAAACCGGGATCGACTATGTGTGGCCGAACCTGCTGGCGCGGAAATACGATATGAAGTTTATCAATTACGGCATTGGCGGAAGCACCGTTTCCAACTGTGAGGGAAAAAACTACAAGCCGATGACCGAGCGCGTGAACGGGATGTCAAACGGTACGCCCAAACCGCAGATCATATTGTTTGAGGGCGGAAGAAACGATTTTTCCAAGGGTGTGCCGCTGGGCGCGGATGCCGATAACGGGTTGGATACTTTTTGCGGGGCGATTAACTATTGCCTGGATCGCTTGCAGGAAAAGTACCCCAACGCGCTGATTATCGGGGTCACGGTCTGGGCGCACGAGGAGACCCGGAACGGGAGAACTCAGGCGGATTTCGGCAAAGCGATGATGCGCCTGTGCGCCGCAAGGGGCTTGCCCTGTTTCAATGCCATGGACGTGGAGAACACCAAAGTGGATATGGACAGTGTCGCTTTCCGGGAGAAATATTGTCAGGATACCGGGGACATCAGCCACCTGAACGTGGACGGTATGATTTTGGTGGAGCCGGCATTTGAACGCTTTATCGCGGAAAAATACCGGGAGTTTCTTGCCAAATGACAGAAAGGGAAGCAAAAGCGGCATTGTCAGCCGCCGGAATTGAGAACGCCGCGGGGGAGGCGCGTATGCTCACGGAGCATTTTGCGGGCAATATCCCCCCGGACGTGGTGCAAAAACGCGCCGCGCACTACCCGTTGCAATATCTGCTTGGCACCTGGGGGTTTTGGCGGGAGGAATACGAGGTCAGCCCCGCATGCCTTTGCCCGCGCCCGGATACCGAGCATTTGGTGGAGTTGGCAATCCGGGAACTGCCGCAAGGCGCGCGGTTTCTGGATCTGTGCACCGGCAGCGGGTGCGTGGCAATCTCCGTACTGGCGTCAAGACCCGATATCACCGCCGTGGCAACCGATCTGTTTCCGGAAACGCTGGCGCTTGCCGGGCGAAACGCGGCGCGCAACGGCGTGGCGGAGCGGGTCACGTTCTGCAAAGCGGATATTTTCGCCCCGGTGCCGAAAGAATGGGAAGGGGGATTTGACGCAATCCTTTCCAACCCCCCGTACCTGACGGGGAAGGAATTGACGGAGTTGCAGCCGGAAGTGCGCTATGAGCCGGTTGCAGCGCTGGACGGCGGCAGTGACGGGCTGGATTTTTATCGGGAGATTTTGCAAAAGTGGCAGATTGTGCTGAAAAAAGACGGGTTTCTCGCATTTGAGATCGGCGCCGCGCAAGCGCCCGCATTGCAAACGCTTGCCGCAGAGAACGGAAAGAGTTGTAAGGTTACCCGCGATTTTTCCGGTCATGATCGCGTTGTTTTGTTGAAAAACAGATAATATTGTTGCGGCACACGCCCGACACCCCGGCGGCACCTTGCGGCCGCCTTGCGGCGGGGGCACCTTGCGGACACCGTCTTCGACGGCGGCTAATAGGCTGATACGTTACTTTGGGTGCGCTCGCCCAACGTTCCGGCGGCAGTTGCCCAAAAGTTTTTAGGGGAGTCAAGAGGGGACTTTTTTCAAAAAGCCCCCTCTTCGCGCGCCTGCGGCGGGCAATAGAGTCAGTATGTTCGCCGCCGGAATGTTTGTATGGCATTTTCTTTTTGCCGACAAGGGGTATTGCCCCTTGTCCATTTTCTTTTGTGCCTACTTGCTCAAAAGAAAAAGAAGAACTGTGGAATCTGGTGAAACAAAGGAAAGAGTAACTTTTGTTTCATCAGATTCCTTAGTCGTTTTTCTTTGCAGGTGTAGGCGCAAAGAAAAACTATCAAAAGAAACGCCAAAAGAAAAGGGGGCTTTTTGAAAAAAGCCCCCTTTAAATCCCGCAAAAACTTTTCAACGACCGGCGCCGGGATGTCGGGCGTGTGCATCCAAAGCAGCGCGCCAGCCTGTTCGCCCCGCCGCAAGGCGGCCGCAAGGTGCCGTCAGTCGTTCAGCCCCGCCGCAGGCGGGGCAGGCGGTTCCATCTCCGCTTTTTGGCAAAGTGTAATGCAATAAGTGCCAATACGGTATCTGAAAAAAGCCGTTTTTGTTCTTTTTTCAAAATCCTTTCTCATGGTGTCGTCCCCAAGGTGCACTGCAAGCCCTTCGCCCATAAATTTGCCGTATGCTTCCTTTGCCGTAAAGATTTCTACAAATGCTAAACCCTTTTCTTCCGCTTCTTCAAAATAGCGCAATTCCGATTCCCTGAAAAAGCGGCGCGCCAAGCGCACCGCCTTTTCTGTATCGGTGAGGGTGTTCTCTATGTCTACCCCTACGCGCGGCGGCGCCTGTAAGGTGCCGATTGCCAGCGCGCAAACTACCATGCCTTTGGTATGCGAAAGGTTAAAATCCACTTCCGGATGTGCCGGGAAATACGGTCTCCCCTCCGCCGTTACCGCCAGCGGAGTTTTCTCTACCCCCGCTTTTTGCAGGGTTGCACAAAGCAGATCGTGTGCCGCCGCGCTTTGCTCACGGTGGGTTGTACTGTCACAGCGCCGCCATGAAAGAAGTGTCATCACAGTTTTTTGATCTTTTCCAGGCACTCGCGGCAAATACGCTTGTTTTCAAAATTGACAAGCCCATCCGCATTGGAACAGAAGAAGCAAGCGGGAACATACTTTTGCAGGATAATGCGCCCTTCGTCCGTGAAAATTTCCAAGGAGTCTCTTACTTTGATGTCCAGCGCGCGGCGAATTTCAATGGGAAGCACAAAGCGACCCAGCTCGTCAACCTGTCTGGTGATACCGGTAGATTTCATATTTTTCCTCCATTTCTGCCCGTTTCGGGCACACACCGGTTGCCCCGGCACCTTTGCCGGGGCTCTCTTGCAAAATTATTATATCCTGTCGAGAAATGGTTGTCAATACCCAATTTTGGAATTATATGGAATATTAACATTTTGGTAACATCTCCCGGCGCACAAGGCGACAATGCTCTTTGGGAGCATTGCCGCCTTGCAAGGACCCGAAAAGGCTCAAGCCCAGCTCATGGTGCGGGGCTTTTCTTCCGTGATAATGACCTTGTTGATAAAGTCTACCGCTTTGCGAAGCCCTTCGTCAATGGTCATGATGCTGTCCTCGTGCTCAATGGAAAGCACACGGTCATAGCCGCAAAGGCGCAGATTGCTGACAAAATCGCGCCAGTAAGTTTCCCCATTGCCGTAGCCCACCGTACGGAAAACCCATGCGCGGTGCAATTCATCACTGTAATGTTTGGTATCCAATACACCGTTGATTGCGGTGTTGTACGCGTCTACCTTGGTGTCCTTGGCGTGCACATGGTAAATCGCACCGGCAAGTGCGCGGGTTGCCGCCACCGGGTCAATCCCCTGCCAGATCAGGTGTGAGGGGTCCAGGTTGGCGCCGATTACATCGCCGACGGCGGCGCGCAGGCGAAGCAGGGTTTCCGGATTATATACACAGAAGCCGGGGTGCATTTCAAACGCGATATGCGGCACATGGTGTGCCAGCGCAAACGCACCCGCTTCCTTCCAGTACGGAATCAGCTTTTCATTCCACTGCCAGTCAAGAATCTTGAGAAAATCTTCCGGCCACGGGCAGGTCACCCAGTTGGGGTATTTGGAGGTTTCGCTGTCGCCGGGGCAGCCGGAGAAGGCTACAATGGTGTCTACCCCCATTTTCTCGGCAAGAAGCACCGCATTGCGGAAATCCGCGTCATATTTTGCCGCAAGCTCTTTATCCGGGTGCAGAGGGTTGCCATGCGCCGCCAGCGCGCAAACCTCCACGTCATATTTTTTCAGCGTGGCAATAAAGGCATCATACTTTGCGGGGTCGGCAAGCAACTCCGCCGGGTTGCAGTGTGCTTTGCCAGGATAACCGCCGGCACCAAGCTCCACTGTGCGGACCCCTAAGGAGGTCAGGAGGGAAAGCGTCAAGGCTCTTTTTGCCGTAAAGATTGGCAAGAACACTCAGTTTCATGGTCGTTTTTCCTTTCTGATTTTCAGTATAAAAAGGCGGTTGCCCATGCGGGCAACCGCCTACCTGCGGTTTTTACCGCAACTTATTCGGATTTGGTGTCGTCAGACTTGGGCTCCTCGGCTTTTTCTTCGCCTGCACCCTCATCAATGATCTTGACCTCGCCCTCAGCTGCCACGTCGTCAGCGGCAACGGGTTTGTTCTTCTTCTTGAGAACCAGAATCACGACCACGGCAACGCCGCCAAGCACCACAACGCCGCCCACGATGATCAGGATCAGTGCCCATACAGGCAACCCCTTCTTCGTGTTGGTGTTCTGCTGGTTCTTGATGGTCTTGTCGTTCTGCTTCTTGAGTTCTTCCTGAGTCTTATAATCGATCTCATCACGCTTGGTCTCGCCCTCGCCGGAACCGTCATCACCGGTAATCAGTCTTGCCTCCTCCAGGAAGGTGTACATATCCTTGTTCCAGTGGGTGTTTTCGGTGGTGGTCATGATCAGCGCTTCATCGTCCAGATTCTTGTCGTAGATGTAGTTCTTTACAGACTCAGGCGTCCGGGCAGGATCCACATACGCCCACTGATAAGGCATCATGTAGCCGGGGGTAGGTCTTTCCCAATAGGTCATAACGGATGCTTCCTTGTAGCTTCCTTCATAGCCCATTGCGATAGCATACTCTACATAGTCGGAATAGGTCTTAATCTCCTCATTGCTTTTCTTGTTCAGCTCAGCGCCTCTGTTGATCATGTAAGGCACCTGATTGGCAGGCACGTAAATGGTGGAGTAGCCGGGGTTGGCGATCTGCGGAATGCCGCCCTTGCAGACACTGGTGCCCCACTCGAACAGGCAGATAATGTTGGGGTTGTTGATCGCGTTCTGCGTGGTGTAACCGTCGGCTGCGATGCTGGCGCCAACAGACTTGGTAGCCAGAGCATACATGTTCAGACCGCCGTTTGCAAGACGGAAGCCGTTCTTGTTGATTTCCTTGGTGGCACCCATGGCAACCATGACCAGCGTGTCATCAGACATCTTTACGGTATCCAACGTGCCGTCCGCGTTTTTCACATGAGCGGCGGTAGAAGCGCTGGAGGAGTAAGCGTCACGGAATTTCGGGAAAGAAACGATCTGACCGGCGCTGTTTTTACGGTTGTTATCCGCTGCGGCAAGGTTTTCGTTATTGTCCTTGCAGAACTGCTCGTTATCGTCATTCCAGATCCAGATTACAGCAAACTGACCGGGCTGCAGATTGATATCGCGCGGGTTGGTGATCGAAACGGAAAGCTTGGATTTATCCAGCGCGTTGTCGTTTTCGATATTGTTTGCTACCAAGTTGAGCACGTTGGTGAACTTGTGCTGCTGTTTCCACGGATTGACAGCGTCGGTTACCCCTGTCGAATCGCACCGAACCAGGCAGTAGTCAGCCAGGTTGACTACAGAATCGCCGCGGTTGTAGATCTCGATGTATTCATAAAGATCGCTCGAATCAGCAAAGTCTTGCGGGTTTTTGGACTGCGTCATCACCTCGGTGATGATCAGATCCAGGTTTTTTGCATCGTCTGCCGTGGACTCGTCAAAAGTCTTTGTCGCGGCACCAACTGACAGTGCCAGCACAGAGGCAAGCATCATGACAGCCATCAGGCCTGCGAGGAATTTACGCATAGTTATGCACCTTCCTTTTCGTATTTGGTACCCCTATTATAATATGAAATCCGCCGTTTGTCAATAAGTTTTTCCGAAATTGGGTGTTGTTTTTGTTCAATTTCCTCAAACAAACACCTCTTTTTCACAATTCTTTACGGTTTTGAAACATTCTGGAAAAGTCATGTTTGTTTTTGAGGAGCCAAGGCACTGCCTTCGGCGTTTTTCGCGCCCGCTTTCTCTGTTGTGCAAAGCGTACAAAGTAAGCCCTGCCGCAAATCTATTTTATAGATAAAGGAAAAGAAAATCGGCAAAAGCCTTGCAAATGCACCGCCGGTGTGCTACAATAACATCAAAGCGGAGCAATCCGCTATTATAAGAACGGAAGGTAAAGAACAATGGCAAAATCCAACATTGTCGATTGGACAACAATCACTAACTTTGTGGTAGACTCCTTTGTCGGCTACGGGATTCCCCGTGAGGACGCAATTATCTGCGCGGACGTGCTGCTGGAGAGCGACAAGCGCGGGATTGAGTCCCACGGTGTCAACCGTTTCAAGCCGATCTACCTGGATCGGATCAAGGCGGGCATCCAGAACCCTGTTACCAACTTTGAGGTGGTAAAGGACTTCGGCGCTACCGCTGTGGTAGACGGTCATGACGGTATGGGTCAGGTGATCGGCTACAAATCCATGTCCATGGCAATTGAGAAGGCACATAAATACGGCATCGGTATGGTCGTTGCCCGCAACTCCTGCCACTACGGCATTGCAGGCTACTACGCCACTATGGCAACCAAACAGGGTTGCATCGGCATCACCGGCACCAACGCCCGCCCCTCCATTGCTCCTACCTTTGGTGTAGAGAACATGATGGGTACCAACCCGCTGACTTTCGGTATGCCTACTGACGAAGCATATGACTTTGTGCTGGACTGCGCAACCTCTATTGTGCAGCGCGGCAAGATCGAATACTACGCACGCATCGGCAAGCCCACCCCTGAGGGGCAGGTTATCGGCAGAGACGGCAAATATCACACCGACTCGGTTGCAATCCTGAAAGAGCTGGTTGCCGGTGAGGCTGCGCTCTGCCCGCTGGGCGGCGCCGGCGAAGAGCTGGGCGGCTACAAGGGCTACGGCTACGCCGCAGTGGTGGAGATTCTCTCCGCCGCACTTGGTCAGGGTCCTTACATGAAGGCGCTGACCGGCGTCGGACCGAAGGGTGAGAAGGTACCCTTCCACCTCGGTCACTTCTTCATCGCAATCGACACCAACGCCTTCATGGGCGAGGTTGCTTTCCGCAAGACCGCAGGCGAGATCTGCCGTGCCCTCCGCGCTTCTGCGAAGGCGCCCGGGTGCGACCGCATCTACACCGCCGGCGAGAAGGAATTTGAAGTACGTTGCGCGCGCAAGAACGGCGTGCCGATCAATGCCGCCGTGCAGGCGGAAATGATCAAAGTGCGTGACGAGCTGGGTCTGACCCAGTACAAGTTCCCCTTTGAGGACTGATTGGAATATCAACAAAAAAAGGAACCCGGCTTGCCGGGCTCCTTTTTTTGTTGCGAAAATCATCCCCGAAAGGCTAAAGGGAGCTGGCGCGGGGCTTGCTCCCGCCGGTTGTTCAGAGTGTTGCTTGGCTAATTGTAGGGGTGACCATTGGTCGCCCGCATGCAAGGCGTATCGCTCTACAAACGGGAGGGGAACCCCCCTCCCCTACAAAAGGATGGGTGTGTGCACCCAAAGTATCGCGTCGGTCGTTCAGCCGCACTGCAGGTGCCGACCAATGGTCGCCCCTTCAAAAAGATACGCTTTCTATGATGTCATCAGATTTTTTACCCGCTTTTCTTT